>JBBQJI010000001.1:0-270966 GCA_038325765.1 Nannocystales bacterium
CTCGATCAACCCATCGAGGGATACCGCCAGCCCGTCGGTGCCGCGAAGGTCTCCTTGATCGCGCGCGGCGACAGCCAGCGGATCAGGTTCCACATCGAGCCGGCCTTGTCGTTGGTGCCCGAGGCCCGCCCGCCGCCGAAGGGTTGCTGGCCGACGACCGCGCCGGTCGGCTTGTCGTTGATGTAGAAATTGCCGGCCGCGTGACGCAGGGCCGCCGTGGCCTCGGCGATCACCGCCCGATCGCGGGCGAACACCGCCCCGGTGAGCGCGTAGGGCGTGGTGGTATCGACCAGCTCGAGGGTCTCGCTCCACGCCGCGTCGTCGTAGACGAACAGGCTGAGCACGGGCCCGAACAGCTCCTCGACCATCGTGCGATACCGCGGGTTGCGGACGACGATCACCGTGGGATGCACGAACCAACCTTCGGCGTCGTCGCAGTGGCCCCCGAGGATCTCGACGACGTCGCCGCCGAGGTTGCTGCGCGCCTCGGCGATCGCACCCGAGTGTTTGGCGTAGGCGCGGGCGTCGATCACCGCGCCCATGAAATTGCGGAAGTCGGTGACGTCGCCCAGGCCGACCTCGGGGAGCAGCGCAGCGAGGCGGTCGCGGAGCTCGGGCCAGATCGATGCGGGCACATACGCGCGCGAGGCCGCCGAGCACTTCTGGCCCTGGTACTCGAAGGCGCCGCGCAGCAGGGCCGTGGCGACCTGCTCGACGTCGGCGCTGGGGTGCACGAGGACGAAATCCTTGCCACCGGTCTCGCCGACCAGCCGCGGATACTGGGGATACTCGGCGATGCGCTCGCCGACCGTGCGCCACAGGGCCTGGAAGGTCGCGGTGCTGCCGGTGAAGTGCACCCCGCCGAGCTCGGTGCTGGCGAGCACCGGATCGCCGACTGCCCCACCCGGACCGGGCACGAAGTTGATCACGCCCGGGGGCAGGCCCGCCTCCTCGAGCAGCGCCATCAGGTAGTGCCCCGACAGCACCGCCGTCGACGCCGGCTTCCACACCACCGTGTTGCCGCACAGCGCCGGCGCGGTCGGCAGGTTGCCGGCGATCGACGTGAAGTTGAACGGCGTCAACGCGAACACGAAGCCGTCGAGCGGTCGGTACTCGACTCGGTTCCACACGCCGGGCGGCGAGCACGGCTGATCGGCGAGGATGCGCGTGTAGTACTCGACGTTGAAGGTGAAGAAATCGATGAGCTCGCAGGCCGCGTCGATCTCGGCCTGGTGGACCGTCTTCGACTGACCGAGCATGGTCGATGCGTTGACGCGATCGCGGTGGCCCTCGCGGAGCAGCGTTGCGGCCCGCAAGAAGATCGCCGCGCGGTCCTCCCAGCGCATCGCCGACCACTCCGGCTTGGCGGCATGTGCGGCCGCGATCGCGGCGTCGACCTCCTCGCGGCCCGCCTGGTGGAACGTGCCCAGCACGTGCTCGTGCCGGTGCGGCACGACGATCTTCGCAGTGCGACCGGTGTGGACCGAGCGGCCGCCGATCCGCGGCGCGATCTCGATCTGGTGGTCGAGCTGGCGCTGCAACTCGATCTGCAGGCGCGCGCGCTCGGGGCTGCCGGGCGCGTACTCCCGCACGGGCTCGTTGACGGCGACGGGGACGGTGAAGCGTGCATCGGTCATGACGTGGACTCCGAGGGGGCGTGGGGGCGGCGGCGGCGCTGCCACAGCAGCGGCGCGAGCAGCAGGGCCAGCGGTGCCAGTAGGGCCAGCGGTGAGAGGTCTGCGGGGCTGCCGATCGTGCATCCGCGCCGACTCGGCGGTGCAGGCGGAGGTTCGGGTTCGATGCGGGGTGGTTCGACCGACGATCGCGCCGACGTCGGTGTGGTCTGCGGCCGCGGCGGCGGGGTGCCAGCACCGAGCTCGGCGAAGTCCTCGGCGGCGCTGCGCGAGGGGCGGGTGCGGCTGCACATCGAATCGCTGAGCACGCCCGCGGGCGACACCCGGGCGTACACGACGTACTGCACGCCGGCCTCGAAGCCGCGGCCGCACGTCGCCGACGACGCCGGACTGTACACATCGACGCTGGGACCGAGCTCACCTTTGAACACGCGGCTCACCTCGAAGGCGAAGCGGACCTTGTTGCCCTCGCGGTGGACACCGAACGTGCGGCCCTCGAACACCGCGGTCGCCTCGGCGGCCGCGGCGCGCGGGGCCGGCGGAGGCATGCAGCTGCAGGCGCGCGCACACGTCTCCCACGAGACCCACAGCAGCACACCGGCGAGCAGCGCCGGACGATACGGCGATGGCGTCGGGAACGCGTTGCGTGTGCGGCGGTGCCTCGCGTTCTCGCGCCGGATGGGCCTCACCGCCGCGACGTTAGCAGCGCGCAGCCCACCGCGGTAGCGCGCGCCCGACCGCGTCGTCACCTCGCGCGTGCGCGCGCGCAGGGCACCAGCGCACCATGGGGGACGTTTGGGCTGGCGTATCCCGCCGGTCTTGTCTACACACCGCCAACGCGGGCCGAGTTCGCTCGAGCTCCGCGACGACCCCCGACGAAGGAATCCAGCGATGCTCACGGTCAGCAACGTCTCCAAGACCTACGGCGGCAAGAAGCTCTTCGACGCGGTGACGACCACCTTCGACACGGGCAAGCGCTACGGCCTGACCGGCGCCAACGGTGCCGGCAAGTCGACGTTCATGAAAATCCTCGCCGGCGAGCTCGAGCCCGACGACGGCGAGGTCACCCGTCCCGCGCGCAGCCGGTTGTCGATGCTGCACCAAGACCACTACCGCTTCGAGCACGAGCGCATTCGCGACGTCGTGGTGATGGGCAACCGGCGGCTGTGGTCGTGCATGCAAGAGAAGGAGACGCTGCTGCTCAAAGGCGCCGACATGGGCGACGCCGACGGCATGCGTCTGGGCGAGCTCGAGATGGCGATCGCCGAGGAGGACGGCTACAACGCCGAGACCGAGGCCGAGCAGCTGCTCTCCGGCCTCGGCATCCCGCCTTCGATGCACGATGAGCCCCTGTCGCGCCTCGACAGCGGCATGCGCCTGCGCGTGTTGGTCGCGCAGGCCCTGTTCGGCAACCCCGACATCTTGCTGCTCGACGAGCCGACCAACCATCTCGACATCGACTCGATCCGCTGGATCGAGACCTTCTTGCACAATTACCGCGGCGTGCTGGTCGTGATCTCCCACGACCGCCACTTCCTCAACGAGGTGTGCACCCACACTGCCGACGTCGACTACGAGAACATCATCGTCTACCCCGGCGCGTACGACGAGATGCTCCAGCAGAAGATCGAGTTCCGCACCCAGTCGGAGAAGGGCAACGCGAGCAAGCAGAAGAAGATCCTCGAGCTGCAGGACTTCATCCGCCGCTTCGGCGCCAACGCCAAGAAGGCCAGTCAGGCCCAGTCGCGGCGCCGCGCGATGGAGAAGATCGACGTCGTCGATCTCAAGCGCTCGAACATCCAGCGCCCGTTCATCCGCTTCGAGGTGAAGAAGCCCAGCGGCAAGCTGGTGCTCGAGGTCGACAGGCTCGGCAAGGCCTTCGACGGCCAGGTCGTGCTCAAGGACATCACCTTCACGCTGCAGCGCGGCGACAAGCTCGCGATCGTCGGGCCCAACGGCATCGGCAAGACCACGTTGTGCCGGGCGCTTGCACGCCAGCTCGAGGCCGACCGCGGCAAGATGACCTTCGGGCACGAGGCGTCGGTCGGCTACATGCCGCAGCACCACGAGGAGAGCGTCAGCAAAGAGGACGCCAAGACGGCGTTCGAGTGGCTGTATCAATGGGACGAGAAGTCGTCGGTGCAGGAGATCCGGGGCCTGCTCGGTCGCATGCTCTTTCCCTCCGAGGACGCGGACAAGCCGGTGCGCGCGCTGTCGGGTGGCGAGACCGCCCGGCTGCTCATGTCCAAGCTGACGCTGACCAAGGACAACATCCTCATCCTCGACGAGCCGACCAACCATCTCGACCTCGAGTCGATCCGCGCGCTCACCGAGGCCATGCAGAAGTACGAGGGCACGCTGGTGTTCGTCAGCCATGACCAATACATGGTCCAAGACGTCGCGACGTGCGTGCTGGAGCTCCGCGGGGCCGGCGGCTGCGACTTCTTCCCCGGCTCGTTCGAAGACTACCTCGACAAGACGGGCCGCCGGGCTGCGGGGATGCGCTAGAACCTAAGGCAGGACCGAAGGCAACACGCCGACCCCGAACGTCGGCTGCTCGTCGACCCCATCGGCCGGCCCTCGCCCCGCCTCGCGCACCTTGCTGCCCGCACGCCCTGGCGGCGGCGTCTCGCCCATCGGCGGGTCCTCCACGACGGGCTGGTACTCGGAATCCACGCGATCGAGATCCCACCGCACCGGGATGCCGTCGTCGGTGTGCGCCATAGGTGGCGGTGGCTCGGGGATCTCGATCGGTGGCCGCGGCTCGGGGGCCTGCGCGCGGGCGAGCTGGGTGTCGACCGCCCGCGCCTGCGTCGTGTGATACGCCGCCTCGAAGCGGGCCTTGGCGTCGAGCACGAGCTGCACGTACTCGCGGTTGCGCGGCGGCAGCCCCTGGGCCCGCCAGCGATCGACGTTGCCGGGGCCAGCGTTGTAGGCCGACAACCCCAGGCCCACGTCGCCGCCGTAGCGTGCGATCATGTCGCGCAGGTAGAGCGATCCGGCCGCGACGTTGAACTCGGGGTCATAGGGATTCGCGCGGGCGGTGCCGAGCTTCTGCGCGAGCCATGCCGCCGTCGGGGGCATGAGCTGCATCAGCCCGCGCGCGCCCGCGGGGCTCTTGGCGCGGTGGTTGTAGCGGCTCTCGACCCAGATGACGCCGCGGATGAGATCGGGATCGAGGCCGTGGCGCTTCGCGGCCTGGGTCACCCACGGATCGAAGGACGCGATGCGCTCGTGCTCCTCGATCGAGAACGGACTGCCGTCGGTCCGGCCGACGGGGAAATCGTCGCTCCCGCCCGAGCCCGGCGCGCGCGCCGGACCCGACAGCGCGGTGCATCCGAGCGAGCCGAGCGATCCGAACGAGAGGATCCCCACGGCGAGCAGGGCGGCGGGGAGCGCGGGGTGTCGTCGTCGTCGTGCGGTCACCCCGCTCTATTAGGACGCGCGGCCCGATATCGGAAGTTTGTGCCGAGCTCGGCCCGGGCATGCATGGCCTGCACGGCGAGGAATGTTTGGATTACGCTGTGCCTCGGTCATGCGTCGCCTTCCACTCGTCCTCAGCGCCCTGTGCCTCCTTCCCGCCGGGTCCGCCGTGGCTGCGGCCGACGATGGCCCGGGCTACCACCCGTACGCGCCGGCCGCTCCTGGCCCCAAGCACATCGATCTGAGTCCTACAGCCCGCGCCGCCGCCCGCCGCATCGCCGCGCCCACCGAGCAGCCCGACATGGCCCGGCTCGGCGCCGTGATGCGCGGGGAGCAGCCGGCTGGCCCCGACGACATGGCGCCGCGCACCGGCGTCGCCCCGGGTTGGGTGCAACGCGGCAATGTGGTCCTGCCCTCGGCGATCGACGACGGCTCGATCGCCGTCGAGCCCGGCACGATCTTCGCGGTCGAGGACATCCCGGGCAACGAGTACCCGCGCAAGCATACGCTGTATCTCAACTTCACCGGCGGCATGCTGCACTCGGGCAGCGACAACTCGGCGGAGAACATCTCGGCGCTCGCCCGCACGGGCACCTACCCGGCGTTCAACCAGGGCGAGCCCAAGGCGATCGCGATCGCCCAAGCGGTGCAGAACGACTTCGCGCCGTTCGGCGTGACGGTCGTCTACGAGACGCGGCCGGCCAAGGTCATCCCCTACACGATGCAGATGATGGGCGGCAATTGGACCGACGTGAACATCGACACACCCGCCGGCGGCGTCGCCCCGGGTGCCGACTGCGGCGCGCTGGGCCAGCGCCACGTGGTGTACACGTTCTCGAGCGCGTCGACGGTGCAGATGGCGAACACCGCGAGCCAGGAGGCGGGCCACGCCTACGGCCTCGACCACGTCATCGACTGCAACTCGGTCATGTCCTATTGCGGTGGCGGCGACGGCAGCTTCCGCGACAGCTGCTCGGGGTTGTGCGAGGCGCAGTGCCAGGGGCCCAACACGGCCGGCTGTCGCCTCACCCACGAGATGTTCTGCGGCGAGGGCCAAGACCAGCAGAACGACGTCGAGGAGATGCGGTGGCTGTTCGGCACCAACGAGCCGGACCTCGAGGCGCCGACGGCTGCGATCGAGTCACCCGTCGACGGTGAGATCTACGAGGCGGGGACCAGCGTCGCGTTCCGGGCCGTGGTCGACGACAACTACGGCGGCTACGGCTGGCTCGTCCGTGTCGAGCACGACGGCGAGATCATCCTCGACGAGCCGCGCTACGAGCGCGAGATCGACACCGACTACCGGGCAGCGCTCAACTTCGGCGGATTGGCGGAGGGCTCGTACACCGTCACGATCGAGGTGCACGACCACTTCGGCAACGTCGCCACCGACACCGTCTCGTTCGAGGTCGGCCTGGCGGGGGAGGCCGGCGGCGGCGAGGACGGCGACGGGACTGGCACCGATCCGAGCGCGGGCGATGGCGATGACACCGATGCCGACGACAGCGGCTCCGGGGGTGCAGGCACCGACTCGCTCGGGGGCACCGGCGAAGACGGGAGCGATCCGAGCGGTTGTGCGTGCGCGGCCGCGGCTCAGCCCGCCGGCAGCGCTGCCTGGGCCCTGGCGATCTTCGGCGGTGTGCTCCTGGGCCGCCGCCGAGGCCGTCCCGCGGCCCGATCGCGGATCGCGCCCCACGGATCGACGCCAGCTTCGCGCCTCGCTTGACCCCGGGCCGCGGATCCATATGCTTCGCACTCCCGAGGGGGGCCCGCCGCGGGGCGAGCCCCCTGTTCGTGGCACACGAGGACACCATGTCGAGCTTCGATCAAGCCATCGTCCGCACAGGCGGCAAGCAGTACCGCATCGAGACCGGAGTCGTGCTCCGCGTCGAGAAGCTCGACGGTGAGGTCGGCAGCAAGATCGAGCTCGCCGACGTGCTCCTCGTCGGTCGTGGTGCCGACGCCGTCATCGGCACTCCGACGGTCGCCGGCGCCACCGTGACCGGCACCATCACGGCGCAGGGCAAGCACCCCAAGGTCATCGTGTACAAGTTCCGCCGTCGCAAGAACTACCGGCGCAAGCGCGGTCATCGTCAGTTCTTCACCGAGATCAAGATCGAGAACATCCAGGCTTGATGACGCCTCGGGCGTGCGCGCGGCCCCTGGCTGCGCCGCCCGGGCAGGAGACTTCGAAATGGCACACAAAAAGGGTCAAGGCTCGATCAAGAACGGACGCGACAGCAAGGCGCAGTTCCGTGGCGTGAAGAAGTTCGGCGGGCAGGTCGTGCGCGCCGGCAACATCCTGGTGCGCCAGGTCGGCAGCACCGTCCACGCCGGTCCGGGCGTCGGTCTCGGCAAGGACTACACGCTGTTCGCCCTGGTCGATGGCACCGTCCGCTTCTACAAGCGTGGTCGCGAGCGGCAGGCGTTCGTGGCCGTCGACGTGACGCAAGCGGTCGCGGTCGCGGTCGCCGCCGAGTGATCGCGTAGCGTGCGTGCGGTGTCGCTTCGGCGTCGCACACCGGAGCCCCCATCCCCGTGAAGTTCGTTGATCTGGTTCGCGTGCACGTGCGTGCCGGGCGTGGGGGCGATGGCGCCGTCGCTTGGCGCCGCGAGAAATTCGTCCCCACCGGGGGCCCCGCCGGCGGTGATGGTGGCCACGGCGGCGACGTCATCCTCGTCGCCAGCCACCACCTCACCACGCTGCTCGATTTCCGCTATCGCCGGAAGATCGTCGCCGAGAGCGGTCGGGCAGGGGGCACGCGGGACAAGAACGGCCGCGGCGGCGAAGACCTCGTGCTCGAGGTGCCGGTCGGCACGATGGTCTACATCGAGCCCGATGAGCCCGAGGCGCGCGACGAATTCGTCGATGACGACGGCGGCGGCGGGTTGTTCGTCGCGCCCGACGAAGACGACGAGCAGGTCGAGGGCGAGGGGCCAGGGGACGGCCCGGCCGACATCCTGCTGGCCGACATGTCGACGCCCGGCCAGCGGCTCGTGCTCGCGCAAGGCGGCAAGGGCGGGCGCGGCAACATCCACTTTCGCAGCTCGACCAACCAGGCGCCCGAGTACGCCGAGCCCGGCACGGCCGGCGAGGAGCGCTCGATCCGGCTCGAGCTCAAGCTGCTCGCCGATGTCGGGATCGTCGGCTTTCCCAACGTCGGCAAGTCGACGTTCATCGCCCGCATCTCGCGGGCTCGGCCGAAGATCGCCGACTATCCGTTCACCACGCTGGTGCCCCAGCTCGGCGTCGTCGCCCTCGGCGAGAACCGGGCGATGGTCGTCGCCGATGTGCCGGGGCTGATCCGTGGCGCGAGCGAGGGCAAGGGCCTGGGCCTGCAGTTCCTCCGTCACCTCGAGCGCACCCAGGTGTTGTTGCACCTGCTCGCGCCCGACCTCGATCCCGAGCGCAACCCGCTCGACGATCTCGATGCCCTCGAGGACGAGCTCGCGCAGTATGGCCCGGTGTTCGAGGGCAAGCCGCGGGTCGTCGCGCTGAACAAACTCGACATCTTGCAGGACGAAGAGGGGGCCGCCCGCGTGGCCGAGCTCCGCGAGGCCCTGCGCGAGCGCGGCATCCCGCTGTTCCCGATCTCGGCCCACACCGGCGGCGGCGTGCCGGCGGTCCTCGAGGCCCTGTGGCGACGGCTGGTCCGGGTGCGAGCGGCGACGCCCACCGCGGGCGACTGAACCCGAGCCCTCGCGTTCTGCCATCGTCCATTGGATCGCGACGCTCGCGTGACACGCCATCCGGGGCGCGAAGCATCGAGTTCGAGCCGCGTCCGACGTTGCGCTGCCGTGTGCGCCCGACTCGTGGCAAGTTCCCGCCGTGGTCCAGGCTCGCAACGATCTCAACCAGCTCGTCCGCAGCTCGCTCGCCCTGGTCCTCGCCGGCGGACGGGGTACGCGTCTGGGCGCCCTGACCGACGGACAAGCCAAGCCCTCGGTGCCGTTCGGCGGAAAGTTCCGCGTCGTCGATTTCCCGATGTCGAACTGCGTCAACTCCGGAGTGCGGCGGATCGGCGTGGTCACGCAGTACCGTGCCCACACCCTCATCCGCCACATCCAGCGGGCGTGGAATTTCCTGCGCGGCGAGCTCGGCGAGTTCGTGGAGCTGTGGCCGGCGCAGCAGCAGACCGAGAGCGCGTCCTGGTACCTCGGCACCGCCGACGCGGTGTTCCAGAACCTCGACATCATCCGCATGCACGACCCGCGCTACGTGCTGATCCTCGCCGGTGATCACGTCTATCGCCAGGACTACTCGCGGCTGCTCGCTGCCCACGTCGACGCCGGCGCGGGCGTCACCGTCTCATGCGTCGAGGTGCCACGCGCGCATGGGCACGAGTTCGGCATCGTCGCCGCCGACGGGGGCGGACGCATCCTCGAGTTCCGTGAGAAGCCGGCCGACCCGCCCGAGATCCCCGGCCGTCCCGGCTGGTGCTACGCGAGCATGGGCATCTATGTGTTCGACGCCGCCGTCCTCGTCGACGCCCTCGAGCGCGACGCCGCCGACCCGAGCTCGACCCACGACTTCGGCAAGGACATCTTGCCGCGCCTGGTCGCCGAGCGGGCGGTCATCGCCCACCCGTTCCAGGGCAGCTGTGTGATGTCCGATGGCGCCGCCGAGCCATACTGGCGCGACGTCGGCACGCTCGACGCCTACTGGGAGGCCAACATGGATCTGCTGCGGGTGACGCCGGCGCTCGATCTATACGACGGTCAGTGGCCGATATGGACCTACCAGCAGCAGCGTCCGGCCGCGAAGTTCGTGTTCGACGACGTCGATCGCCGCGGCTACGCCGTGGACTCGCTGGTCTCGGCCGGCTGCATCGTCTCGGGCGGCGCAGTGCGACGCTCGCTGCTGTTCACCGACGCCCGCGTGAACTCCTACAGCGACATCTCCGACTCGATCATCCTCACTGGCTCCGAGATCTGCCGCCACGCCAAGCTGCGCAAGGTGATCGTGGGTCCCGGCTGCGTCATCCCCGAGGGCATGGAGATCGGCCTCGACCCCGAGCACGATGCAGCGCGGAAGTTCGAGCGCACGCCCGGCGGTGTGACCGTGGTGACGGTGCCGATGCTCGAGAAACTATGACGGCCGCGCCGAGGGGCGATCGGCGATCCGCCGCAGCAGCCACTCGGCGCCCCAGCGGTAGTCCACCCGCGACCACCGCCGAGCCAGCCACAGGCACAACACCGTGAACGCGGCGACAACCGCGAGTGTCGCCGGAGGATCGAGCGCGCTCCAGATGCCGACCGGCCGCGACAGCTCGCGGAACAGCGGTGCGTGGACCATGAACACCGTCAGCGACATCCGACCCAGGCATGCCAACACGTGGTCGGAATCCAGGGGGCGGGTGCGCTCGCGGGCGATCGCGCCGGCGAGGATGAACATCACCGCGCCGAGTAGCGGCATCACGATCGACAGCGGCGCAGGGAACCATCCGACCTTGAAGCGGAACGCCCGCCACAGCACCGAGGGTTCGGTCGCGCCCGACACCGCGAGGGCGAGGTGGCCCACGCCGCCCACCGCCACGAGCACCACGCCGAGCACCACCAGCGGGCGGATGCGGCCGGCGTCGATCACCCGACCCGCCCACAACCCCGCGAGGAACGTCGCCGACCAGGGCAGCATCGAGTACTGACCGCCGGCGAGCCACAGCCGCAGCACACCGCCGGGCGCCAAGACGTCGCGCATCTCGGTGTTGGTGAGCTCCGAGGGCAGATCGAACCAGGCCTGCACCAACGGTGTCGCGGCGAGGATCGCGAACACCAGCCCGAGCAGCGCGCGATCGGGCAGCCGGCGCCACAAGGGCGTCAGCGCGATCGATGCACCCATCAGGTGCAGGGCGAAGAACGAACCCCACGAGAACCAGCTCGGCGTGGCGAGGTTCACCAAGAGCCCGAAGCCCAGCAGCACGGCGCCGCGGCGCATCAGCAGGCCATCCAGGCCGGGCCGCGCTGGACTGCGTGCGAGCATCGCCGTGCCCACGCCCGACAGCGCGAAGAAGAGCGGCGCGCCGACGACGACGGCGACGTTGAGTGCGACGAGGCCGGGATAGTCGAGGTTGGTCTTGTCGGGATCGGGGCCGCGCCACAGCCAGATGCCGACGTGCTGATGGATCATCGCCATGACCGCCGCGCCGCGCAGGGCGTCGAGGATCGCGAGGCGCGGGCGGGCAGCGGGCATGACGGACTCGGACGGCAGCGGCGGTGGTCAGCAGGCGCAGCCGGGCGGCTGATGACAGGTGCGGCTCGCGGAGATGCAGGCGTCGCCGCAGGGCTTGCCGGCCTTGCACACGCGGCAGCACTGGGCGGGCGACTTGCCCCGCGGCGCCGCGGTGGGCCCAGGATCCTGGGCGGCATCCTGGGATTTCGGCGAGCGCCCGGCGGCATCGGGCAGCTCGGGCACGTCCTTGGCCGCGCAGAGCCGCAGGGCGTCGTCGATCGCCGCGCGCTCGTCGTCGAGTTCGGCCAGCGCCCAGCGTCGCTTGATGCGGCGCCACGCCGCGATGTACTCGCAGCGAAATCCCGGCTCGGACGGGAGCCACTGCACCACGGTCCGCGCGCCCTTCGAGCGGTTCGCCGCGGCCATGACGGCGACGAGGTGGTCGGGATCGGAGAGGTCGTTGGCGAACGCATCGCGGCGCTCGCGAGCCCACGTCGATGCGCCGGCGGCGTGGGCGTGGGCGAGGGGCACGAGGTGATCGACGTCGAGCTGCCGCGGGTCGGTGACGGTGCGGTCGGTGTACGGACAGCGCCAGCGCCCCTTCGCGACGACGCAGCGGCGTCTGTCGGTGAACTCGACCGGGATCTCGGACTCGGCGACGAGCACCTCGGTGCGGGTGTCCTGGCAGTCACCGTCGGCGTCGACCCAGTGTGGCCAAGCGCCGCGGTCGAAGGCGACCGGCGCGGTGGGATCGCGCGGCGCGGCGTCGGGCTCGCGACCCGGTTTCGGCTGTGGCACCGTGACCGGCGGCGTCCTGGGCGCTTCGGGATCGCGCGTGACCATGGCGTCGGGCTCGCGCGTGGCCGTGGCGTCGGGCTCGCGCGGCGCCAACGCGGCGGGCGATTGCGCGGTGTCGGTTTCGGCGTGGGGAGTCGATGGCGCGGGATCCGTCTCGCCCGCGGGCGCTGTCGTCGGCAGCGGACGACAGGCGATCACGAGCAACACGCAGCCGAGGAAGCGACGCACGCGGCATCTTACCGCGAGCCGCGATCCCGCGGCACCCATCGCATCGCGTCCACCCGCATCGACCCGCGCCCGCCCGGGTCTGGGACCGCTTGCGCTACACTCGGCGCCCTCGGAGGCGTCCATGAAGACTCGTGCTGCAGTGGCCTGGCAGGCTGGACAACCCCTGGTGATCGAAGACGTCGAGCTCGAGGGCCCGCGCCGCGGCGAGGTGATGGTCGAGGTCCGCGCCACCGGCGTGTGCCACACCGACGAGTTCACGCGCTCGGGGGCCGATCCCGAGGGGCTGTTCCCGGCGATCTTCGGCCACGAGGGCGCCGGCGTCGTGGTCGAGGTCGGGGAGGGCGTGACGTCGGTCGTGCCCGGCGATCACGTCATCTTGCTGTACACGCCCGAGTGCCGCAGCTGCAAGTCGTGCCTGAGCCGCAAGACCAACCTGTGCACGGCGATCCGTGCCACGCAGGGCAAGGGGCTGATGCCCGACGGCACCTCGCGCTTCTCGATCGGCGGCAAGCCGATCCACCACTACATGGGCTGCTCGACGTTCGCGAACCACACCGTTCTGCCCGAGATCGCGGTGGCGAAGGTGCGCTCGGACGCCCCGTTCGACAAGATCTGCTACGTCGGCTGCGGCGTCACCACTGGCCTCGGGGCGGTGCTCTACACCGCCGACGTCGAGCCCGGCGCGAGCGTGGTCGTCTTCGGACTCGGCGGCATCGGCCTCAACGTCGTCCAGGGCGCGCGCCTGGTCGGTGCCGATCTGATCATCGGCGTCGACATCAACCCCGACCGCGAGGCGCTGGCGCGCAGGCTGGGCATGACCCACTTCGTCAACCCCACGCAGGTCGATGGCGATCTGGTCGCCCACCTCGTCGCGCTCACCCGCGGGGGTGCCGATTACAGCTTCGAGTGCGTGGGCAACGTCAAGCTCATGCGCCAGGCCCTCGAGTGTTGTCACCGCGGGTGGGGCACCAGCGTGATCATCGGCGTGGCGGGGGCCGGGCAAGAGATCGCCACGCGCCCGTTCCAGCTCGTCACCGGCCGGGTGTGGAAGGGCAGCGCCTTCGGCGGAGCGCGAGGTCGCACCGACGTGCCCAAGATCGTCGACTGGTACATGGAGGGCAAGATCGAGATCGATCCGCTCATCACCCACAAGCTGCCGCTCGATCGCATCAACGAGGCGTTCGAACTCATGCATTCGGGCGAGTCGATCCGCACGGTGGTCGAGTTCACATGAGCACCGACGCCGTCCGCACCCGATCCGAGCAGCGCTGCTTCGGCGGCGTGCAGGGCTTCTACCAGCACGACAGCACCGCGTGCGCGGGGCCCATGCGCTTCGCGGTGTTCATGCCGCCGCAGGCCGCTCGAGGTGCGACGGTGCCGGTCGTCTACTGCTTGCCAGGCCTCGGCTGCTCGGAGGAGACGTTCGTGATCAAGGCCGGTGCGCAGCGCGTCGCCGCGCAGCTCGGGCTGGCGCTGGTCGCCTGCGATACCAGCCCCCGCGCCGCGCGTTACCCCGGCGACGACGACGACTGGGATTTCGGGCAGGCCGCCGGTTTCTACGTCGACGCCACCGTCGCGCCGTACTCCGCGACCTATCGGATGCAGACGTGGGTCGCGCACGAGCTGCCGGAGGTGGTCGAGGCCCACTTCGGCCTCGGCTCGCGCCGCGGCATCCTCGGCCACTCGATGGGCGGCCACGGTGCGCTCACATTGGGCCTGCTCCATTCCGATCGCTTCGCGTCGACCAGCGCGCTGGCGCCGATCGCCGCGCCGATGCAGGTGCCGTGGGGGCGCAAGGCGTTCACCGGCTATCTCGGGCCGGACACCGATGCGTGGCGTCGTCACGACACGTGCGCGTTGCTCGAGGACGGCCGCCGCTTCGCGTCGCCGCCCCGCGTCGACGTCGGCCTCGCCGACGAGTTCCTCGACGAACAGCTGCGCCCCGAGCTGCTCGAGAAGACCGCGGCCGCGGCGGGGCAGCCGCTCACCTTGCGCCGGCACGAAGGCTACGATCACAGCTACTACTTCGTGGCGAGCTTCATCGAGGATCAGCTGCGGCACCACGCCGCGCTCCTCGGAGCGCCGGGGGCGGGCGGTCTGGCCCGCTGATCGCAGCCGTCAGCGGCTGCGCACCACGCTGTAGATCATCAGCGCGACGAACACCACGAGCGGGATCAGGTACGGCACGACGACCATGCCGCCGAGCTCGAACTTCTCCCACCCGAGGAGAAATTCCCCGGCCGCGATGGCGCCGGCGACGATCAGGGCGCCGAGCGCCTCGGGCCAGTCGGTCTCGAGCTTGAGCCCGAGCAGGTAGAGCAGCAGGCCCACCGCCGCGGCCACCGCCGGGAATCCCCACGGCGGCATCCCCATGAAGCCGTCGACGCCTTGGCGCGCGACGTCGGGGTTCGTCATCGCGAAGTTCGCGGCGACGACGCCCACGAGCAACACCACGGCGACGATGAGGTAAGTCCAGACCTTGGCGCGGCCCGAGCCCATGTACTCGCGTTCGGCGGTCACGGCGTGCAGCGTACCAACCGCCGGACACCGCGCGCCATGGCCTGCGGTCCGGCGGCGGCCGCGAACGCCGGCCCGGGCGGCCGCTGCGGTTATCTCCGGCGCCGTGGCGGATATAGAGGAATGCCGCATTGCCGGACCGCGCGGTCTCCTCGGACTCGAGCACCGCGGCGCCGGGGTCGGCCCGTTTGCGGCCGAATGCCCTGCGGCAGTGGCCCGCGCACCCCCGCGATGGCAACGAGGGAAGGGATCCCGAAGGTGGTGCGAGCAATGTGGTGCAGGCTTGGAGGTCTTGGTACCTTGATCGACGTGTCGACGTTCGGTTCGTCCTTTCGCGGACGGGTGGTGGGTGTGGGGTTCGCTTGGGTCTTGGCGCTCGTCTTCGCGCTGATGGGCTTCGGGGTGCCGCAGCCGGCCGCGGCCGCCCCCCCTCCGCCGCCGCCCGCGAAGGCGAAGGACGCAGGTGCTCCGGCGCCGGCGACCCCGACCAAACCCGCGGCGACCAAGCCTGCGGGCACCAAGCCCGCGGCGACCAAGCCCGCGGCGACCAAGCCCGCGGCGACCAAGCCCGCGGCGACCAAGCCCGCGGCGACCAAGCCCGCGGCGACCAAGCCCGCGGCATCGCCAGCCAAGGCGCCCGATCCCACCGCGACGGTGAGCGACGACGCGTCGGTGCGCCAGAGCGAGGTCTACGGCGATCGCATCGAGGGCCTGTCGGTCGAGGTCGATGATCTCAAGGACAAGATCTTCCGCAGCAAGGCCCGCCTCGCGCTGCTGCGCGAGACCGTGCTCAAGGGCGTGATGGCCGGCTCGCGGGTCGTCATCGCCCACCGCAACCTCATGGGCTCGGGCTTCCGCCTGGTGAAGATGGTCTACGTGATGGACGGCGCGCAGATCTACGCGCGCAGCGACGAGTCGGGCGGCCTCGACTCCGAGGACGAGCTCGTCATCTACGACGGCAACCTGCCGCCGGGTCCACACAACGTCACCATCGAGTTGGTCTACAAGGGCAACGGCTACGGGATCTTCGCGTATCTGTCGGGCTACACCTTCGATTCGCGGAGCTCGCACAGCTTCACGGCGCCGGAGAACGGCGCGGTCAAGCTCAGCTCCGTCGGCTTCGAGCGCGGCAACCTCACCACAGAGATGAAAGACCGCCCCAGCGTGAACTGGCAGGAGCTGCCGCTCGACGCCGCCGGGCGGCCGCTGGCGCAGTCCAAGCCGCGGCGGGCCAAGGACGAGGAGTAGCGGGTGGAAGGCCTCGCCACGCCGCACCGGTCGCGAGCGTCGCGGCGCCGCGGAGCGCTCGTGCCGGCGTGCGCGCTGCTCGTCGCGCTGGCGATCGCGGGCGTTGCCGATGCCCGCGATCGCGAGGCAAAGCTGGGCGATCTGTCGACGCAGCTCCGCGAGGCCGAGCAGAACGTCGTGGCGGCCGAGCGCGCCGCCGCCCGCGATCCCAAGCCCACCGAGACCGTCTTGGCCAAGCGCCTGGTCGAGGCCCAGCTGTTGTTCGCCGAGGGCGACGCCGAAGGCGCGGCGATCAAGTTCCTCGATCTGGTCGAGAACCACGCCGAGACGCCCGCGGGCGCCCAGGCGGTCTTCTTCCTCGGCGACGCGCTGGTCCAGCTCGACATGGCGAGGTGGGCGGCCGAGCTGTTCAGCAAGAATCTCGGCGATGCTCGCCCCGATGCGCGCCGCTTCCACCAGCGGTCGGTGGCGAGGCTGTTCGATCTGGCGATCCCACGCCAGCCCGACGGCTTCGCCCGCAAGCCGGGTGTCTCGGCCACCCCCGAGGTGCGCGCGCGGCTGCAGTCGGTCGGCGCCGACACCGAATCCAAGCCGCCGGCGGGCGTGCTCGACGAGGCCAACGTCGATCGCCTGGGCAAGTGGGCGGCGTCGTTCCCCGCCAGCAGCCGCCTGCCCGAGCTGCGCTACGCCTGGGGCCGCTTCCTCTTCCTCAGCGGCAAGCCGGCCGAGGCGATCGTCGAACTCGATGGCCTCTCGCCGATCGACATCCCGATCGCGCGTGGGGGCCCCGACGCGGCGTGGCGCGTGCGTGCGGCCTACGTCGCCGCCTCGGCCGCGCTTTCGACCGGCGACGCCGACGACGCCCTGGCCCGCTTCGCGCGCATCACGAAGGTGCGGCCCAGCGATCCCCGAGACCGGCAGATCGTCGCGCTGGCGTGGATGGCGATCGGTCGCATCCACCACGACATCGGCGAGGTCGATGACGCGGTGCGGGCATACCGACGCATCGGTCGCGACTCGCCGTTCTTCCCCGAGGCGATGTACGAGACCGCCTGGACGCTGCTGCGCGCCGATCAGTTCGAGCAGGCGGTGCAGGCCCTCGACCTGTTGCTCATCTACGATCCGCTGTCGCCGATCGTCCCCGAGATCAAGCAGCTGCGCGGCAAGATCCGGGTCCAACAGCGCGACTACAAGTCCGCCGAAGAAGAATTCCTCGCGCTGCGCCGCGAGTTCGACAAGCTCGCGACCCAGCTCGGGCGGCGGCTGTCGGCCAAGGGCGACGCGACCGACTACTTCGCTGCGGTCGTCGGCGCCGACATGGAGCACTTCAGCCTGGCGTCGGTGCTGCCGGTCGGCGCGGTGCCGGTGGCGCGCACGCTGCCCCGCGCGGTGCAGGCCGAGGCGCTCGCCCGCGAGGTGGGCGCCCTCGAGCGCGAACTCGCCGACACCCGCACGTTGCTCGGTCGCATGGAGGAGGCAGTGCGGGCCCGCGACAAGGCCCGTCTCTTCAACGATCTGGCTGCGCACGCCGCCGGCCTCGACAACGTCGACGACGACTTGATGGCGGTCGAGGAGAGCCTCATCGGCCGTCTCGCTGGCGACCGCGATCTCGGCGCCGCCGAGCGCAAGCGCCTCGTGCTGCGCGAGAAGGTCGACCGTCCGCTCGGCGACAAGACCGACCTCCAGCGCCGCGCGGTCGGTCGGCTGCAGGCGCTGCAGGAGCAGGCCCACAAGCTCGATCTCTTCGTCGGTGGCATGCGCGCCGAGCTGGTGGCGACCGAGCGCTACTACGAGGCCACCCGCAAGGATCAGAAGATCGATCACCAGGGATTCCTCAAGGACGCCGCGGCCAGGCGCGATGAGATCGCGATGCACGAGGGCCAGGTGGCGGCGCTGCGCGATCGCATCGCCTCGGCCCAGTCGGCGCTGCGCTACGAAGATCCGCTGCGCCAAGCCCGGGCCAAGGCCGTGCTCGAGTATCGCCGGTACCTCGCGGCGCTGTACGCCGCGCTCACCAAGTCCGGCGCCCGGGCCGAGGTCGACACGCTGTGGAAGCGGTCGCAGTCCCTCCACGCCCGCACGGACAAGGCCCGCGGCGAGCTCGATCGCACCGCAGGCGGTCGCCTCGAGGGTGCGGTGGTCATCCTCACCGAGGAGCGCGCCAACCTCGACGCCTACCTCGGCGAGCTCACCGGCAAGAAGTCCGACACCAAGGGGTTGGTCGCCGACGTGCTCGCCGCCTCGTATTCCGACGTCGTGACCGAGCTGAGCTCGATGGTGCTGCGCTCCGAGGTCGGCCTGCTCGACGTCGCGTGGGCGATGAAAGAGGCTGAGTCGGCCGAGGTCCAACGCCTCGAGATCGAGCGCGATCGCCAGCTCCGCGAGATCGATCGCGCCGTCGAGATGGGCCTGGAGGACGTCGAATGACCCGCCGCCAGATTCACAGCGCACTGCTCGGGCTCGCGCTCGGCGTCGGCGCGCTGCCACGCACCGCCGCGGCGCTGCCCCGGCCCCGCGATCAAGCGCCCACGCCCGAACGTGCGGACGACGCGGAACAGCCGGTGGGCATCCCCGGCGAGCCGGGCTCGGGCCTGCCCCTCGATGCGCAGCCCCGCGGCGGCGATCCGTCGCGGCTGAAGGCGCCGCTACCGGTGCGCGCCGCCGACGAGCGCGAAGCCAAGGCGCTCGACGAGCTCGAGGAACTCGCAGCCCGGTACCTGCGCGCCCACGAAGCCCAGGCCCACACCGTCGGTCAGACGCTGCTCGTCACCGGTGTCACCGGCAAGCGGTCGCTCGAGGGCGTCTACGACAAGGCGATCACGCAGAAACAGGCGGCGGCGCGGAAGTTCCGCGCCCAGGCCGTGCGCCGATACGAGGACTTCCTCGCCCTGCACCCCAACGATCCGGCGTGGACGCCGGAGATCATGTTCCGCCTCGCGGAGCTCCACTTCGAGACCGGCACCGAGCGACTCGCCCGCGCCGAGGATGCGTTCCAGAAGGAACTCGAGGCCTACCAGGAGCGGTTCGAGAAGGATCCCCAGGCCACGCCGCCGCCGTCGCCGGTGCCCGAGTACGAGCCCGCCATCGCGCTGTATCGCGACGTCGTGGTCCGCTTCCCCCGCTTCCACCTCGCCGACGCGTCGCTCTACATGATGGGCACGCTGCTGTACGACGAGGAGGAGATCGACCAGAGCCGGCAGAGCTACCTCGCGCTGGCGTGCGCCAACCGCTTCGCGCCCCCCGACCAGGGCGGCGGCAACGTCGTCGACGCCGCGGGCTTCAAGACCGGCGACTACGACACCTGCGATCCGTGGAAGAAGGACAGCCCCTACGTCGACGAGGCGTGGCTCCGCATCGGCGAGGTCCACTACGAGCTCGATGAGCTCGACGCGGCGTTGGCCGCCTACACCAAGGTCATCGCCGATCCCGAGGGCGAGTTGTACGACGAGGGGCTCATCCGCCTCGCGCTCACACTGTACCTGCAGCGCGACTTCGGCCAGGCGGCCAAGCGCCTCGACGAGTTCGTGCGCTACGCGGATGCCCACGCCGATGACGAGGACGCCGGCGGGGCGATCGCCCTGCGCGACGACGCGATCAAGTACATCGCCAAGGTCTACGTCGAGGAGGACTGGGACGGCGATGGCGACCGCGACCGCGTGAGCGGCCTCGGTCGGCTCGACCGCGACTACAAGAGCCGCGGCGCCGAGAAGCACGTCCCCGAGATCTACGCGGCGCTCGGCGATCTCTTGGCGCTGCAGACCGAATACGGCCGGGCCATCGAGATCTGGGAGAGCACGCTCGCCCGGTGGCCGCTGGCCGCCGCCGCGCCGCAGATCCAGATGCGGATCCTGCAGGCCCACAACGCCCTGCAAGACAAAGGCAAGGCGACGGCGGCCCGCGACAAGCTCGCCACCAACTACCTGCGCGGCACGAAGTGGTTCTACGCCAACGAGTCGGACCCCGACGTCGTCGAGGCCGCGCTCGCGCTCGCCGAAGAAGCGCTGGTCCACACCGCGATCGATCACCACGCGCGCGCCCAGGAATTGCGCGCCGCCGGCGACCCCAAGGCCGCGGGGGAGTATGCGATCGCCGCCCGGGCGTACGAGGCCTACCTCGAGCGGTTCCCGGACACGCCGAGCTCGTACGAGTACCGCTTCAACTTCGCCGAGTCGCTGTTCTACAGCGGCCAGCTGCTCGCCGCCGCCGGCCAATACAGCGAGGTGCGCGACAGCAACATCGACAATCGTCTGCAAGAGGACGCCGCCACCGGTGCCGTGCTGGCCTACGAGGCCCACGTCGACGCCGAGAAGACCGCGGGCCGCCTGAGCGTGCCCGACATGCCGAAAAAGGGCGCGCCGGGCCCGTTCGACACGGCCCTCGAGATCCCCGCGCTGCTGCTATCGCTGCAGGAATCGTACGATCGCTTCGTCGCCGCCCGCCCCGACAGCGAGCAGGCGCCGTCGATGAAGTATCTCGCCGGCGAGGTCTCGCAGCGGTACCTGCAGTTCGACGCCGCCGAGGAGCGCTTCGTCCGCATCATCGAGGAGCACTGCGACAACAACGTCGCCATCAACGCCGGCACGGCGATCCTCGACGCGCACGTGGTCCGCGAGGACCTCGAGGGCGCGCAGCAGTGGACCGAGACGCTGATGTCCAAGTCCTGCGGCGAGGGCGAAGAGGCCAAGAAATTCGCCGGCGACCTCAAGACCCTGGGCAACGCGGTGCGCTTCCAAGAGGCCACGCTGCTGTACGACGCCGGCGAATTCGAGGCCGCCGCCGACCGCTACGTTGCCCTGGTCGACCAAGCCCCCGACGATCCCAACGCCGACCGGGCGCTCAACAACGCGGCGGTCGCCTACGAGAACATCGGCCGCTTCGGCTCGGCCAGCCAGACCTACCAGCGCATCTACGAGAAGTACCCCGACAGCGAGTTCGCCGACGACGCGCTGCTGCGCACCGGTTACAACCACTCACGGTTCTTCGAGTTCGACCAGGCGGTGACCTCGTACATCAAGCTCGCCGAGGACGTCCGCTACAAGGACAGCGAGCACCGCGAGATCGCGCTGTGGAACGCGGCCGACCTGCTCGACAACCTGCAGGACTACAAGAAGTCGGCCGCGATGTTCGGCACCTTCGCCGGGAAGACCACCGACAAGGCCAAGGCCGCCGATGCGACGTTCCGCGCCGCGCAGGTGCTGGGCAAGACGTCGGATCACCGGGGGACGATCCGCGCCTACGAGGGATTCCTCGCCAGCTACGGCGCCGAGGCGACCCACGCGGACAAGGCGGTCGAGTCCCAGCTGCGCATCGGCCAGGCCTACGCCAAGATGGGCGATCGTCCCCGCGCCGAGCAGTACTACCGCGCGTCGGTCGGCGCCTTCGAAGCCAAGAAATTGCAGCCGGCGACCGATGCCGCCGATCTGCCGGCCGAGGCCCAGTTCTTGCTCGCCGAGTACGCGCTGCAAGACGTGCTCGCCGTGAAGGTCACCACCACCGGCAAGAAGATGGAAAAGGAGATCCAGCTGCTCACCGAGCGGTTGCAGGTCGCCGCGAACGCCTACGACTACGTGTTTCCGTATCGCCGCATCGATTGGGTGCTCGCCGCCATGTACCGCCGCGGCTACGCCTTCGAGACCTGGGCGATCGCGATCCGCTCGGCGCCGGTGCCCAAGCAGCTCGAGCCCAACTCCGAGGGGTGGTTCGCCTACAAGGATGTCGTCGATCAGTTCGCGGCGCAGGCCGAGGCCAAGGCCATCGGTCTGTACGAAGAGACCGTCAAGCGCAGCCGCGAGTTCAGCGTCGCCAACGACTGGACCGCGTCGGCGCGCGAGCGGCTGAATATCTACAAACCGGCCGAGTACCCGCTGCTGCGGCAGCCGGCGCTCGAGCTCCAACTCGAGGCGAAGTGAAGTCGATGCGACGCGCGACCCCGTGGATCCTGCTCGCCCTCGCCGCCGCATGTCGCCCCGTGGATGGCGACACCGAGTCCCCCGCCGACGACAGCTCGGCGCTCGAACGGCTCGACGCGAACCCGCCCACCGATGCCGGGGCTGGCGCCGTCGCGAGCCCCGCCGACGCCAAGGGCAAGGCGACGACGAAGGTGCGCGATCGTGATCCCGCCGAAGAGAAGAAGAAGCTGGCCCTCTCTCACCAGCGCAGCGCCGAGGCGGCCAAGCAACTGGGCTCGGGCCGCCTGGTCGAGGCGATCGACACCAGCCGCCAGGCCCTGAAGATCCACGAGCAGAACGTCGAGGCGATGCTGGTGATGGCCGAGGCCTACTACCGACAACAGAAGTTCGAGTTGGTGCAGGCCGTGACTTCGAGCGCACTCGCCGTCGACGAGAAGGTCCGGACCGGTCCGGAGACGAGTCGCGTCCACAACCTCAAGGGCTTCGCGTACGTGCAGATGGGCCAGGACAACCTCGCCACCCAGGCGTTCCGTATGGCTGCCGAGGCCGACGAGAAGAACGCGTCGGCGTGGAACAACCTCGGCACCCGCTACATGCAGGCGGGCGATGTCGCGACCGCCAAGCAGTGCTTCGGCTATGCGCTCGAGCTCGATCCGCGCTTCGCCAAGGCCCACGTGAACCTCGGTGCCGCCCTGCGCGCCGACGGCAAGGTGCAAGATGCCGAGAAGTCGCTTCAGGCCGCCTTGAAGCTCCTCCCCAACTACCCCGAGGCCTACTTCAACCTCGGGGTGCTCTACCTCGACGCCGACCCGTACCCTGGGCTCGAGACCGTGCCGCGGCTCGAGAAGGCGATCTCCTATCTGACCAAGTACCGCGACCTCGCGATGGCCGACGTGGTCGACACGGGCGGCGGCGGCAAGAAGGGGCCGAAGGTCGCCGGCTCTGCGCCGGTCAGCAAGGCCCGCGCCGACGACTACATCCGCGTCGCGACCAAGGGCATCGAGCGCGAGCAACGACGCATGGATCGCGAGAAGACGCGGGACTCCAAGCCGCCCGAGCCCGCGCCGCGGCCACCCGCCGACGCTGCAGCCACCGAAGCTTCGCCCGCGGGCGATGGCGGAGCGACGCCCGTCGCTCCGGGCACGCAGCAGGTGACGCCCGCAAAGCCTGGCGCAGCACCGAAGCCCGACGCACCGAAGCCCGACGCACCGAAGCCCGACGCACCGAAGCCCGACGCACCGAAGCCCGACGCACCGAAGCCCGGCGCACCGAAGCCCGACGCACCGAAGCCCGGCGCACCGAAGCCCGGCGCAGCGAAGCCGGTCACACCGATCCAGCCCGTCGCGCCCACGTCGCCACAGAAGCCCGGCGCGCCGACATCACCGCCCTCGTCGGGGCCGCCGCCCGCATCTCCGAGCGAGCCTTCGACGCCCCCAACCGCGCCGCCCAAGCCAACGCCCCCCAAGCAAGCGCCTGGCGTCCAGAAGCCCGGCGTCCAGAAGCCCGGCGCTGCGGCGGCCATGCGTTCGCCGATGCGCGGCGCACCGTCGCACGCACCGCAATCTGCAGCGCACCATGATCGCGACGGGCACGATCCCCGCCCTCGAGCGGGGAACCCGCGCCTATGCGTGGACACTCACGCGCGCGCGTGCCCATCACGAACGAGCGAGCCGCACGCCCACCCGAACGCCCACCCGATCGCATGAGATCCGCGAACCCATCCGCGCCCGCGGATCCGAGCCTCAGCACGCACGTGGCGGCACATGTGCCGCAACCGTGCGACGGTCTCACCGCGCGCTGCATCCCGCCGACATCGCCCGCGTGCCGCGTCGCTTCGCCGTCCCCGGCCCTCCCCCATGCATCTCCGCGCCAAGCGCTGCGACCCTGGCTTCTTCCCTTGGCAGCGCTGATCCTTTTGGCTACAGTGCTCGCCTCCAAGTCCGTGTACGCCTTCGCACCAGCGGCAACTGCTGCACCCCGAACGACGCAGGCTGCAGCTCCGTCCGCCGACGCACCGTCCCCCGATGCACGGGCGGCACGACCGAACGCCGCGCGCACCGAGCCCGCGTCCACCAAGCCGACCACCGAATCCCGCGAGCCCACCGGGCCCCAGCCGACCGCGAAGCCGAGTGCGCAGCGCGACGCGTCCGCGGCGAAGGCCGAGCCGCCCGCCCGCGCCGCGAGGGCGAAGCGCCAGAGCCCCCCACCCAAGGCCGGCGCCAAGGGCACCAAGGCCGCCACCGGCGGCAAGAAGTCGATCTCCATCGACGACGACTTCCTCATCGAGGGCAAGCTCGAGAAGCCCAACGCCTACTTCATCCTCCGTCGATCGTCGGTCGACTTCGACTGGGCGCGCCTCGGTGCGACCTTCTCACCTTTGGTGCTTGAGTCCGTACAGGATCCTTTGTTCTAATCCGTGTCGAGTCGAGGTGGCCTCGGCCACTTCACCCCGAGCGCGAACAGGCGCGAGGGGACCCGGGGCGTGACGAGCGCTCTCTCCCGCCCTTCGGCGCCGCAGGTCGGGAGCAAACGTCGCGAGTCGAGAACAGCACAGCGCTCTCGTCGCGCGATGAGAAACCTCGCCATCCCCAGCCCACTTCGGGCAAGATGCAAATCCACACTCACTGAAACATCGAACAACGCCGGGTCTCATCAGACGTGCACCCGGTTCCAAGCGGGGCCTCGCCCCGTTCGAGGAGGAGGACGACAAGTCATGGGCGGTCAACCATTTGCGGAGTTCTACCAGGACGGCGGGTTCTGGATGCACTTCATCTCGCTCGCAGCCGTGCTCGGCGCGGGCGTCACCATCGAGCGTTTCATCTTTCTGTTCTTCCGTTTCAACATCAACGGAGCGCAGTTCTTCAACCAGATCCAGAAGCTGGTGATGGCGAACAACATCGACCGCGCCATCAAGCTGTGCAACGCCGCCGACAAGGCTGCGCTTGCCCGCGTGATCAAGGCCGGTCTCACCCGAGCGAACAAGAGCGAAGCCGAGATCGCCGCGGCGATGGAAGAGGCCCTGCTCGAGGTCCAGCCCGCGGTGTCGAAGCGGTTGTCCATGATCCCGGCACTCGCGAACATCGCGACGCTGCTCGGTCTCATCGGCACCATCGACGGCATGATCCAGGCGTTCCGCGCGGTGGCGACGGTCGCCGCCGATCAGCGCGCGACCGCACTGGCGAAGGGCATCGGCATCGCCATCAACACCACCGGCTTCGGCCTGATGGTCGCGATCCCGCTCCTCGCCGTGCACATGTTCATCTCGGGCCTCGCGAAGAAGGTCTCGGACGAGTGCGATCTGTACTCGGCCAAGCTCGAGAACCTCCTCGCCAGCCGCGTGCGGCAGGGATGAGCGGCGAAAATCCCAGGGGTCTCGGCCATCGTCGATCGCTGAACCCCTCGGGACGCCAACCCTTCACCACTCGGAAAGGAGGAGCACATGGCAAGGAAGAAATTTGAGGAAGAAGAGATCGAGACCAACCTGCTTCCGGTCATGAACGTGATGCTCCTGCTGATCCCTGCTCTGCTGCTCGCGATGGAGATCGCCCGCATGGCAGCGATCGCGGTGTCACCACCGAAGTTCGCCGCCACGGCGGACGAGAAGAAGGACGAGAAGCAGGAGAAGCCGCTCAACCTGAAGGTCTTCATCATGGAAGACGGCTATCGGGTGAGCGCTTCGGGCCAGCAGGCCGGTGCCGAGGCAGGGAAGGCGGCGGACTCCAACGCGCCGACGATCCCCCTGGCGAAGCCCGGGACGGCGCTCGACGACTTCGACCGCTACGACTACGCCACGCTCAGCACCGAAGCGCGGAAGTACAAGGACTTGTTCCCCCACGAGACGGTGGTGACCATCAGTGCGGAGAACAGCATCCCGATGCAGGCGCTCATCAACACGATGGACGCGATGCGCGGCCTGGACTGCAAGATGATGGCGGCGATGACCGGCGAGGAAGAGGTCCCGCAGGAGTGCATGTTCTGGCAGGCCATCGTGGAAGCGGGAGCGGGGTGATCGAATGACGACCGAATCAGAAGCAGCGTTCCTGGCCCGCAAGGCCGCCAAGCGGGCGGGCCGTCGAGGAATGGTCGAAGAGAAGGCGATCCTCGGGATGACGTCCCTCATGGACGCCATCACCATCATCGTCGTGTACCTGCTCAAGAGTTACGGCTCCGACCCGGTCCTCATCGCGCCGACCCAGGGGCAGAAGGTGCCGCTGTCGCGGGCCGACACCCCGATCCAGGACGGCACACCGATCTACGTCAGCGAGCGCGCGATCACCTTCATGGAAAAGCGTGTCGTGCAGATGGACGAGACCGGTCAGGTCGACCCGGCGGCGCTACAGGGGCACCTCATCGGGCCGCTGTACGACCTTCTCGCCGAAGAGGCCGACAAGGCCAAGCAGATGGCCGAAGGCAAGGGAGAGGAGTGGGAGGGGCGCGTCATCCTCGTCGGTGATCAGACCCTCAAGTTCTCTGTCCTCGTCGACGTCATGTACACCGCAGGGCGCGCGGAGTTTCGCGAGTACGCCTTCGCCGTGGTGCAGCAGAGCGGGTAGCGCACACAAGCACGTCTGAGAAGAGCCGGGTCCCCGCGAGGGGCTCGGCTTTTTTCTTGGCCCCGGACGGCCGAACCTGCGACAATTCGTCGCGGGTCCTGCGCATGGTTCGGTCGGCTGTACGAAAAGCCCGGTTCCGCGGCAAGATGACGGGCCAGATTGGTGCTCCAGGACGTCCGCGGTATGCTGATGTTCTGGGGCGCGGACGAGTCCCTCCGCGGCGGCGCGCTAGCCCGCTGCTCACAAAGCTACGATACCGATGAAGTCTGCACCTCCACCTCGGACGATGAAGGTATTGCGCCTCGCGGTCGTGCACGACGGCTTGGTGTGCGACGAGGTCCACCAGAGCCGCGCAGGCGCGCTCAGCTTCGGCAGCGACTACCGCAACGACGTGATGCTGTTCGGCGCCGCGGCGCCGTTGCACCACACGATCTTCGACTTCCGCCAGGGTCGATACTTCCTCGATCTGCCGGCATCGGCGCGGGGCAAGCTGTCGCTCGGCAACAAGGCGATCACCGTCGGCGCGCTGCGCCAGCAGCTCGGCGGTGGCGACCGACTCCGCGTGGTCCTCGACCCGCGCGCCAAGGGCAAGCTGCTCATCGGCGAGACCACGATCCTCTTCCAGTTCGCCGAGCCCAAGCCGATCCCGGCGGCGCTGCCGTTCCCCACCGAGTACGCGATGCGTGTGCGAGATGCGTTCTCGCCCCTCGATCGCTACACGATGGCGAGTTCCGCCGCGGTCCTCGGCACCTTCTTCGTCTACCAGGCCAACCAAGAGCGCAAGGACGAGATGGATCTCGATTCCGTCGACGAGCGCTTCCACACCGCCATGGGCCTGCGCGAAGAGAAGCCCGAGCCCGAGCTGGTGCCCGAAGAAGAGAAGGACGAACTCGCCGAAGAAGACGAGGACAAGAAGGTCGTCGAGAAGGAAAAGCCCAAGGACAAGCCCAAGATCCTCGACGAGAAGCCCGAAAAATTCTCGCAGAAGGCGATGGCCGAGGCGCGATCCGTCGGTGTCGCCCGTGTGCTCGGCACGTGGGGCGGCCCCGGCGAAGGCACGGTGTTCGACGTCATCAACAGCACCGAGAACAACCTCGGCGAGCTCTTCGATCAGGGCATGACCACGACCGTGCTCGCCGACGGCGGCGACATCAGCCCCTTCGTGCCCGGCGGCACCGGCATCACGGCGTCGGGAGCCGCGGTGCAGACCGCGGGCTTCGAGACCGGCTCCGGCCCCGAACTCGAGCGCAAGGACGGCAAGCTCGAGCGCAAGATCGCCGGCGTCACCAAGGCGACCTCGACCGACGTGTTCGGTGACGTGGACAAGACGTCGATCAAGGCCGCGATCAAACACCGGACCAGCGCGCTCCAGCACTGCTACAACAAGGCGCTGCGGACCCAGCCCGATCTCGCGGGCAAGATGACCTACACCATCGCGATCAGCGTGATGGGCTCGGTGACCAAGGTGGAGATCGAAGAAGACACTGTCGGGTCGGCCGCGGTGACGACGTGCGCACGCGCGAAGATCCAGGGCTGGCGATTCCCGATGGACGGCGCCGAAGAGGGCGCCGAGGTCACGTTCTCGGTGGTGTTCTCCGGCGGCGGGTGAGCCGCGGTCGCAGCGCTGCGGGCTTGCGACGCCGACTGCATCGCCCCCGAAGTTCGGGGTCCGGCTCGACACGGAAGGCCGGCCGCGGCACCATGGCGGGGGTGTCCTGAACCAGAGGTTGATGTGAAGATCTTCCCCGCGCACGCACACGGAACTCGACTGGTCCGCGCCATGGCGCTGGCGTGCCTCCCCGTGTGGCTGCTGTCCGCGGCGACGCACGCCGCCCCGCCACCCCCCGCTCCCGACGAGGCCGCGGAGGCTGCGCCGGCGTCGGCTCCCCCGCCTTCGGTGGGCGAGAGTCGCGCGAAGATCGAGGAGGCGATGGTCGAGCTGGGTCGCTTGACGGTCGAGGCCGACGGCGACGAGGACGTCGTGCGGTCGGCCTGCCTCATCGACAAGCAGGAGCGCGGCGGCGAGGTGATGGAGCTGGTGACGGGCGAAGTCCTCGTGATCCAGGACGGCGGATCCACCGATCAGCAGCGGACGTTCGCTGCCGAGAAGCTGACTGCGCTGTCCGATCGCATGGGCGGTCTCGTCGAGCAGGCGCGGGCCTGCGCCGGCGACACCTCGCCCGAGGACAAGGACAACAAGACCCGCACCGAGGTCGACGAGCGGCCCACGGTTCCGTACGCGGATCCGACGGTCGGCGGCGGTCGACCGCCCGTGCCGCCGCCGGTCGACGACGCTCGCCCGCCGACCGTGGAGAGTCCGACCAACTAGCCGGCCTGTGGCCGCGCGCGGTGGTCGATGGCGGTGGGGCGCTGGCGGCTCGCTGCTGGCAGACGCGGCGTGCTGCGGGTCCGGCTCCGAGTGTAGAAAAACCGCGTCTCCGGGGTAGTTCGTGTAGCCTCACGCCACTTCCGCCCGGCCGGCGCCTCGCCCCGTCGAACAGCTCGAACGTGCCCCTTCGTTGCCTCCTGACAGTCACCACCGCCCGGCTCGCGGCGCTGTTGATGGCCTTGTGCGTGTGGCTCGGGGCGGCAGGGGGCGCGCGCGCGGGCGGGGTACTGCACAACGCGTTCGGCATCCCGCGGGCGGAGGACGGTCGCGGGCTCAAGGTCGGCGAGCGCTCCACGTTCCACACCGGCTTCGCGCTCGGCTTCGGGGTCGACTCCAACGTCTACTCGAACGCTCGGTCGGAGGACCGGGTCGCGAGCACGGCGCTGTGGCCCACCGCGTGGATCGGCATCGGCAACCGCGACCTCCGCGATGGCCTGCTGATGACCCCGGCCGAGCGAAGCAATCGCTGGCTCGACTACAACATCTCGGCGCTGGCGGGGTTCCGTCAGTACCTGTCGCGGCAGGCCGACGTGCGCTCGGTGCCGCGGCTGTCGATCGGCACCCAGATCCGGCTCGCGATCCTGCCCGGTCGCAAGTTCTCGATCCACCTCGACGAGGACTTCTTCCGCGGCGCGTCGGCGGGCAACTACCAGACCCTGGGTTCGGTCCTCAACTTCAACCGCATCGATCACCGCGGCCAGCTCACGTTCTACTTGCGACCGGGCGGCGGCCGGGTCGGCATCGCGGTGGGCTACCGCAGCCAGTTCCTCAACTTCCAAGACGAAGACCTCAACCGCAGCAACCGCATCCTGAACGGTCTGTACTCCGAGGCGAAGTGGCGATTTCTGCCGCGCAGCTCGGTGCTCATGACCTACACGATGGACTTCACCTACTATCTCGACTGCTGCGCCGAGGTGGGCCTGGGCCGCAACGAGGACAACTACGCGCATCGCCTGCTCGCGGGCTATCGCGGCCAGGTCGTCGACAAGCTCGCGGTCGAGGCGATGGTCGGCTGGGGTGGCGGATTCTATCGCACCGATCCCAACGGGCCGAGCTTCAACTCGTTCATCGGCAACGTCTCGGTCAACTACTTCCCGACCCTGCGCTCGCTCGTGCACCTGTCGCTCTTCCGCAACTTCCAGGACTCGCTGTTCGGCAACTACTTCGTCGACAACGGGGCGATGGTGGCGGTGGGGCACCAGTTCCGGTGGCGGATGATCGGGCACCTGGGGGCCAGCGTGGCGGCCCGTCGGATCAATGGCCTGCCCACCATCGGTGGCGCCGAACCGGAGATCGACAATGTCACCCGCTACATCGGCCCCGGCGCCGGGAGCTTCCAGCGCCGCACCACGATCCTCGGCTTCGACGCCAAGATCGAACAGCCGCTGGGCAACATCTTCGCGCTGTCGCTGGGCTACAACCTCATCGCCGACGTCCGTCCGTTCAGCGTCGAGTACGACGCGGAGGACGCCGAGGGCAACCGCCAGCTCGACGACCTCTCGTTCGTCCGCCACCTGGTGACGCTCGTGATGGCGGTGCGCATTTGAACGGGCCGCGGCGCCGGCGAGTCCTCGGCATGGCGCTGGTGGTCGCGGCGCTCGCGGAGTCCAGCGCTTGCCGCACGAACCAGACCCCGCTCACGTTGCCGCCCGCGGCATCGCCCGACAACCGCTCCCTCGGGCCCGGCGACGTGATCGAGGTGCGCGTGCGCGATCAGGACGACATCAGCGGTCCCTACGAGGTCAGCGACGACGGCAAGATCCGCTTCCCGTGGATCGGCGACATCGAGGTCCGCGGCAAGACCGGCGCGCAGATCGCCGGCAAGATCGAGTCGGAGCTGCAGGCGGGCTGGCTCAAGCAGCCGCAGGTCACGGTGCGCGTCACCGAGCGGCAAAACCGCGAGGTGAGCGTGCTCGGGCAGGTGAAGGAGGCAGGCTCCTATCCCTACAAGCCGGGGCTCACGCTGATGCAGGCGATCTCGCAGGCCGGCGGCATGAACCCGCTGGCGATGCCGCGGCGCGTCAAGCTCATCCGCGACACCGACAAGGGCCGGCAGACCTTCGAGATCGACGTGACGCGCATCCTCGACAGCCGCGCCCAGGACTTCGGCCTCGAGCCCGGCGACATCGTGTTCGTGCCCGAGTCGCCGCTGTGACCGCCGGCGACGCCGGCCGGCGCCGAAATGGCGTAGGCCAGCACCAGCCTGCTACACTGCCGCCGCGATGAACGCCGACACCGAGCCCGTGCTGGGCATCGATCTTGGCACGACGAACTCGGCATGTGCGGTCGTGCGCGACGGTCGGGCTTCGGTCGTTCGGCGCGGCGACGATCGCATCATCCCGTCGATGATCGCCGCCATGCCCGACGGCCGCCTCATCGTCGGCAGCCGCGCCAAGCAGCGCCGCGCGGTCGACCCCAGCCAGGTGGTGTTCAGCAGCAAGCGCCTGATCGGCCGCCGCTTCGGCGCTCCCGAGGTCCAGCGCATGCGCGAGACGATGCCGTACGACATCGTCGAAGGTCCCAACGAGGCGGTGCTCATCGAGCTCGGCGGTCGGCAGATGAGCCCGGTCGAGATCGGCGCCAAGATCCTCACCTACCTCCGCGAGATGGCCGAGGAGGCGCTGGGCCAACCCGCCACCAAGGCCGTGATCGCCGTGCCGGCCAACTTCACCGACGCGCAGCGCAGCGCCACCCGCATCGCTGCGCGGCTCGCAGGTCTCGACGTGATCCGGGTCATCAACGAGCCCACCGCGGCGGCGCTCGCCTACGGCTACATCGAGGACACCGACCGCCGCATCGCCGTCTACGATTTCGGCGGTGGGACGTTCGACGTCACGATCCTCCAGATCACCCGCAACGTGTTCGAGGTCCTCGCGACGTCGGGCGAGATGTTCCTCGGCGGCGACGACATCGACGAGGCGATCCTCGCGCTCATGGCCCAGGCGTTCGAGCGTCAGCACGGCATCGCGCTGCGTAGCCGCACCGCCGGCATGGAGCGGCTGCGGGCGATCGCCGAGCAGGTCAAGATCGAGCTGTCGGAGAGCTTCAGCAGCGGCATCCGGGTCGAGGACGTCATCGACGGTCGCGGCCTCGAATTCGCGCTGTCCGAGGCCGACCTGCGCTGGCACATCGAGCCGATCGTGCGCCGCACGGTGCCGGTGTGCATCGACGCGCTGCGGGTCGCCGGGCTCGCACCGCAGCAGATCGACGAGATCGTGCTGGTCGGTGGCACCACGCGCCTGCCCTTGGTGCGCGAGATCGTGGCCCAGGTCTTCGGCAAGCCGGCTCAGACCGCCATCAACCCCATGAGCGTGGTGGCGGTGGGCGCGGCGATCCAAGGTGCGGCGCTGCTGGGCTCGCTGGTCCCGATCGCGGCGGCCACCGGCAGCTTCGCGGCGGTGCCGACGTCGGCGGTGCTGCTCGACGTGACGCCGCGCAGTCTCGGCGTGCGGACCCTCGGCGGTTTCGTCGACATGGTCATCGCCCGCAACACCGCGATCCCCGTCGAGCAGACCCGGCTGTTCACCACGACGACCGACGGTCAGCGGTTCGTACGGATCCAGGTGTGCCAGGGCGAGTCCGAGGACTTCGACGCCAACCACAAGCTCGGTGAGCTGACGCTCTCGGGCCTGCGCGAGGCGCCGCGCGGCGAGGTCACGATCGCCGTCACGTTCGAGATCAACGCCGACGGCATCATCGAGGTGCGCGCGGTGGATCAGGACACCGGGCAGCGGCAGAGCGCCGCGATGCGGGTGCTCGGCGTGCTCGACGAGGCCGAGGTCGCCGCCATGGCCTCGCGCTACGCCAGCGAGCACGGCGCGGTGGTGTCCGGCAACACGGTGATCCCGACGCGGTGAGGTCGACGCGTGGACGAAGAACGCAACCGCCAGGTCCAGGTGCTTCACGCCAGCTTGCCCACGGCCAGTTACTACGACTTCCTGGGCCTGCGTCCGGGCTGCGACTACGTCGCGGTGCGCGAGGCGTTCCACGAGCGCGCGCAGCGGTTCCACCCCGATCGCTACGTGTTCTCCGCGGGCGAGGACATCAAGGCGATGGCGTACGAGATCTACAAGCGCATGACGGAGGCCTACAACGTGCTGTGTGATCCAGAGCTGCGGGCCGCCTACGACGACGCGCGCGTGCGCGGCCGCAACCGGCTGTCCGAGACCGCGCGGGCGCGGCGATCGGATCCCGAGGAGCGCCAGGTCGCCAATGCCTTCGCGCGGATCTATCTGCGGTCGGCCCGGGCCAAGCTCGCGCGCGACGATCTGCGCGGTGCGTGGATCGACGTCGAGCTCGGCCTCGGGCTCGAGCAGGCGCCGCCGCTGCTGGCGTTGCTCGACGAGCTGCGTCAGCACCCGCGGGCGGCCGAGGTGGTGGGTGTGTCGCGATGAGCGCGGGCACCATCATCACGCCGCGGCGCGCGAGCGTCGAGCGCGTCACCAAGGAGACCAACATCTCCGTGTCGCTGACGCTGCCCGAGGACGCCCCGGCACCGGCGAGCGTGCGCACGCCGGTGCCGTTTTTCTCCCACATGCTCGAGGCCCTTGCGAAGCACTCGGCGATGGCGCTCGACGTCGACGCCACCGGCGACATCGAGATCGACGGTCACCACACCGTCGAGGACACAGGGTTGGTGCTCGGTGCCGCGCTCGACAAGGCGCTGGGCGACCGCGCCGGCATCAGCCGATACGGTTGCTTCTCGCTGCCGATGGACGAGACCCTCGTCGATGCCGCGATCGATCTGGGCGGCCGGCCCTACCTGGTCTTCGACATCCCCGTGATCGCCGGGCGTTGGGTCGGCACCTTCGACTGCGATCTGGTCAAGGAGTTCTTCGGTGCGGTCGTGGTCGCCGGGCGCATGAACTTGCACCTGCACCTGCGCAGCGGGGGCAATTGCCACCACGTGGTCGAGGCCACGTTCAAGGCGTTTGCCCGCGCGCTGCGGATGGCGTGTCGCCCCGACGGCGCCATCACCGGCGTCCCATCGACCAAGGGCGCGCTCTGATCTACTCTCCGTGCCGCTGATGGCCGATCTGAAGCGAGACCCGCGGGTAGAACTCGAGCTGCGCGAACACCTGGCCGATGCGGGGGCCGGGCCCCGCGCCGCCCGCGATCCGGCGCTCGCCGAGCAGGCTGCTGCAGTCCATGCCGCCGCGACCGAGCGGGTCCACACCGCCGGCCGCATGACGGCGCGTGAGCGCATCGGCGTGCTGCTGGATCCGGGATCTTTCGTGGAGCTCGACCGGTTCGTCACCCACGGCTGCAGCGACTTCGGCATGGCCGACAAGCAGGTCTATGGCGACGGCGTCGTCACCGGTCACGGCACCATCGATGGCCGCACCGTCTTCGTGTTCGCGCAGCAATCCGAGGCGTTCGGCGGCAGCTTGGGGATGGCCCACGCCCGCAAGATCTGCAAGATCATGGATCTCGCGATGGACGTCGGCGCGCCGGTCGTCGGTCTCAACGACTCGGGCGGCGCTCGCATCCAGGAGGGCGTCGAGTCGCTCGCGGGCTACGCCGAGATCTTCAAGCGCAATGTGCTGGCCTCGGGTGTCGTCCCCCAGATCTCGGTGGTGCTCGGGCCGTGCGCCGGTGGTGCGGTGTACTCCCCCGCGCTCACCGATCTGGTGCTGATGGTCGATCAGACCAGCTACATGTTCATCACGGGCCCCGACGTGATCCGCACCGTGACCCACGAGGAGGTCACCAAGGAGGAACTCGGCGGCGCGATCACCCACAACGAGCGGTCGGGCGTCGCCCACTTCCGCTGCGCCGACGAGGCCGCCGCCTTGGCGACGACGCGGGCGCTGCTGGGATTCCTGCCGTCGAACAACCTCGGCACCGCGCCGCGGTGGCCGTCCATCGACGACGCTTCGCGGCGGTGCCCCGAGCTCGGCGACGTCGTGCCCGTGGACCCCAGCCGTGCCTACGACATCCGCCGGATCATCACGGCGATCGCCGATGGCGGGCAGTTCCTCGAGGTCCAAGAGGCCTTCGCGCGGAACATGGTCATCGGGTTCGTGCGCATCGACGGTCGCAGCGTCGGCGTGGTCGCGAACCAGCCGCTCGTGCTCGCGGGCTGCCTCGACATCGACGCCTCGACCAAGGCCGCGCGATTCGTGCGGATGTGCGACGCGTTCAACGTCCCGTTGCTGACCTTGGTCGATGTCCCGGGGTTTCTGCCCGGCACCGAGCAGGAGTACCGCGGCATCATCCGCCACGGCGCCAAGCTGCTGTACGCGTACACCGAGGCGACGGTGCCCAAGGTCACCATCGTCACGCGCAAGGCCTATGGTGGCGCCTACGACGTCATGTCGAGCAAGCACATCCGCGGCGACATCAACCTCGCCTACCCCATGGCCGAGATCGCGGTGATGGGTGCCGAAGGCGCCGTGAACATCATCTTCCGCCGGGAGCTCGCCGCCGCGACCGATCCCGAAGCCACGCGGAAGCGGCTCGCCCAGGAGTACCGCGAGCTCTTCGCGAGCCCGTACAAGGCCGCGGAGCTCGGCTTCATCGACCAGGTGATCGATCCGGCCGAGACTCGGGTCCGCGTGGCGCAGAGCTTCGCGATGCTCGAGAACAAGCGGCAGGACAACCCGCGAAAGAAGCACGGGAATATCCCGCTATAGGGCGGCTCGGAGGAAAGCAGGGCGTTGTGCCGAACCCCGCTCCGTCACGGTGGGCGCCCCGCCACCGCCTCGCCCCGCCCCAGTCGCGCCTCGAGCCGCTTCGCAGGCGGAAACTCCGGCACCAAACTCAGCGCCCGGCGCACCGACGCCATCGCCTCGTCACCGCGACCGCGTCGGCCCGCGATCTCACCCCGCACCGTCCACAATTGCGGGTCGCGGGGATCCGCCGCGATCGCGACCTCGATGTGCGCGGCCGCCTCGGCCAGCCGCGGCGGCGCGGCCTCGAGCGCGAGTCGACATCGAAGGTACGCGGCATAGGCCGACGCTGGCGGCGCCTTGGAGTGCACCAGCGTCTCGCCGACGAGGTGCAGACCCGTGTGGCTCGGGGCCCGCGGCGCGCAGGCGGCGAGGATCACCACGCCGGAGGTCTGCACCACGCGCAGGAGCGGCGCGAGCGATCGGTCGTACGCGCGTGGTCGGCGACTCACAGGAACGTGCTCAGATAGACCGCGAGGCAGTACCACGGCGTGCCGGCGAGCAGCAGCGCGCGGCGGGCCCGGGCCAGGTGCTGACGGCTGCCGCCGGCGAGGATCGCCGCGACGGCGACGCACCAGACCAGGGCGGCCGCGAGCACGGCGAGCGCGAAGCTCTTGAGGGTGAACGGCGCGAGCGTGGGGACCAGGGCACCGAGGGCAGCGACGACTGTCAGCGCGACCGGGCCGTAGGCGAGCCACAACGACGACGTGGCGAGGATTCCCGAGCCCGTGGCGGTGGGCATGGGGCGACGCAGGTGCGCGAGCACCCAGGCCAGTAAGAACAGGGCGCTGACCGCCAGCGCCAGCGCGACCCCGCCGAGGGCCAGGATCTCGCGGATGCGCTCGAGCAGCTCGCGGAGCTTGTCGAGGTCGGGAAGGGCAGCCACGGCCGCGAGGGATGCCGACATATGGCGACGAGCATAGCAGCGCGGCCACCCCGGGCCACCGCGTGGCCCCGGACGACCGCGGGGCGACGTGGCCGGCGGCGTCGGAGCCGGCGCCCAACCGGCGGTGCGCTCGGAGGTGCGCTCGGTCTTGCGCGGCCTCGGCGAGGCCTGTAGAACTCCCCGCACGCGCGCGTAGCTCAGCTGGATAGAGTGTCGCCCTCCGAAGGCGAAAGTCGGGGGTTCGAATCCCTCCGCGCGCACCGGCCCTCGGCCGACCCACCGGCCGCGAGCGCGAGCGCGGGCCGCTCGAGCCTCGTCCGCGGCGCCTGTGGCGAGTCTCGGGCACTAGCGAACTTGGTTGCGTTGATCCATCGCGGTCGATCTCCTAGGTTCGTACCCAGGCGCGGGGCGAAACGGTGGCCGGCACGACGAACGACGAGTGGACGGCGACCGTGTTGGTGGTCGACGACAACGCGGAGAACCGCGCCCTCGCCGAGGCGGTCCTCCAAGCCGAGGGGTACCGCGTCCTGCTCGCGTCGGGCGGCGAAGAGGGTGTGGCCGCGTTCGAGCGCGAGCGCCCCGACTGCGTGCTGCTGGACGTCCGCATGCCCGGGGTCGACGGCTTCGCTGCGTGCGCGAGGATGCGCGCGCTCGAGGGCGGCGCCGAGGTCCCGGTCGTGTTCCTCACCGCCCAACGCGACCTCGACACCTTCGATGCCGCGCAGAACAGCGGCGCCGACGACTTCTTGACCAAGCCGGTGCGTCCCGCCGAGCTCGCGCTGCGGGTGCAGGCCGCGGTCAGGCTGCGGCGTCTCGGCTCGGAGCTCCGCGAGCACTACGCGCTCATCCGCCGCCAACGCGACGACCTGTTGCGGCTGCAGCTGCAGAAGGAGCAGCTCATGGCGTTCGTCGTCCACGACCTGAAGAACCCGGTGAACTCCGTGGATCTGCAGGCCCAGCTGCTCCAGCGGATCCCCGATCTGCCGGCCCGCGCCCTCCGTCCGATCGCCCGCATCCGCGAGGAAGCGCGGTTGCAGCTGAGCCTCATCCTCAACCTGCTCGACATCTCGAAGAGCGAGGAGGGACGGCTCGAGCCGGCGGTGCAGGCGGTCGATCTGCAGGCTCTGGCGGCGGAGGTGGTCACGGCGCTCGAGCTCCGTGCGGCCGACTGCGGCGTCGGCCTCCGCGCCGAGATCGCGGTCGAGACGGTGCACGCGGACGCCGAGCTGCTGCGCCGGGTGCTCGAGAACCTGACGGAGAACGCCATCCGCCACGCGCCGGAGGACAGCGTCGTCCGCCTGTCTGCTGCGTATGATGGCGAGGCCGTGGTGCTGCGGGTCGTCGACGCCGGCGCGGGCATCCCCGAGGCCGATCGGGCCCGAGTGTTCGAGCGCTTCGTCCAGCTCGGGGGCGAGGCCGCCCCGATCCGGGCCGGTCGCGGGCTGGGGCTGACGTTCTGCAAATTGGCGGTCGAGGCCCACGGCGGCACCATCGTGGTCGAGGACGTCAGCCCTGGGGCGGCGTTCCGGATCGTGCTTCCCGGCGCACGGGGGGTCTGATGTCGTCGCGGCAGCTCAGCCTTCGCAACTTCGCCGACCTGTTCGACGCCGCCCCGGACGCGATCGTGGTCGTCAACGACGGCGGCACCATCGAATTCGCCAACCGTCGCACCGAGGACCTGTTCGGCTGGCCCTGCAGCGAGCTCATCGGTCAGCTCATCGAGCAGCTCGTGCCCGAGCGGATGCGTCGATCCCATCTGGACGATCGATCGCGCTACATCGCCAGCCCGAGCACGCGTCCGATGGGCTCGGGCCGCGAACTGCTGGCGCGACGCCGCGACGGCAGCGAGTTCCCGGTCGAGATCAGCCTCAGCCCGCTGCACACCGACTCGGGGCTGCTGGTGTCGAGCATCATTCGCGACGTCAGCGAGCGGCGGACGCTCGAGTCGGCGGCGCGGCGGACCGGCGATCACCTGCGCAGCGCGGTCGAGAGCATCCAGGATGCGTTCGCGCTGTTCGACGTCGACGACCGCTTGGTGCTGTGCAACAGCACGTACCGGCAGATCTTCGGGGGCACGCTCGACGGGCCGGTCGCCGGACGGTCGTACCTCGAGATCCTCGACGCAGCCCTCGACGGTGGCGTCCTCGAGCAAGGCGCGGGTCCCGGGCCAACCCTTCGCCAGCGCTGGATCGACCACCACGCCCGGCTCGACGCGCCCCTCGACGTGACCACATCGGGCGGCCGCAGCCTACGCATCGCGGAGCGGCGGACGCCCGAGGGCGGCACCGTCGTGCTCATCTGGGATCTCACCGAGGACGCCCGACGCGCCGCCGAGCTGCAGCGCCTGCAGGTGATCGCGGAGGCGGCGAGCAGCGCCAAGAGCGAGTTCCTGTCGTCGATGAGCCACGAGCTGCGGACGCCGCTCAACGCCGTGCTCGGCTTCGCCCAGCTGCTGCGCCGCGACAAGAAGCAGCCGCTCGACGACCGCCAGCGGACGATGGTCGACCACGTCATCCGCGGTGGCGAGCACCTGCTGCGGCTCATCGACGACGTGCTCGATCTATCGCACATCGAGGCCGGTCGGGTCACGATCTCCACCGAGCCGGTGCGGGTCGCCGGGGTCCTCTGCGAGGTCACCGAGGCGTTGGGCCCGATGGCCGCCCGCGCGGCGATCGACCTGGTGATGGCGCCGATGCTCGACGAGACCATCGAGATCGCCGCGGATCGTACGCGGTTCGTGCAGATCCTGATGAACTACGGCTCCAACGCGATCAAGTACGGGCGCCCCGGCGGCACCGTGACGTTCGCCGTCAGCGACGCCGGATCGTGCCATGGGCGAAGCGCCCACGTCCAGAGCGCCCACGTCCACAGCGCCCACGTGCGGATCTCGGTCATCGACGACGGCATCGGCATCGCCCGCGAGAAGCACGCCCGCATCTTCCAGCCGTTCCAGCGCGCAGGGCAGGAGACCGGACCGATCGAGGGCACCGGCATCGGCCTGGCGATCACGCGCCGGCTCGCCCAGCTGATGCAGGGCGAGGTCGGGTTCGACAGCCACCTCGGCCGCGGCTCCGAGTTCTGGGTCGAGCTCCCCCGCGCCCAACCCCAGGCGCAGGCGGTCGCTGCCGCGGAGCCGCGGGGCGCGGTGGTCGGGCTCCTCGGTGACGCCCACGCGCCGCGCCTCGCCGTCGTCTACATCGAGGACAACCCCGCCAACGTGGAATTCATGCGCCAGCTGCTGCTGGAGTTCGAGCGCATCGAGTTGCACGTCGCGACCACCGCCGAAGATGGCCTCGAGCTGGTGCGGCGGTTGCTGCCGAGCGTCGTCATCATGGACATCAACCTGCCGGGGATGAGCGGGTTCGAGGCGACCCGCCACCTGCGGGCGGATCCCGTCACCCGCGAGGTTCCGGTCATCGGCCTCAGCGCGGCGGCGATGCCCCGTGATCGAAAGCAGGCCGAGGAGTGCGACTTCGACCACTACCTCACCAAGCCGGTCGACGTGGATGCGCTCGTCGCCGCGCTCGAAGAGGTGCTCGCCCGACCCCGGCCGTGAGCGCGCGTGTGCGGTGACGAGGGTGAACACGCAAGATTGCGCGGAGCAGCGTCGTCCGCGCGCGTCGTCGCCACGCATACTGCGGCCATGCGATGGATCGTGGGCACCGATCTCGGACCGCGCAGCGCGGGCGCGCTGGCGCTGGGTGCATGGCTGCGCGAGCACTCCAACCCCGTGAGCGTCGTGCACGTGCTAGAAGGCCCGCCGCGGATCGGCGAGGCGGTCGACGCCCACATCGTCGCTGGGGTCGCGGCCGTCCATGCCCACCTGCGTGCGCTGGGGCTGGACGGGGTGATCGACGAGGTGCAGGCGATCCCCGACGGAACGCCGGAACTCGGCCTCGCGGCCGCCATCGGCACCGCCGCGGCGAACGGCGTGATCGTCGGTCGCGCATCGCCGCGCGCCGGCGCGTTCGCGGTGCGTCTGGGACGGTCCGCGCGCCGACTGCTGCGTCAACTGCCGGCGCCCATCATGGTGGTGCCCCCCGATCTGGACATCGCGACCCTCGGCGCGGGACCGGTGGTGCTCGCGACCTGCCTCCGCGACGACTCCAACGCCGCCGGGGCGGTGGCCCGCCGCCTCGCCGACGATCTGGCGCGACCGCTGCTCGTGATCCACGTCGACCCTGCTCTGGTGCTCGCGGACTCGCGCCTGTCGAGCGGGATGCCCATGCCCGAGGAGCTGCGCCCGCGAACCCACGCCGACCTCGAGGCATGGATCGCAGCCCGCGGTCTGGGTCCGGCGCAGGCCCTGCTGCTCGAAGGTGACACGGTCGAGCGCGTGCTCGCATGTGCCCGCGACCAGGCGGCGCCGCTGGTCTGCTGTGGCTCGCGGCGGCTGGGCCTCATCGAGCGGATCTTCGGCACCAGCGTGGGCACCGAGCTCGCGCGGCTGGCCGACCGCGCGGTGCTCGTGGTGCCGCCGGACAACGTTCTCCGTTGAGCGTGGCGGTGGGCGCGGCATCGCGCGGGGGTTCCAGAACGGGCCGCCGTACCGTCAGCGGCGTGACGACCGCGACGGAAATCCCGGGACGATTCGATCTGCATGGTGCGGCCGCGTGCCGCCACGGCATTGACGGGCGCTGGCCGTGCCCCCCCCAGTTCATCAGGAGTTCCGCAGGAGTTCCGCGGTAGTTCCGCGGCGGCACCGCGCTTGCTGGAGAAGTCGACACATGTTTGCCGACGCCGACCGCACCGCCGCCCGTGATCTCGAAACCGCGCTCTTCGGCTGGGATGCCGATGCCGCCACCCGGCAGGCCGACGCGTTCGTGCGGGGTGAGGTCCGGCAGCTCGCTCCGGGCAACTGTGGCGGATCGGTGTGCGCCCCGCCGGAGTTCCCCGGCAGCTACGCGAAGCGGGGCGGCGAGACCGTGATCGTGCGCGCGAACGATGCCGCCCTCGCCCTCGCCCGTCACGCTCGCGCTGCGTGATCGCGGGCGAGACCGCGCCTCGGTCTCCGTGGCTTACTCGGCGCCAACCCGCCGTGGGCGCGGCCACCGACCACTGCGGGGGGCCATGGTAGCGTCGACGGCAGATGACCGATCCATCGCGCGCCCCCTCTCGCCTGGCTCCCACGCGCGGCCGGGTCATTGCGAAACTCGGAGCATTCGCCACCGCGTGTCTGCCCGCGGTCGCCCTCGCCGCCGAGCCTCCGCTCGCGGCGCCCTTGGATCCCGTCGCCATCGCCGGCGGCCAGACCGTCGAGCCCTGCGGCTGGCCCTCGGTCGTGCTGCTGCAGGGCAACGGCTATCTGTGCACCGGCAACCTGGTCCACCCCGAGATCGTGGTCACCGCGGCGCACTGCCTCGCGTCGATGGGCGACGACACCGTGGTGGAGTTCGGCGACACCGCCAACACGGCGCAGCCCAAGGTCGAGGTCGAGTACTGCACCGGCAGCCCGGATTACGTCGATACCGGTGACGGCACCATCCCGTTCGCCGAGGTCGCGAACGACTGGGGCTTCTGCAAGCTCGCGTCGCCGGTGACGGACGTCGAGCCGATCCCGGTGATCTACGGCTGCGAGCTCGACCTCATCGCGCCGGGCACCGAGATCGTCCGCGTTGGCTACGGCCGCGAGACCCTCTCGACCAGCCAGTTCTTCAAGCGATGGGTGCAGACGCAGATCAACGAGATCCCGTTCACCGGCGCCAACGGCTGGCCGACGCAGCTCACCGAGGGCGGCAACGGGCAGGGCACGTGCCCCGGGGATTCGGGCGGGCCGTCGTTCATCCGCATCCCCGCCGCCGACGGCGGCGAGGACGATTGGCGCATGGTCGCGATCCAGTCGACCCAGCCCCTCGAGGATGCCCAGGGCAACGAGATCGAGTGTGGCGACGCGCCGAACAACACCGCCGTCATCTCGCAGGCCGTCGAGTTCATCGAGTCGGAGTCGGGGATCGACATCACCCCGTGCTTCGACACGGCGGGCGGCTGGGACGCGGGCTTCGACTGCCAGGGCTTCCCGATCGATCCGAGCGCCGGCGGTGGCACCTGGGCGATGGGTTGCGATCCCGGACCGGTGTCGGGGTTCTCGGCCGCGTGCGGCGTCGCCTTCGACGTCTCGAACCCCGATGAGTCCCCGCCCGCGGTCGCGATCGTCGATCCCGCGAGCGGCACGTCGGCGCCGTACAACGGCGCGCCGGTGGCCGTGTATGTCGAGGCCGAGGCCGACGACGGGCCAAGCGGCTGGGGGATCGCCCACGTCGAGTTGGTGATCCTCTCGAGCGACGGCGTCGACGAGCTCGGGCGGTTCGACGATGTCGCGGCGCCGTGGTCGTGGGATCCCGCGTTCCCCCAGGGCTCGTTCGTATTGCGGGCGATCGCGACCGACAACGCCGGGTTGCAGGCCACGAGCGACGACGTCCACATCGACATCGGCGTCGCCAGTGATGACTCCGACGGCACCGAGGGCGCCGCCGACGGGTCGACCGGCATCGACGAGGGTGGGGCCGACGGCACCGGCGGAGACTTCGACCCGACCACCGGAGGCGGCGGCATCGAAGGCAGCGGTGGGATCACCGGCGGGCTCCAGCGCGGCGATGAGACCGGGGGCTGCGGATGCGTGGCCGGCCCGGGGCGGGGCGGTCCCGGATTGGGGGGTGGCCTCGCGCTCGTCGTCGTCGGTATGTTGCGCCGCCGGCGACGCTGAACGGCCTGGATTGCGCCGGCCACGGCCGGTGCGCAGATCGAATCGAGCCCCGGTGCGTCGACAGGCGGATCCGGAGAACTCGATGCCGCGTCTGCTCGTCGCCCTCGCCCTGACCCTCGCCACCGTCGTCGCGCTGCCTGCCGGTGCCGCCCGCGCCCACGACGGCGCGACCACCACCCGCCACCGCCGTCCACCGGCTGCCACGCCCGTGGTCCGCGTGATCGTCGAGGCGCCCGAGGGGGGGTCGTTCGCGACTGCGCAGCATCGCGGCACCCACTTCGTCGCGGGCGAGCTCGGCGAGCGCTACAACGTCCGGCTGGTGAACGACAGCGCCGAGCGTCTCGAGGTGGTCGTCTCGGTGGACGGGCGCGACGTGTTGTCGGGCAAGCTGGGCGACTTCGTGCGACAGCGCGGCTACGTGCTGCCCCCGTTCGGGGATGTGGTCGTCGATGGTTTCCGACGCTCGACGCAAGATGTCGCGGCATTCCGCTTCTCGGCGGTCCGCGACAGCTACAGTGCGCGGCGGGGCACCCCGCAGCATGTCGGGGTGATCGGCGTGGCGGTGTTCCGCGAGCGTGCGCCGCAGGGCTGGGGGCATGCCGTCACCGGTGCGCCCGAGCACCGGGACGCTCGACGCTCGTCACCGGCGGCGCCGACGAAAGCCCCTTCGAGCTCCCGCTCCAAGGACGACGCGCGGCTCGGGACCGAGTTCGGCGAGACCGTGCACTCGCCCGTCGTCGAGGTCGCGTTCGTACGCAGAAGCGCCGCACGGCCGGACGAGCTGCACCGGGTGGTGTACGACTCACCCGATCGTCTGCGCGCCCGCGGCGTTCCGATCGACTCGGTGTTCGCCGACCAGCCGTGGTCGTCGGAGCCCAGCCCGTGGCCCGCGGCGCGCGGCGACGAGCGCTTCGCCCCGCCGCCGCCGCGACGGACCTGGCGCTGATCGCATGGCGGCGCAGTGCGACATCCCGGGGTTTCACGGGTCCGAAGGGCTCGATCGGGCGTGGGGGGATGCCGGGCTTTCGCAGCGGGAACTCCAAGAGGCGCGCAATCGTCGGTCCGAGATGCTGGGCGGATCCTGAACTCGCGTGGGCTCTCGACGCGGTCAGCCGTGCCCGTCGCCGGTCTGCATCGCGGCGGCATGGCCTTGCCACGCGGGGCTCGGATCGTCGGCGCTGCGGATGCGGATCACGGCCCCGGGTTGGAGTCCTCGCCGGCCGGGCTGGTCCGCGCCCCTCAGGCGGACGCCGTGTCGCCGCGCGCCCAGGCGTCGAGCTCGGCGCGGAGCTCCGCCCTGCGGCGGTCATCGACGAAGCTGGCCTCGATCGCGTTGTCGCCGAGGGTGCGCAGTGCGGCACGGTCGAGACCGAGACCGCGGGTGATCGCGAGGAAATTGTCGGACATGTAGCCGCCGAAGTACGCCGGGTCGTCGGAGTTCACGGTCACGCACAGGCCGGCGGCGAGCAGCGCGGCGAGGTTGTGATCCGCGATCGTGTCGAAGACCCGCAGGCGCACGTTCGACAGCGGACACACCGTGAGCGGCACGCGGGAATCGGCGAGACGGCGCACCACGGCGGGATCCTCGAGGCAGCGCACCCCGTGGTCGATGCGGGTGACCCCGAGCAGATCCAGTGCCTCGGTGATGTAGGACGCCGGCCCCTCTTCGCCAGCGTGGGCGACGGTGCGGTAGCCATCGGCGCGGGCGCGGGCGAAGACGTCGGCGAATAGGCGCGGCGGACGATCGCGCTCGGCGGAGTCGAGGCCGAACGCTGCGAAACGATCGCCGAAGCGGCGGCAGTCCTCGTAGGTCGAGCCGGCCGCCTCGGGCGAGAGGTGGCGCAAGAAGCAGGGGATGAGCGCGGAGGTCAGCCCCAGCTCCGCGCGGGCACGCGCGAGGCCGGTCTCGAGGCCCTCGACGACGACATCGAGCGGGATGCCGCGGCAGGTGTGGGTCTGCGGATCGAAGAAGATCTCGGCGTGTCGGACGTTGTCGGCGGCCGCGCGCCGGCAATAGGCCCAGGCCAGATCGTGGAAGTCGAGGGCAGTGCGCAGGGCCGCCGCGCCCGCGTAGTAGACGTCGAGGAACGACTGCAGATCGACGAAGTCGTAGGCGCGCCGCAGCGAAGCGACGTCGCCCCACGGCAGCGCGATCCCGTTGCGCTCTGCCGCCGCGAGCAACGCTTCGGGCTCGAGCGTGCCCTCGATGTGGAGGTGGAGCTCGACCTTTGGCATCGCCCGCACGAACGCCTCGCTCGGGCCTACGACCGTCATCACCCGAGTCTACTCGACGCCGGGGAGCAGGACGCGGTCAGGGGGATCTCCGCCGGAGCCGGCGGTGTCGAGCGCAGTGGCGGCGAGGGCCTCGGCCCGGTGCTTCGCGCGGCCGAGCCCCATCGCGCTGCGGCCGATGAGCAGCCCGCCGAGCACGCCGATGCCGAGGCCGGTCATCCACAGCAGGGTCAGCGAGAACAGCCAGCCGATGAAGAACACGGTGAGCGCGACGCCGCCCACACCGGCGCCCGCGAGCGCGAGCGCGCCCTTGCCCGCCGAGGTGTCGACGTCCACGCGCACGAGGGAGTGTCCGTCGCCGCCGTCGGTGCCGGTGATGCGATACGTGAGGCCGACCTCGTCGTCGACGATGTCGTGGCGGTCGTCGCCCTGCGCGTGGCCGGTGCGGCCCGACAGCGCCTCGATGCCGCGTCGTACGGCGGTGACGGCCGCGGGCACCCGCATCGCGAGGGCGGCTTGGGGCCCACCGCCTGTGATCCGTGCCGGCACGCCCGCGCGCTCGGCGAGGGCCTCGCGGAGCTCGAGCGGGCTGATGCCGGCCTCGCGCGCGGCATCGCGGAGCTGCTCGTTGGTGAAATCCTCGGCCATCGAGACCTCGCCTCAGCTGTCCGCCGGCCCGTCGATGTCGGCTGGCGTGGCGACGCGGTTGCGTCCCGCATGCTTGGCTGCGTACAGGAGCTGATCGACCTCGGCGACCATCGCCTCGGCCGAGGTGTGGCGGTCGGGCGCGTAGCTGAGTGCGCCCACCGACACCGTGATGCGCAGCGCAACGCCGTCGTACACGAACTTCGTGGCTTCGACCAGCCGCCGCAGCCGCTCGCCGAGCGCCGCCGCGTGGCCTTCGTTGCTGTCGCGGGCGATCACGGTGAACTCCTCGCCGCCGACCCGGCAAAAAGCGTCTTCCGTGCGCAGCGAGCCCATGATGCACGCGGCCATCCGCTGCAGCACGTGATCGCCGGCGGGGTGACCGTGGTCGTCGTTGATCGCCTTGAAGTGATCGACGTCGAGCATGAGCAGCGAGAGCGACAGCGAGTGGCGTTCGGCGTGGCTGAAATCCTTGGCGAGCTGCTCGTCGAAGAAGCGCTTGTTGTAGGCCTGGGTGAGCGGATCGCGGGTAGCCGACTCGTACAGCTGCTGCTGGAACTGCTCCTCGAGCGAGTCCTGGTAGCTGAACTTGAGGATCGTGACCGAGCCGACCTGGATGCGATCACCGTCGTCGAGATCGTGGCGGTGCACGCGGGTGCCGTTGACGTAGCTGCCGTTGGTCGAGTCGAGGTCGGTCAGCGCGACGCCGTCCTGTGTCCGCGAGAGCCGCATGTGGAGTCGCGACACGCCCTCGTCCTCGAGCCGGATCTCGGCATCGAGCGATCGACCGATCGTCACATCGGAGGACGGCAACTTGAACATCTTGCCGACGCTGCGGCCCGACAACACGATCACGAACGCGTTGCGCTCACCTGTGGAGCTCGGCGGGCGGGCCCGCCGGATGACGGTCTGTTCCTCGTTCACCGCCCGCTCGTCTCATTGCTGTGCCATAGACTCGGGAAAAAATAAAGCTGTGCTACCAACACGGGGGCCATGCTCGACGAACTCTCGCAGCGCATCGCACGACTGATGACACAGGGCGTCGAGATCGTCGATCCGCGACAGACCTACGTCGCCGCCGACGTGCTCCCCGAGCGCATCCGCCCGGGCGCGATCCTCCACCCCGGCACGCGGCTGCACGGGGCCCGCACCTTCGTGGCCGAACGGTCACAGATCGGCGCAGAAGGGCCGGCAACCGTGATCGACGCGGTGTTCGGCCCCGGCGCGGTCATCGACTCGGGGTTCGTCCAAGGCGCGGTTCTGCTGCGCGACGCTCGGCTCGGCGCGAACGCCCACGTCCGCGCGGGGACCCTCCTCGAGGAGGAGGCGTCGACCGCCCACGCCGTCGGGCTCAAGCACACGATCCTCCTGTCGTTCGTGACGCTGGGCTCGCTCATCAATTTCTGCGACGTGCTGATGGCGGGTGGGACGTCGCGCACCGATCACTCCGAGGTCGGCAGCGGGTTCATCCACTTCAACTTCACACCGTGGGGCCGCCGCGGCGACAAGGCCACGCCGTCGCTGGTCGGTGGCGCGATCGAGGGCGTGCTGCTGCGCCAGCGGCGGATCTTCCTCGGCGGCGCGGGCGGCATCGTCGGCCCGCGGCGCGTCGGCTTCGGGGCGATCGCCGCGGCCGGTCAGGTGCTTCGCCGCGATGTCGCCGCGGCGTCGCTGGTGTCGGCCGGACCGCCGACGATCGCCAAGCCGGTGGTGGCCGGGGCCGTCGACGCGGCGCAGCCTCGCGGGCGTCGCAACGTCGAGTACATCGCGGAACTCGTGGTGCTGCGGGCGTGGTACCGCCATGTCCGTCTGGCGCGGGCGTCCACCGCCACCTGCCGTGTCGTGATCGGCGCGGCCATCGACACCCTGGGCGTGGCGATCGACGAGCGCGTGACCCGACTGCGGGCGTTCCTCGACGAACGCGGCGAGGCGATGCCGGTCCTCGATCTCGAGCCCGACATCGCCTGTCCGCAGGTGGAGGGGCCGGCGCAAGCCGACCACGTGGCATGGGTGCGCGGCCTCGACGATGCCGCGGAGACGGCACTGGGCACCTGGCTGGGCGCCGTCGCGGCCGCGGTGACGGCTAGATCGCCTTGATCGCGATGGTCGTGTCTTCGAACGCGCGCAGGCAGCAGTTGGTGCCGACCGAGAAGACCACGTCGTACGACTCGCCGGATTTCATCGTGAGACCGCTGCGGGTCTCGTTGAACCAGCTCACGGCGAAGCTCATGCGATCGTCGGCGAGCTCGACGCTCCACTCGCCGGGGCCGGTGGGACGCTCGGCCACGAACTCGCCATCGGCGAGGCTCGCGGACACGCCGGAGCGCGGGCTCGAGACCACCAGCGACAGCGCGTCGACGATGTCGAGGACTGCGCCGTCCTCGGTGCCGTCGATGCGGAATTCGACCTCGGGCAGCGGCTCGCCGAGCTCGAAGGTCAACGTCGCGACCTCGCCCTCGACGGTCGCCTCGGCCTCGCCGTCGCCGTCCGGATCCAGCAGCGCTGCGGGATCCTCGACCTCGACTTTGGCGACGCCGGATTCGGTCGTGTCACTGGAACAGGCGCCGAGCAGCGCTGAGAATGCGAATGCGAATAGGATGCTGTGCTTCTTCATGGTGACTCCAGAGCCGGGTGATGAATCTGTTCGTCCGAACCACGCGCGCATCGAGGGCGGAATCGGGACACGACACCGATTTCGGGGGACCGAGTTGGTCCGCTGTATGTCGTGTCGGGTCCAGTCGCGCCGCGTTGGTCTCCGCTGCGACTCGACACTATAGGAACGACGGTGACCCCCGCGAAGATCCCTGCCGCTGCTCGACGACTGCTCGGGGCGAACAATGCGGCGCTGAGTGCCGCGCTGGGGGCCGTGCTCGCCCTGCCTGCTGAGGCGGCGGCGGCGGCCACCGAGCCACCGACGCGCGCGCAGCCGTGCACGGGGGCGCGAGGTGGGATCGAGCACCCCGATCTCGGCACCGTGCGCTCCCGCGATCCTGCCTGCCGTCGCACGGTCTGGCTCGGCGTGGATGTGGGCGGCGTGGTGATCCCCGGTCGCCTCGGGCTGTTCGATCGGACGGTGTGGACGATCCGCACCGGGCCGGCGTGGTCCGTCCGCCTCGCGCGGCGCTTCTCGGTCGGCGGCCGCCACGGCATGAGCTGGTACGACTCCGCCAACGTGCGCCTGCGCGTGCACGATCACCAGGTCGAGCTGGCGGCCCATCTCGTCGCACCCGCCAAGCCGCGCATGCACGATCGACTGGTGGTCGGCGTCGAGACCCACGCCGTGTTGCAGAGCAAGGTGGACGGCATCGAGTTCCGGCTCGGCGGCGTGCGCGACATCGTCGCGTACGTCGGCTACGGCATCGACCACGACGTCGCGGCGCGGTGGCGGATCGGCTGGCACGCCCACTACCGACACGCCTGGGTGTTCCGCGACACGCAACGCCAGTTGCGGGCCGGCATCCGCGTGGCGTTCAGTCCCGAACCGGCGCATCGCCTGGTCGCGAGCGCGCTGGGGTTCGTGGTCGATCGTCACCCCGAGCAGGCCGGCCGGCCGATGCCGCGACGCGGCGTCTATGGTCAGTTCGGCCTGGAGTACGGGTGGATGTCGCGCCATGGCGTCGGGCCCTACCTGGCCGGGCGCTACGCCACGGGCTTCCTCACCGGCGAGGCGCCGGTCTACGAGCTGCGCAGCGAGAGCCTGTCAGCGAACTATTTCGACGCGACCGCGGGCGTGCGCGTCGTGTGGAAGTGACCGCGCCCGCCCGCGCCCGTCCGCCGGTGACCGCCGGCCGTCAGGCGAACGGGCGGCCTTCGGCGGTGGGGCGGTGCAGGTCGCTGCCGACCTCGTCCACCCAGCCGCGCTCGAGGAGCTTGCTCAAGAACTCGCCGCGCGGGCCGTGGCCGGGGACGTTGACCTTGCCCACGGTTCGGTTCACCTGGAACTTGGTGCCAGCGGCGCGCAGATCCTCGCACAGCTCGTCGCCGTCCTCGTCGCGCAACCAGTGATAGCGCTCGACGTGGGCGAGCAGCGGCGTGTAGCCGCGCTCGGTGAGGGCGCGGACGACGTCGAACAGCGTCGGCGGCACGTGGACACCTGTGCGGGTCTCGAACAGCACGTAACGCTCGGACCCGAAGGCGAGCAGCTCGCCGCGTACGATCCGGTCGAGCAGACCTTCGTCGAGGAAGTGCTCCGCCCCGAGCTCGAGTTCGATACCGATCGACGCGACGTCGGGGTGCTCCTGCAGCGTCGCAAAGGCCCGCCTGAGGAGCTCGGGCGTGTTGTCGTACTTGCCCGGATACATGTGGGAGGTGCACACGACCCGTCGCGCCCCCGCGTGGCGGAGCAGGCGGAGCATCTGCAGCGACATCTCCAGATCGCGAGAGCCATCGTCGACGCCCGGGATCGCGTGACAGTGACAATCGCGGGGGCGCAGGACGATGCCGTGGCCGGAATCGGACCGCTTCTTGAACCAACCAAAGACGTCCACGCCCGCTTCTTGGTGCAGTGCGGCGCGGTCGGCCACCCGGATCGCGCGATGGCCTTCGTGCCCGCGCCCGCGACGACGACGACGGCCAGGTTCGACGCGCCGGGAGGGACGCAGCACCGGTGTGGGCCATCTCGGTCGCCGGTGGTCCGACGATGGTTTCGCCGCGCACTTCGCCTTGCTGGCGGGTGCGCGCCACCTTACGTCAGCGCTGGACTGAGAAGTCATGTCGATCATCCCACTGAGTCCATCACTCGCGATCGGTGCGAAGAACGCCGATGAGGCCCTTGCGCCTACGCGCCGCGTCTTCGCCGGCGCGGGTCTGCTGCGTCTTCTCGCGCCTTCGCGTTCGCTGCGGGATGCCCCGCGTCGACGCATCGTCCGCAGCGTACTCGACGTCGCGGTGATCACCGCTGGCCTCGTGCTGGCGTTCGCGCTGCGCTTCGAATCGCTGGCTCCGTCGTCGTGGCAGTCGATGTTCCTCGCGATGTGGATCCCCGTCCTCGCGGTTCGTTTCGCGGTCGGGCGACTGATGCTGCTGCAGACGTCGAGTTGGCGTCTGTTCGCGCTGCGCGACACCGAGCGCCTGGCAGCGGCGATCGCCATCGGCAGCGCGACGATGCTCATGGTGCGGCTGTTCTGGCCGGCGTGGGGCGTGCCGATCGGCGTCATCGGCCTCGAGGGATTGTTCACCTTGCTCGGCTGCTGGGGCGTGCGCGCGACCGTACGCGCGCTCGACGAGATTCATGTGCGGGACGGGCAAGTTCACACTGCCCGGCTCGCCAAGGCGCTGCTCGTCGGTGCCGATCGTGATGGTCGCGTCGCCGCCGAGGCGCTGGCGGCCAATCCCAGCGCCGGCTACGTGGTGGTGGGCTTCGTCGACGACGCCGCGGATCGCCACGGCCTGCGCATCGCCGGCGTGCCGGTCCTGGGCAGCATCGACGATGTCGCCGAGATCGCGCGACGCGTCGAGGCCGAAGTATTGATCCTGGCGATGCCGCAGGCATCACGCCGTGCCCGTCGCGATGTCGTCGAGCGCTGTCGGCACGCCGGCTTGCCGCTGCGGACCGTCCCCGCCTATTGGGAGTTGCTCGGCGGCAAGCTCGAGGTGTCGAAGATCCGCCAGGTCAAGATCGAGGATCTGCTCGGCCGCGACGTCGTGGTCCCGAACCGCGCGCGCGATGCCGGCCTGCTCGCCGCCTACCGGGGCAAACGCATCCTGGTGACCGGCGCCGGCGGATCGATCGGCTCGGAACTGTGCCGCCAGTTGGCGGCGTTCGGCCCGGCGAAGCTGGTGCTGCTCGAGTACAGCGAGAACAACTTGTTCGACATCGACGCCGAGATCCGGCCGGTGCTCGGCGTCCGCACGGTGACGGCGCTGGTCGACATCCGCGACGAGGGCGGGCTCGATCGGCTGTTCGCCCGCCATCGCCCCGAGATCGTGTTCCATGCTGCGGCCTACAAGCACGTTCCGATGATGGAGTCACATCCGCCCGCGGCGGTGGGCAACAACGTCCGCGGCACCCGGCTGGTGGTCGAGGCGTCGCAGAAGCACGGCGCCGAGCGCTTCGTGCTGGTGTCGACGGACAAGGCCGTCAACCCGACCAACGTCATGGGCGCGACCAAGCGCGCGGGTGAGATGATCGTGCAATCGCGCGTGCGCCACGGCTCGACGCGGATGTGCTGCGTGCGCTTCGGCAACGTCCTGGGCTCGCGCGGCTCGGTGCTCCACACCTTCCAGCGTCAGATCGACGCCGGCGGCCCCGTGACGGTGACGCACCCCGACATCACGCGGTTCTTCATGACCATCCCCGAGGCGGTGCGGTTGGTGCTCCAGGCCGGCACCGCGGGGCAAGGTGGCGAAATCTTCGTGCTCGACATGGGCGAGCCGGTGCGCATCGCCGACATGGCCGCGCAGATGATCGAGCTATCCGGTCACGGCGAGGACGGCATCGCCGTCGAGTACTGCGGTCTGCGGCCGGGAGAGAAGCTGTACGAAGAGCTCGCGCACGACGGCGAGGATCTGTTGCCGAGCGGCATCGACGGCATCAACGTGGTCAAGCCATCGACGCTCGATGCCCCGACGATCCTGCCGTGGGTCCGTGGCCTCGAGGTCGCCGCTGAGCAGCGTGACGCCGCCGCCGTACGGCAGCTGCTCGCCCACGGCACCGGCTACCGGCCCGGTCCTGCACCCATGGTGGTCGACGACGACATGCAGGACGAGGCTGCCCGCGAGGCTGCCCGCGAGGCGAGCTGATCGCGGCGGGCGGTCGGGTGTCTGGGCGTTTCGTCGACGCGGGCGCCCGTATGCTACGATCGCGGGATGCTGCGCGCTTGGTCTGTGTGGGTGTGCACGGGTTTGCTGGCATCGACGGCGGGCTGTTTCGCCGAAGCCGGCCCGGGCGCGGGTGCCGACGGCGAGACGGTCGGATCGGACAGCGTCGGCCCGTCGACCACCGAGCCGACGAGCGTCGATCCGACGAGCGGCACCGGGCCGGGCACGGCGAGCGTCGCCGACAGCAGCAGCGGCGCGAGCGATGACACCAGGCCCGGCACCAGCGACAGCGGCGATCTGTGCCCCACTGGTCAGGCGCCCAATCCTCCGCTGCCGGCCGAATGGGAGGGGCCGTTCGTGCTGTTCGCAGCGGATGCCGGTCCACCGCAACAGTGCCCCGAGGGCCTGATCGCGCCGCCGGCGTCGTCGCGACTGCGTTCGTCGCCGACCACCACATGCGAGTGCACCTGTGCGGCCGCGTGCTCGGTGGAGACCTTCCTATCGGGAACGGGCTGCGACGGGGTGTCGGCGTCGGTCGGAGTGGGCTTGGACTGCGTCGACCTCCAGGGTACGGCGATGCGGTTCAACGGCGAAGCCGATATCAAGCCGTGCGAGGAGCCTGAGGCCAACGCCGAACCGGTCACGTGGACCGAGCACAGCCTCTGTGCAGGCGACCAGAACGCCACGTGCGTGCCGCGGCCGGCCAACGCGGTGGGACCGTGCATCCGCAGCGAAGGCGACGTCGCGTGCCCCGACGACCTGCCGCGCAAGATCCTGGGCGGCCAGGAGGCGACGGCGGAGTGCGAGATGTGCTCGGACTGCAACGAGCAGGCCTCGCTCGCGTGCGGCGCCGCCGAGATCGCAGGCTTCGGCAACGCGCAGTGCCTGGCGGGCAGCACATCGATCGCGATCGGGGAGTGCGTCGATGCCGGCATCGACTACGTGCGCCTGAGCATCCTGCCAGAGCTCCAGTGTTCGCCCGCCGCCGCGACGACGACGATCGTCTCGTCGCCGGTGACCTACTGCTGCGCAAGCGACTGACTCACCGCATGGGCCGGGCGCTGCGCCGCCGTACATGACAGGCCCGGGCGCCACCGACTTGCGACGCGCCCGATCTCTGCGATACTCCCCCCGGCCGGGTATTTGGGCCCTGCGATCGTTGGCTTGGGATAGTCTCGGATGGGGTTGGGCGCGATGACGACACGAGCGGTGGACACGTCGAGGTGGAATCTGTTCGGACCGACGGCCTGGGTGGTGCCGGTGATCCTGTTCACGGGGTGCGGGCCGATCATCGGCGGCGATGGGGAATCGTCGGGAACCGATCCGACCAACCCCACGGACCCGACCTCGCCGTCCGAGTCGAGCCCGTCGACCGATCCGACGCCGACCCCGGTCGAGTGCCAGAACGACAGCGACTGCAACTACGGCTACGTGTGCAGCGGGGGCTTCTGCGAGTACGAGTGCTACTGCTGCGGCAGTCTTCCGCCCGGGTACGACGTGCGGTGCTCGCCGCCGTGGGAGTGCTACGACGACTCCGAGTGCGCCACCGGTGAGATCTGCGACTACGGCGACTGCCGGCCGGATCCCGTCTGCGGCATCGCACCGATCGTCACGAGCACGTTCGAGATCGCGTTTTCGGGCGGCGCGGGCGAGGTCGGCGCGCTGGCGTTCGACACCTCGCTGTTCGTCGCCCGCGGCGCGAACGTCGAGCGCGTGGACTCCGGCCAGGGCACCGTCGTCGCCCATGCAGGCGCCACGATCCGCGCGATCGCCCTCGGCGACGTCGACGGCGACACCATCCGCGATCTCCTCGTCGTCACCGACGGCATCGGTGGCGAAGTGCGGCTGTGGCGGGGTGAGGGGGACGGCTTCACCGCCACCGAGTTCGCCCAGCCGCTGGGTGGCGCGACCGTCGAGCTCGGCATCGGCGATCGGGAGGGCGACGGCGTCCCCGACGTGTACGCGCGATCGGGCGGCGACATCGTGGTGTTCCCCGGCGTTGCCGAGGCCCCGCTGGGCGCCGCCGAGATCGTGGTCGGCGGCGAGGTCTCGGCCTTCGCGATGGTCGGCCCGCCGACGAGCGACGCGTTCGTCTACGCCGCCGGCCCTCTGCTCCGCCTGGTCGATGCAGCAGGGGTGGTGGATCTCGCGCTGGCCGAGTCGTCGTCCCTGTCGCGCATCGCCGTCGGCGGGTTCACCGGCACCGGCGCCGTCGACGTATTCGCGCACGGCGGGTCGCCGCCATCGTTCCTCGCGGTGGTCGATGCGCCAGGCGCCCCCTGGGTGATCAGCACGTTCATCGATCAGGCATGGGATGCAGTGGCCGTCGGTGATGCGAACGCCGACGGCCTCGCCGACGTCGCCGTGGCGCAGCAAGGAGGCACTGTCGTCGACCTGCGCTTCGGTGCCCCCGCCGATACGCCCCAGGGGCCGCTGCACTGCGAGAGCACCGTCGAGTTGGGACTTTCCGTCCGTCATCTCGCACTCATCGGCCACGACGCCGACGCCGACCTCATCGTGAGCGACGGGGTGGGCGTGTACGGTTATCGGTTATCGCCCTGACTCGAGCGCCATGTCGATCACGCGGCGCAGCTTCACGCTCGGCGGCGCCGCGGTGCTCGGCGCGGGCTGCCGCCCCACGGCCACCGCCACACCCGCGCCCGCGGGGCCCGACCGTGCGCTGTACGACAGCGACGGGCGCCCCTCGACCCTCGCGGCGTTCGCCGAACGCTGCGCCACCGCCGATGTCGTCACCTTCGGTGAGCTGCACGATCACCCGGTCGCCGCGGAACTCGAGCGCGCGCTGCTCGAGCGCCTGCTCGAAGAGCCGCGCCCGCTGGTGCTGGCGATGGAGTTCTTCGAGGCCGACAGCCAACCGGCGATCGACGCGTATCTTGCCGGCGACATCGACGAGGCGACGTTCCGCGAACGCACCCTCCGCAACGATCGCTACGACGCGTCGCACCGGCCGCTCGTCGAGGCGTGCAAGGCCGCCGGCGCTCGCATCGTCGCCGCCAACCCGCCGCGGCGCCTGGTGACTGCCTACCGCAAGTCGGGCCTCGCGTACGGGCCATGGCGGGCGGGGCTGAGCGCCACCGATCAGGCCTTGCTGCCCGCAAGCAGCGTGCCGCCCGCCGACGAACACACGCGCAGGTTCATGGCGCTGATGGGCCCCGTGCGCGGGCCAGCGTTCTTCAAGTCGATGGCGCTGTGGAACGACGCGATGGCCGAGTCCACCGTGCGGGCGCGCGCCGACGATCCGGCGGTGCGCGTGATGCTGGTGGTCGGCACGTTCCACGTCGCTGCTCGACTCGGCGTGGTGACGCAGGTGCTCGCGCGCGACGCCGACACCGACGTCGCCGTGCTGACCATGCGCGACGGCGGCGCGAGGTGGCGTGCCACCGACCGCGGCGAGGGCGATCTGGTGGTCTGCGTCCCGTGAGGCGGCGGTCGTGGCCACCGTGCCGTGGCGGACCTCGCGTCGAGAGCGAGCGGTGCGCGAGGCCGTGTCACCACCCGTGCGCGCCCCGCAGTGAGCGGCGCACTGTGCGCCTCGGCAGCGCCGCGCGCCTGCACGACGTTCGTCACGCATCATGTGGAACGCGCGTCGTTTCTCCTTGGCATCACGGCGGGTGCGGGTGCACACCAGGGGTCCACCAAGGAAGCTCGCGACATGCCCGGTAGGACCAAGCACGCCCGATTGCTCGCCTGGATCGAAGAGATCAAGGCCCTCTGCAAGCCAGACGCCGTCCACATCTGCGACGGCAGCCAGGAGGAGTACGACCGCCTGTGCAACATGCTGGCCGAGTCCGGCACGTTCATCCGCCTCAACCCGGAGAAGCGTCCGGGGAGCTTCCTCGCCCGCTCCGACCCGCGCGACGTGGCGCGCGTCGAGGATCGCACCTTCATCTGCAGCAACTACAAGAACGACGCCGGTCCGACCAACAACTGGATGGACCCGGCGGCGATGAAGGCCAAGCTGGGCACGCTGTTCGACGGCTGCATGCGTGGCCGCACGATGTACGTCGCGCCGTTCTCGATGGGCCCGCTGGGCTCGCCGATCGCCAAGCTCGGGGTCCAGATCACCGACAGCGCGTACGCGGTGGCCAACATGCGCATCATGACGCGCATGGGCCAAGGTGCCCTCGACGTCCTCGGTGACGACGGCGAGTTCGTGCCGTGTCTGCACTCCGTCGGCCAGCCGCTCGCCTCGGGCGAGAAGGACGTCGTGTGGCCGTGCAATCCCGAGCAGATCCACATCGCCCACTTCCCCGAGAGCCGCGAGATCTGGTCGTTCGGCTCCGGCTACGGCGGCAACGCGCTGCTCGGCAAGAAGTGCCTGGCGCTGCGCATCGCCTCGACCATGGCCCGGGACGAGGGCTGGCTCGCCGAGCACATGCTCATCGTCGGGGTCGAGAACCCCAAGGGCGAGAAGACCTACGTCGCCGCCGCGTTCCCGTCGGCGTGTGGCAAGACCAACTTCGCGATGATGGTGCCGCCCGCCGGCTTCGAGGGCTGGAAAGTGTGGACGGTCGGCGATGACATCGCGTGGATCAAGCCGCGCGACGGCAAGCTGTACGCGATCAACCCCGAGGCGGGCTTCTTCGGCGTCGCCCCCGGCACGGGCATCAAGACCAACCCCAACGCCATCGCGACCCTGCACGCGAACTGCATCTTCACCAACGTCGCGCTCACGGACGACGGCGACATCTGGTGGGAGGGCTTGACCGAGGACACTCCCGCGCACCTCATCGACTGGAAGGGCAACGAGTGGACGCCGGCGAGCAAGACGCCGGCGGCCCACCCCAACGCCCGCTTCACCGCGCCGGCGTCGCAGTGCCCGTCGATCGATCCGAAGTGGGAGGATCCGGCCGGCGTGCCGATCGCCGCGTTCATCTTCGGCGGCCGCATGTCGAAGGATCAGCCCCTGGTCTACCAGGCGTTCAACTGGACCCACGGCGTGTACCTGGCGGCGACCATGGGCTCCGAGGGCACCGCAGCGGCCGTGGGCCAGGCGGCGATGCGCCGCGACCCCTTCGCGATGCTGCCGTTTTGCGGCTACAACATGGCCGACTACTTCAACCACTGGCTGAACGTCGGTCGCAACGTGCCCAACCCGCCGCGGATCTTCCGCGTGAACTGGTTCCGCAAGGACCAAAACGGCAAGTTCCTGTGGCCTGGCTTCGGCGAGAACATGCGGGTGCTCAAGTGGATCGTCGATCGGGTCAAGGGCCGCGGCTACGCCATCGAGAGTCCGCTGGGCTGGATGCCCCGCTACGAGGATCTCCTCTGGGAGGGCCTCGATTTCGACGTCGACGAGTTCCAGGATCTCATGGGGGTCGACAAGCAGCCGGGTAACCTCGAGGCCCACGCCCACGAGGAACTGTTCGACCGCTTCTTCGACCGCCTGCCCAAGGAGTTCGTGTTCGAGCGCGAACTGCTCCGCAGCCGGCTGTGGCGCTCGCCCGACCACTGGGAGGGCACCCCCCACCTTCCCGGCGGCCTGTAGACGCGTGACAATCCGCGGCGATGGCAACTCCCCGCCCGCCGAAGTCTGCCCCCAAGACGCGCCCGGCGGCCGCCCGCCGTGGCCGCCGCTCGGACGTGGGCGGCATGCCGACCGGTGAGCCCGTCGCGCCGCAGCCCGGCGACAAGGTGGCGATCGGCGTGCCACGGCGCGGCCGCAAGTCGGCCATCGTCGAGCCCACCGAGGACGAGCCGCCTGGCGACGCAGACTCGATCCGCGTGCGTCGCATGCATCGCCGCGATCTGAACCGCGTGTGGGAATTCCTCAAGTTGGTGTTCCGCAACGTCAACCGCGAGACTGTCGAGTACCAGCGGCCGCGGAGCAAGCAGCGCTTCGAGGAGCAGTACGACGACGAGGGCATCGCCCAGCTCATCTTCGAGGCGGGCGGCGTCATCGTCGGCTATGCCGAGTGCGCCTACGAGGTCACCGGCAACGACAACTGGATCAACCCCCGCTACTTCGAGAAGCGGGACATGCGGCCGCTGTACGTCGAGGAGCTCGCCTCGCACCCCGACTACCACGGGCGCGGCATCGGCGGATTCATGCTCGAGCAGCTCCAGCACCTGGCTCGCGTGCGCGGCTGCACCCACCTCGTGCTCGAGGTCGCCGAGAACAATCGCCTCGCGCTCGGCTTCTACCGCAAGCGCAACTTCTTCAAGCTCGACGCGTCGATCTTCCTCGCGCAGAAGGTCGAGAACGAGCCCGAGTTGTTGCCGCCACGGCCCTTGGCGCCGCCAGAATCCGACGAGTCGCGGTAGCGGCTCAGACCAGGAGCTCCGGGATCCCGCTGTCGACCATGCCCTCGCCGGCGCCGAAGGTCGCGTCGGGTCCGCCGAACACCTTCATGACGGTGAACGGCACGCGGCTGGCGTTGTCGCCCGGTGACCGGAAGTGGACGTCGCCGCGCACCAAGCCGCCGGCCTTGCCCGCGAGCAGCAGCGGGTAGTCGTCCATGCGGTGGTCCCACGGCTGACCCACGCACGAGGTCACGTAGACGAGCGAGTTGTCGAGGAGGTTGCCGACGCCGTCGGGCGTGTCGCGGAAGCGACGCAGCAACTCGGCGAGACAACCCATGGTGTACTCGACACCGGTGCGGAATCCGGCGGTGCCGAAATCGGTGCCCATCGGGCTCAGGCGGTGGCCGTAGTCCTCGTGGAACGTGACCTGGCCCAGGCCAGCCTCGGGGTAGGGTGCGTGGCACGCCGCGCACGAGAACACGTGGGTCGCGACGCGGGTGAGCTCGCAGGAGAACGCGAAGGTGAGGAGCTCGGCGAAGGCCTCGCAGCGCCCGCGGGTGATCGCGCCGTCGGGTCCACGTTCGGGGTAGGCCACATCGGGATCGGTCGGCATGCCACAATCGGCGCCGATGATGGTGGCGTCGATCTGGCTCTGGAGCTGGCCGACGCCTTCGAGGTGGCGATCGAGGCGAATGCGATCTTCGGCGCCCAGCTTCGCCCGCAAGGCCGCAGCGTCCGCCGAGACGGCGTCGAGGATCGCCTTGCGACGGAACAACGAAGGGTCGGGCTCCACGGTCCCCGACAGCGCGAGCAGGGTGTTGAACAGGCTCGCGGGGCTGTAATTCGGGGGATTGGGCGCGTTGGGGCCCACGAACGAGATGTTGAAGTCGAGGGCGCCGGCGCCGGTGACGTCGCTGATGCCCACGTGCAGGCCGCCGGGGAACGCCGTGTCGGCGTTCATGATCGGGGCGATGATCTGGTCGATCGACGCGCGTTGGACATCGCCGTTTTGCATCGCCTGGGCGCCGGTGAGCACCGCCGACGGCGCGGACTTGTGCGCGTACAGCTGCGGGACCTTCACGTCGTAGCCCGAGAGCACCGACAGCCACGGTTTGAACTCCAGCAGGGGCATCAGCGCGGGGCTCGGCGCCCACGCATCACCGACTCCCGCCGCCGTTGGCACCCAGTGCGCCGGCTCGGCACCGTTGCCGAAGAACCAGGTGAGATAGCGCGGGCGCAGCGGCGAGCCGTCGGCGTAGGCGGTGCCGTTGCCGTCGAGCATGCCGACGAGGCGCGGCAGCGGCAGGGCGATCGCGGCACCCCCGAGGATCCCGCGCAGCACGGTGCGTCGGGGCAGCATGGTGGACTTGTTGCGCAGGATCATTGGCCGTCTCCTTGGTCCACGCCAACGACGGTGCCGGCAGGGTTCGCGAAGCGGAAGTCGTCGTGGGTGATCATCGAGACGAGCAGGGCGTCGAAGCGGTTGTCGCCGTCGGTGAGCTCGCCCTCGATCGTGGCGAGCAGACCGTCTTCGACCAGCAGCGGAGCGCGGCCGGCGGAGTAGGTATAGAGCTTCTTCACCAGGCAGTACGGCGCGTCGGGGTGCTCGCGGAGCAGCACCGCGAGCTCGGCAGCGTCATTGAACGGCATACCGTCGAGGTCGCCGCTGGCGTCGATGGTGAGGCCGAGATCGGTCTCGCGATAACGGCCGGTGGTGTCGAAGTGCTCGAGCGCGAGGCCGAGCGGGTCGGTGAGGTTGTGGCAGCCGGCGCAGGCCGGGTTGCTGACATGGGGCTCGAGTTTGTCGCGCAGGGTCTGGTGCTCGACCGGGCCCCCATCGCCGTCGTCGTCGAGGTCGACGTCGACGTTGGGTGGCGGTGGCGGCACCGTCTTGCACAGCAGGGTCTCGGAGATGAACACGCCGCGCTCGGTGGCCGAGGTGCGGGCCGGCAGCGAGTTCATCGCCAGGAGCAGGGCGCTGCCGATGAGGCCGCGCCGCGGATCTCCCTCGGGCAGGGTCTCGAGGCGGAAGTCGTCGGGCACGGCCGCCGGCAGCCCGTAGAGCGCCGCGAGTTCGTTGTTCACGAACACCTCGCGGCCGTCGTACAGCGAGAAGAAATCGGTCGGGGCGTCGAACACCACGTGCTCGATGCGCGCGATCATCTCGTCGCGGATCGCGGCCTGCAGCGTCGGCGTCCACACGGGGTACGCATCGGGGTCCTTGGTCTTCTCGTCGAGCTTCCACAGGCTGTACAGCTCGCCGATGAAGTTGGCGACACCCTGACGCGCGCGCGGATCGGCCAACATGCGATCGACCTGGCTGCGGATGCCCTCGGCGCTCGCGAGTTCGTCGGCGTCGGCGGCGTCGAGCAGCGCTTCGTCGGGCAGCGTGCTCCACAGCGTGAACGCGAGCCGCGACGCCATCTCGTGGCTCGAGAACTTCAGGCGGCCGCCGTCTGGCGCCGACGGGCTGCCGAGCTCGACCCGGTACAGGAAGTACGGGGACTGCAGCAGGCCCCACAGCGCGTGACGCAGGGCTTGCACGCCGTCACCGGTCTCGCCGCCGACCTCTTCGGCGATGGCGACGTAGCGATCGACCTCGTCGGCGTCGAGCGGGCGTCGCCACGCGCGGCGACCGAACGCCGCGATCGACTCGCGGATGCAGGCGGTGTCGGCCGGGCCCGAGGGCATACACGCGACGAGCGTCGCGGCGTCGCTCGGATCGTTGAAGGCCTGCGCAGTGGCGGCCTCGAGGGCGAGCTCGTACGACGCAACGCCCGCCGGCGAGAGGGCGACCCGCGCGGCGCCCACCGAGAAGAAGCCTTCGTGCACGGAGTCGGCCTCGACCATCGGCATGGTCACGGCGCCGAGCAGATCGTGCACGGCGTGGGTGAACTCGGCGCGCGTCAGCCGACGCATCGTCGGCGGATCGACCTCGAGGAGCTCGGCGCCGTCGCCACTGTCGCCACCGGGATCATCGCCCGAGTCCGCGCCGGTGAGGTCGGTGCCGCCGTCCCCAGGCCCTTCACCCTCGGCCGTCGCGGTCAGCCCGCTGTAGCAGGCGAACGACGGCACCAAGGCCAAGGCGAGCAGGGGAGCGCGAGATGACAGCAGGCGGCGTGACATGGACCTCCGTGGGGAGCCGGGCCCGAGATGCGCGCGCGTGCACGCCGACCCCGATTCCAAGGCTAACGGGGGGTCGCGCGCAACGTCAAGGCTGCGCGCCGCGGTGATCGTGCGCGGACGTGCGCAGACCGAGTCGTGGCTGCGCGGTCCGCTTCGGGTCCGCCGAAATCGATTGCGCGCGTTGGGCCGCGTCGCGGCGCCTTGCTGCGTGCGGCTGGCATTCGGTATGGTCGGTGGCCTACCACCATGCGCGTCATCTCTTCTGTTGCGGTTGCGGTCCTCGTCATCGCGGCGACCGTGGCCGGCGGCTGCAGCCGCGGCCCGAAAAACGTCACATTGCGCAAGGATGCCACCGACTGGCCGAGCCTCACGCAGGTGCCACCGCCAGTCGCGAACCCGGCGCTGCGCGACGCCGCGATCGTGATCGCGATCGAGGACTATCAGTCCGTCGACGACATCCCCGGCGCGCGGGCGAACGCTGCCGATTGGGTGAAGTTCCTTACCAAGACGCAGGGCGTTCCCGAGACCAACACGCAGCTGCTGTGGAACGTCGAGGCCACGCGCGAGGAGATCCTCGACGACACCCGCCGTGCGGTCGAGCAGGTCTCACCGGGCGGCCGGCTGTGGTTCGTGTTCATCGGCCACGGCGCGCCCAACCGCGCCGGCGACGATGCGTGGCTCATCGGCGCCGACGTGCGGCCGACGCCCGACAGCGTCGCGCAACGCAGCGTCGCCCAGAGCGAGCTGCTCGCGATCCTCGAGGGCAAGGAGGGTGTGACGCCGATCGTCGTGCTCGACGCCTGCTTCAACGGCAAGACCTCGACCGGCACCCGCGTGATGGAGGCGGGCCTGCAGGATCTGGTGTTCGTCGACTTGAAAGCCGGCTCCAAGGCGATCGTGCTGTCGGCTTCCAAGAAGGACGAGTACGCGGGCTCGCTGCCGGGTCTGAGCCGCCCCGCGTTCTCGTACCTGCTGCTCGGGGCGATGCGCGGCTGGGGCGACACCAACAAGGACGGCAGCATCACGGTGCAGGAGGCGATGACGTACTCCCGCGATGCCCTGGGCATGCTGCTTCAGGGGCGGCAGCAGACGCCCGAGATCGTGGGGGGCATCGGCGCCGAGCAGCAACTCGCGGTGTCGGTCGGCGAGAACGGCCCCGACCTCATGGAGATGCGCATGCGCGGAGCGGCGGCGAACGACCTCGAGATCAACGCCGACACCCTCGCGGTGCCCGACGCGGCGATGTTCGAGGGCGGGCAGGTGAACTTCAACGCCAAGACCGACATGCGCGCCGAGAAGCTCTACTCGACCGCGCTCGAGGTCCAGAAGGAGGACGGCGTCCTGCCCGAGGTGCGGGCGTCGGCGTGGTGCGAGCTGGCGCGGCTGGGCGAGGTGACCAACCCGTATCGCGTGCAGGCGCTGCGGATGTGTCGTGAGTGGCAGATCTTCGCCCGGGCCCTGCGCAACAAGGAGACCTCGATGGTCAACGACTACGAGTACCTGCGCGACTATCTCTCGCTCGGGCACAAGACCAAGGACCAGAAGCAGGCGGCGTGCTCCGCGTTCCTCAGCGGCTACAGCGATCTGGCCGACGCGGACTACCCGCACATCAAGAACGTGCGCCGGGCGCAGAAGACCCTGCAGCGCGGCACCAACGCGAAGATGCCGTCGCTGTCCGACGTCAGGATCGTCCCCGACGGCAGCCCGTCGACCGGAGGCGCCCAGTGAGCGCGTCGGTGCGCGGCTGGTTCGGTATCGCAGGCCTGGCGTGGCTCGCCGGTTGCTTCGATGCGGCGGAGCTCACCAAGGGCCTCGCGTGCGAGAAGGACTCGCACTGCGGTGGTGGGTTGAAGTGCGTCGTCATCCCGGGGAACACGCCACTGGCCTCGTGCCAGGATCTCGACGAGATCTGCGACGCCATCCCTGGTGGGTGCCCCGACACCAGCGGCACCTCGCCCGTCACGCTCGACCCCTCCGACTCCGCCGACCCCACGGCCACGGCGGAGTCGGCATGCGTGGCGGAGGACACCGCGTGCGGCGGACCGGAGCAGTGCTGCAGCGGCGTGTGTGCCGACACGGGAGCGGGCTTTTCCGTCTGCGCGCAGTCCTGCGATTCGGGCGGCGAGTGCCTGTCGTGTTGCTGCCTGCCGACCACCGACATCACGGTCTCGGCGTGCACCCAGACCCCGGCACAGTGTGGGCCCGATGCGGTGTGCCCGGGGGGCTGCGGCGCCGCCGGCTCGCAGTGCGATCAGGACTACGACTGCTGCGGCCCCGGGCGTTGCGTCTTCGATGACGTGGATCAACGCAACGAGTGCTTCACGACCTGCACGGTGGCGACCGACTGCCCGTCGGGCTGCTGCATCGACCGCATCGACCTGGGCACGTCGCTGTGCGGGTGCTAGCAGGCCGCAGCAGCTAGCGTCGTCCGACCGCGACCAGGCGTCCCGCGCCCGGGCCGTAGCGGCGGCCGTCGAGGTTGCCGTACAGCTCGACCCGTGACAGCCCGGCCCAGTTCATCAGCTCGCGCAGCTCCTTGCCCGAGTACAGCGTGTGCTCGAACTCGAAGCGGTCGACGTGGTCGTCGCGGATCAGGATCCACTCGGTCTTGGCCCGGCACCAGTCGTCGATGACGTCGACCCGCTGCACCAGCAGCGATCCGTCGTGCTCTTCGAGGGGCGTGCGATCGGCGTGCAGACGCTCGGCCAGGGCCTCTTTGCCGAGGGTGTCGATGACGATCACCCCGCCCTCGGAGAGCGAGTCGACCATGTTCTTGAGCGTCCGCATGTCCTCGTTCTCGGTGGCGAAGTAGCCGAACGAGGTGAAGAGGTTGAGGATGAGATCGTAGGTGCCCGGCCGCGAGAACTCGCGCATGTCCTGGCACACCAGCTCGAGCTGGACCTTGCTGGCAGCGGCGTGCTCGCGTGCGCGGTCGAGCAAGAAGGGGGTGAGATCCACGCCCGTCACGTCGAAGCCGCGGCGGGCCAGCGCGACCGCGTGGCGCCCCGGTCCGCAGCACAGATCGAGCGCGCGGCCGCCGTCGATGCCGGTGAGCGCGACCAGCTCGGCGGCCTCTTCGTCGGCGCGGGCGAAGCGTGCCGGCGAGAACAGGACGGGGTAGACGCGCTCCCAGAAGGCCTCGTCGGCGTACCAGTCCGGCATTGCGAGCACCTTGCCAGAATCACGGCGCGAACACGACCGTGCGCCGCGGCCCGTCAGAAGCTGAGCCGCACACTCGCGCCGCCGCCGCCCCGGACCCACATCGGCCCGGTCTGCAGCCGCGATGTCTTCTTCACCTTGTTGATCGCCAGCGGGATCAGCAGCACGACACCGAGGCCCGCCATCGCGCCGCCCAGGCCGAGGACGATCTTGCCGTTTCGCGCCTTTTTCTCGTCGTCACGGCGGGCGAGCACCGCACCGACGCCCACACCGATGAGGCCGTAGAGCAGCAGCAGCGAGCCATAGACCGTCAGGCTGCGGCGGGTCTTGTCGTCCATGCCGCCGCGGGTGCCCGTGGGTGTGGTGTCGTAGCTCTTCTTCTTGAGCGAGCGCGCGGCGAGGAGCAGCGCCGCGCCGATCGCCATGACGCCGCCGCTGGATGCCGAGCCGATTACGGCGACCTTGTTGCCCACAGACCCCCTGCGCAGCGCGTCCTCGCGGGCGCCGCCGTCGAGGGGCGTCGTCGCGCCCGCCATGCCCTCGAGATCCTTCTTCGCGCCGTTGGCCATCGCCAGGCCGGTGGCCAAGGTGGTGATGAGACCCGCCGTGCCCACGAGCAACAGCGAGCTGCCCGCGATCCCGAGCGAGCGGATGCGCTTGGCCACGCGCCCCGGGTCGTTCTCGCGGTTGCGCTTGCGGGCCGGCGCATCGAACGTGTAGCCGAGGTCGTAGTCGTTGGGCAGCGTGCGCAGCAGGGTCTGGTACTCGTCGTTGGGATCGACGGGGGACACGTCGACGGGCGGCGGCGCCTCCGGAATCGGTGCGATCGGGCAGCCGTTCGGGGTCGCCGCAGACTCGCCGGGACACAGATCCGCGTCGTCGCGGACGCCGTCGCCGTCGCGATCGGTCACCGGCGGCGGCGCCTGCGGCGGACAGCCCGAGGGCGGCGCGCCGTAGGTGTCGGGGCAGGCGTCGCTGGCATCTGCGACGCCGTCGAGGTCGCGGTCGGCGGCGACCGGATCCTGGGCCCCCACCACTCGATCTGGGAGCACGAGCGATGCGACGAGCGTGCAGACCAAGGAGGCGCGGGCGGGCATGCGGGCGCCGATGGTAACAGATCGCGTCTGTGGGCCATGGCCCCTCGTCGATGCACGCGCGCGCACCAGCGGTCCGATCTCGGCCCGAACGCATCCGCCGGACTCGCTGGCGACGGGGCGGCGATCAGCGCTGGGATTCGGGCTCCGCTGGCGCGGGTGGTGGGGTTTGTGGATCGATCAACAGATAGCCCTCGACCTTGCTCCACCGCCGCGCGGGGATCGAGGCGAGCCGCGCAGGCAGACCCTCGAGGTACTCGGCGACCATGGTGCTGTCGAGGTTGCCGGACGGCGGCTTGAACATGTCGAAATCGCCCCGCTCGGTGAAGGCGTAGAGCACGACGCGATCGCGCTCGGCGACGCCTTTGGCGGTGAGCTTCGCCCCGAGCCTGAGCTCGACGTTTCCGCCTGCGGTGACGGTGGGCACCGGTTGGAGGCTGTTGGGCAGGATCACGCCGGAGCGCGAGGGGCTGACGAACGCCGCGACGAGGTACACCTGCTGTGCGCTGAGGATCCGCACCGAGAACATCTCGCCGTCGACGACGTGCTCGGGCAGCAGCAGCAGCTCGACCCGCATGTCACCCGCGCCTGTGAGATCCTTGACCGCGAACGCCCACGCCTGCGGCTCGTTCCACTCGAGCGAGCGCCCGACGTTGCGCCATTTTGCGGCACCCGTCCCGACCGGCACGCCCTTGGCCTTGATCTTCAGCTCGGCCGAGGTCTCGTCGCGCGCGAGGAACTCGCGCTTGCCGGTGCCGACCCGCACGCTCTCGACGACGACGCCCGAGCAGCCGCGCAGATCCGCCTGCAGCACCTCGAGATTGGCGATCTGGGCGTCGATCCGCACCGACTTGCCGTGCTGGGCGGTGAGCTCACCCACCGGCGTGGCACCGGTGCCGACGTGCGCGGAGCGACCGATGTCCTGCTGATAGGTGCGCTGCCAGCGTTCGGGCACGCGCCGCACGCTGACCTCGCATCCCGGAGGGCGCGAGTCCGACACGACGTAGCCGCCGGCTGCGTCCTCGCTGACGGTGCGTCCGAGGAGCTCCTCGGGGTTGCCGCGGGGGGTGATGAGCAGGTGCTCGCCGGGGTCGAGCTCCGGCGGCTCGGGCGGGGCGTCCTGGCGACACGCGGTGGATGCGACGAGGCAGAACAGGGCGATGCGGGCGACGGGCACTGAGCCGGCAGGATACCAAGCCCGCGCGGATCGGTCTGGGCTTCGAGTGTCGCTCGCCGCCGTTCGCTAGGGCGCCGCCGTGGCGACGATGTCGTCGAAGAACATGGCGCCGCTCGGGCCCGCGGGCGAGTTGTAGGCGTCGGCAGCGAGGTTGCCCCCCACGCCCTGGATCGACGGCGTGCTGTCGATGCGCTCGACCTGGAACGCCTCGGGCTCGGGCGAGCCGTCGGGCCAGAACTTCCCCTGGAGGTTGGTCGACTCGGCGTCGATCTGGGTGACGCGCATGCGGGCGCGGTAGAGGACGCCCGGCAGCACCGTCGCGGCCTCGTTGCCGTCGATCAACTCTTCGATGCCTTCGCGCTCGCGCCACATCCCGATCCCCGGCGGCGACATGAAGCCCTGCACGAAGCTGACGTAGCCCTCGCCGACCGGGTCGGTCAGCGCCAGGTAGCCGCCGTTTTGGCGCACGTACATGCCGACGCCCTGCGTGGTCGGATCGGTGAACTCGAACGAGTACGTGACCTCGATGTCGGCGCAGTCGACGGGGGTGATCAGGCGTGCGAGCGCATACTTGCCGGGGGTCGGCACCAGGCGACCGCGCCCGCCTTGGATGTCCGCGGTCTCGATGCCGCCGACGGGGGTCCAGTACGCGGGCCACGGGCTGCCATCGGGCAGATCGAAGGTCTCGGTGAAGTCGCAGTCGCTCGGCAACGGACCGGATTCGTCGGTCTCGTCCGCGCTGTCCGAGGTGTCCGCGGTCTCCGAGCCCGGGCTCGTGGTGTTGGTGGTGTTCGTCGTGTTGCTCGTGCTCGCCGTGGTCGCCGACGTGGCAGAGCTGGACATCGTGGCGCTGGCGTTGGTCACGGTGCCGGCGGTGCCGGTGGACGAATCGGTGGCGGACTCGGTGCCGTCGGCGTCACCGTCGGCATCGCCGTCGGAACCACATCCTGCAGCGAGACCGAGCGACGTGAACAGCGAAGCGAGAACGAGTGGACGCATGGCCATAGTCTGCAACAACTCGCCGCGCCGTGCAGCGATGGCGGCACTTTCGATTCGAGGTGCGGGCGCATCAGCGACCCTGGGCAGGTCGCTCGGCGAGGGCACTCGCGATCGCGGCCGTCGTCGCGGGCGTGCCGCCGCAACACGATCCGATCCACGACAACGAGAGCGCCCGCGCGTGGCCCACGAGCGCATTCGCGAAGGCGCAGTCGTCGGTGTCGGGGCTCGGATACGCTCCGAGCGGGGTGTCGGCCCCGACCGACTGCGCAGCGACGAGCGCGGCGACGGCCTCGTCGAGGTCACAGCAATGCACGGCGAGCAGCGCGACATCCTCGGCGCGCGCGGGCACGACGATCTCGGGCAGCGCCGCGACGCCGGGCCCGGCGAGCGCGGCCCAGCGGGGACCGACCCACGCGCGCGTGGCTGCGAGCGCGCGCAGCAGTTCGGGTCCGTCGACGAAGCCCTCGAGCAACAGGATGTCGGCGTCGACGAGCGCTGCGGCCATCTGCGCGTAGCCCCCTTCGCGCGCGGCGGACGACATCGTCGCCGGCAGCATCGACAAAGCGCCCGCGACGATCGCCCCTGACTGCCGCGCGAGGCCGATCGCCGCCGTGCACAGCGAAGGCATCGCATCGCCCACGTAGTGGGCATGGGCGCACGTCGTGTTCGCGGTGACCATCGCCGCGCCCGCACGGACGTGGTCGCGATGAATCGCGGCGACGAGATCGGGCGCCTCGGTGATGGCGGCTGCCGACCACGCCCCAGCCGCGCGCAGCGGAAATCCGCGCCGCGACAGCTCGGTGCCCATGGGGCCGCCGTGCAGCCGCGTGACCATCAGTCGTCGGGATCGCAGCTGCCCTGGCAGCAATCGGGCATCAGACACAGCGATGGATCGCCGGGCTGCGAGATGATCGGCATCGGCCGGCAGATGTAGCCGTCGCGGTTGCACTGCGCGTCGTCGGTGCAGAGCGGCGCGCAGTACTCGAATGGGCCCTGCTGCCCGGTGCACGCGATGCCGCCGTTGGGATCGCACGCCGGGTCGTCGGGCACCACGCGGGTGTCGGCGTCGGGCAGCAAGCAGGGCTTCGTGCAGTAGCCCAGCGGCAGCTCGTAGACCACGGCCTGGAACAGGCACACGCCACCGTCACCGATACGCTCCACGCACTGGGCGTCGGTGGTGCAGGCCGAGCCCCACGTCTCCTGTAGCGGGTTGGACATGCCGTCGGTGCTGTCTTGCTCCTCGGGCAGCGCACAGCCCAGCGCCGCGGACGAGTCACCGCCGGACGCATCCGCGGCACCCGAAGTGTCGGCGATGGTCGCTGCCGTCGTCGGGTCGTCTTCGTCGTCGGCGGGGCAGGCGATCAGGAACGGGATGAAGAGGGTGGCGAGGGCGAATCTCATGGTGCGGACCTCATCGGCGCGACAGTTCGATCGGCGCGACAGTTCATTTGGCGCGACAGTTCACAGGCGCGACAGTTGAAAGGCGTGGCGCGACAGTTCACAGGCGCTCGACGACGCAGGCGATGCCCTGGCCGACGCCGATGCACATCGTCGCCAGGCCATGGCGGCCACGGGTGCGCTGCAGCCCGTGGACCAGCGTAGTGAGGATGCGGGCACCGGAGCAGCCCAGCGGATGGCCGAGCGCGATGGCTCCGCCTTGTGGGTTGACGGTGGCGGGATCGAGCTCGAGGCCGCGCATCGACGCGAGGACCTGGGCGGCGAACGCCTCGTTGAGCTCGGCCATGTCGATCTCGGAGACCTTCAGGGCGGCGCGCTCGAGCGCCTTGCGGCTCGCCGGGATCGGGCCGATGCCCATCACCCCGGGGTGCACGCCGGCGTGGCCCCACGCGACGATGCGCGCGAGCGGCTCGAGGTCGAGCGCGCGCGCGCGCGACAGCGAGGTCACCAGCAGCGCCGCCGAGCCGTCGTTGAGCGACGAGCTGTTGCCCGCCGTCACCGTGCCGCCCTTGCGGAACGCTGGCTGCAGCCGCGCGAGCTTCTCGATCGACGAATCGCGCCGCACACCTTCGTCGGCGGCGAAGCGCAGTGGCTCTTCGTCGCGGCCACGGGGAATCTCGATCGGCACGATTTCGTCGTCGAACCAGCCCTCGTCCTGGGCTTGGGCAGCCTTGCGGTGCGACTCGAGGGCCCATGCGTCCTGGTCGGCCCGCGACACCCCGTAGCGCTCGGCGACGTTCTCGGCGGTCTCGCCGAGGCCAAGGATGGGATACAGCCGCTGCATCGCCGGGTTGACCATGCGCCAGCCCAGCGAGGTGTCGAACATCTCGGCCTTCCGCGCGAATGCCTCGTCGGCCTTGGGCATCACGAACGGCGCGCGGGTCATGCTCTCGACGCCGCCGGCGATGTAGACCTCGCCCTCGCCGGAGATGATCGACTTCGCCGCGTGGATGACGGCCTCCATGCCCGAGCCGCACAGGCGGTTGACGGTGACGCCGGGCACCTCGACCGGCAGACCCGCGAGCAACGCGGCCATGCGCGCGACGTTGCGGTTGTCCTCGCCGGCTTGGTTGGCGGCGCCGAAGACCACGTCCTCGAGGTGTTCCATCGCCGCCGGATTGCGCTCGGCCAGCATCCTGACCGCGAACGCGGCCAGATCGTCGGGACGGACGGCGCTCATGCTGCCGCGCAGCCTGCCGATGGGCGTGCGGATCGCATCCACGATGACGGGCGTGCGGGAGTCGTCGGCCATGTCGAAGTGCCGTATCACGAACGCCAAGGGACGGGCGTGACCGCGCCGATGCACCGGTGTGCCACGGGGTTGCGCGATCTCACGCGGATGCGGCCCACCCGTCCGCACGGGAGACGCGGATGAGCGCGCCGCGTTCTCATCGCAAGGCTCACATGCGCACGGGCGCGTCGATCCCCAGCCGCGCGAGTCCCCACCGCAACGCACCGTGCGCCGCGGCGACGAGCATCACGCGCGCACGGCGAACGTCGCCCTCGCTCTGGAGCACGCGACAGTGCTTGGCGTTGACGAAGCGGTTGGTCGACTTCGCGAGCTCGTGCAGGTAGGCGCACAGCACCGAGGGCCGCAGAGCCGCGGCCGCCTGGGCTGCCGCGGGACGCAGGCCGTCGATCGCGAGCACCAGCTCGCGCTCCTCGGGGTGCTCGAGGGCCGCGAGCACCACGGCGAGGCCTCCGACGTCGCCCGCCGCGTCCGCACCGATCTCGAGGCCGAGCTCCTCGCACCGGCGTAGGATCGATCCGGCGCGCGCCGTCGAGTACTGCAGGTAGGGCCCGGTATTGCCCTCGAGCTCGAGCCACGCCTCGAGGTCGAAGACGATCTTCTGGTTCACGTCGCGCGACAGCATCCCGTATTTGATCGCGCCCAGCGCGAGGGTGTGGGCGCAGCGCTCGATCTCGTCGTCGCTCCACTCGCCGCGATACTTGGCGAGGTAGCGCTCGAGCAGGTGGCTGACCATGCGCTCGCGCAGGGCGCGGAACAAGATGACGTTGCCCTTGCGGCCGGCCATCGGCCCGCTGGGCAGCTCGACCATCTCGTAGGGCACGTGCTCGCAGCGCGCGGCCTGGGCGAAGCCCATCTTGGCCAAGGTCAGGAACACGTGGCGGAAGTGATCGCTCTGGCGGGCGTCGACGACGTAGATCGATCGATCGATGCGATGCTCCTCGAACTTGAGGCGCGCCAGCGCGAGGTCCTTGGTCGAGTACAAGCTGGTGCCGTCGCGCTTGCGCAGCATGAAGAACGGCATGTGCTTGACCTCGTCGTTGACGACGCCGACCGCACCCTCGCTGACCACGAACACGCCCTTCGCCAAGAACTGCTCGACCAGCGCCAAGCCGGCCTCGTCGACCTCGCTCTCGTAGAACACACGATCGAAGACCACGCCGCACCACGCGTAGATCTCGTCGAAGTCGGCCAGGGACCACGCGCGGGTCTCGGCCCATACCCGCGTCAGCTCGGGGTCTCTGGCCTCGAGCTCCTGCAGGATCCCGGTGGTGCGGGCGCGCGCGGCGGCCAGCGTCCGGGCGGCATCGGCGTCGCCGGCCCGGGCGGCTTCGTCGAGCTCGTCGAGATGATTCGACGCCCGCGCGTACAGCTCGCCGAGCCACTCGCCGCGTCCAGTCGGCGGCGGCACGCGCTCATCGGGGCCGAGCACGTCGAGGTACCACCACAGGCACTTCGCGATGTGGGCGCCCACGTCGCCGAGATAGTTGGCCGCGATCACCTCGTGGCCGTCGGCGCGCAGCAGCCGGACGAGCGCGTCGCCCAGGCACAGGTTGCGCATGTGCCCGACGTGGAAGGCCTTGTGCGTGTTGGGCTGCGAGTACTCCACCATCACCCGCTCGGGGCGCGCCGGTACGGGCGCGGGCGCGCCGGCTGCGGGCGCCCGCAGCACGATCGCCGCGGCGCGTCCGAGCGCGAGCTTCACGTTCACGTAGGCCCCGGCGGGGCGGACCTCGGCGAACAGCGGTACGTCGCCCAGGGCATCCGCGAGCGTTACCGCGATCTGCGGCGGCGCCTTGCGCAGCGCCTTGGCGAGCTTGAAACACGGGAAGGCGAAATCGCCGAGGGTCGGATCGGGCGGCCGGGCCAGGGCCTCGGCCACGGCGTCCGAATCCATCGCCGCTTCGGCGGGGAGGGCGGCGGCGATGGCGGCGGCCACGGCGTGCTGCAGCGCAGTCGTCATGGTGCGCAGCGTAGACGAGGCGCTCACCGACGGGCAAACACGGTTCCGTCGCGGCCGCGCGCGCGCGCGCCGTGGCCCAACCGGGTCCGGGTGCCGGGCCCCGCGGCCCCACGCGAACGCGACCATCCGCGGCCTCGTCCGGTGGCCGCGAATTTGCTAAGGGACGGGCACGGACGGGCGATACTGCGTCCATGGTACGAGCCATGCGTCGACGATTGTTCTTCATTGCGCCGTGGGTGGTGCTCGGTTGCGGCGACGACGTCTCGGAGGCGGCCACCGCCACGGTCGAGACGACGGCGGGCGAGTTCACCTCGAACGACGACGACGGCACGTTCCCCAACCCTAGCGTGACCGACAGCGTCAGCGTCAGCGTCGGCGAGGTCACGACCGACCCCAGCACCGCCACGTTCACGACGTTCGACACCGTCGACACCAGCGACAGCGCGGAGGTGGAGTCGGACACCGTGTCGGAATCCGAGTCGGACCCCAGCGAGACGACGTTCCCCGGTTCGACCGACACCTCGGGGTCGTCGACCTTTGATCCGACGACGGGCGATCCGACGACGGGCGATCCGACCACCACGGACGCGACGACCGGTGACACGGACACCGACACGGACACCGGCGGAGGCGGCTTCCCCGACCCGCCGCCGTTCGGCAGCAACATCCTCGATCTCGACCTCGTCGGCGTGTGGGGTCTCAACTGGGATCAGCCCGCGGGCTTCGACTCGGTGATCGAGATCGACGACATGGGCAATTTCACGTGGACCGAGACCTCGGCCGACTGCGCCGACGCCTCGGTGGCGAGCGGGATGCTATGGGTCGTCGGCTCCCAGGTGGTGATGCACGTCGAGACCTGGGATCGCCAGCTGCCGTGGGACACCGAGCCCGTCCTCGGCGAGTCGTTCCAGCCGCCGTTCCGCCTCCGTCTGAGCTTCTCGCTGCAAGGCGGCGGCGCCAGCAACTACCTCGCACTCGCCGCGCCGCCGCGGGTCACCGAGGCCGCACCCTACACCGGCGAGTCCTACGTCCGTGTCTCCACCGACGGCGCCTACCTCGGCGGCACGTGGCGCGGCGAGGCCCAACTCGAGGCGATTCCCGCGGGTGAGAGCGAGCCCGTCGTGATCGTGCGCGACGTCTACCGGGCGTTGCTCGACGCCGAGAGCGCCCCTGACGATCCGCAGGGCACGGGCATCCGCGCGACCCGGACGACGTACTTCCCCACGCCTGTCGCGTTCGACATTTTCGATGGGGGCAACTGGACGTGCGAGGGCGGCTGCCCTGCCGGGTCGGGTACCACGCTCGTCGACGGCAGCAACCTCTATACCTACGGCCCCTACGGCGGCCAGACGCACCTGCTCACGTTCGCCGACGGGCGAACGTTCCGCAGCGACTACGACACCGACTGCGGGTGACGCGAAAGACCCCCGGAGCCGCGGCCCCGGAGCCGCGGCCCCGGAGCCCTGGCATCGCAGGCTTCGCCCGTCGTCCTCGCTCAGCCCGGGATCGTCACCGGCGCGCCGCCCGAACAACCCCACTGGAAGTTGTCGAGCAGCACCACGGTGTCGAGGATGCCGTCGCTGAGATCGAACACGGCAAAGATGACGGTGATCTCCTCGCCGGGGGTCACGCCCGCGGTGGTGGTGAGCCACTTGGTGCCGGCGTGGCCGACCATCGCGGTGCCCGCGAGCTCCGGCGCCTGGCACGGGGCCGGGCAGTCGATGGGGTTGGGCGCGTCCTTGTAGTCGAGGAAGCCCGCGTTGAGCGAGATGGGGCGGCCCATCTCGTCGAACGAGATGTTGCCGGTCCACAGCTCGGACTCGAGCCAGCCGATGTACATGTCGTTGAACGACGACTGGTAGAACACCGGGTACTCGACCGAGAACATCGCGAAGTCGTAGCTGAACGAGTACGTCTCGAACGGCACCTCGGTGACCAACCGCATCTCGACGTAGTCGTTGGCGCCGTTGCCCTGCTCCCACTGCGCCTGGATCGTGTTCGAGCAGTCGCCCGTGCCGACGAGTGCATCGTTGGCCGCGCAGTCCTCGGTGGGCGAGACGGCGATGACGTTGATCGGCGGCGGCGGGTCGGCGCCGTTGTCGACGAAGCCGACGATGTTGGTCGAGGCGCCCGCGTTGGGGACGACCATGTCCGAGGCGACCCCGCTCGAGATGATGAGGATTTTCTCGCCCTCGCGCGGCGGGAACGGGGCCGGCTCGAAGGTGCCGACGTTGCCAGTGTGGACATAGAAGCCCAGTGGATCGCCGTTGGCCACGCCTTCGCCCTGCGGACCGACGTCGCAGTTGATCCCCATCGCATGCCACGGATCGTCGTCGTCGTCGTCGCAGGGGATCGACGTGGGCGCGCCGCAGGTCGAACCCGGCACGTCGGTCAGGATGCCGACGTCCCACACCACCGGCGGATCGCCCGGCGTCTCGGTGCTGCCGCCCTCGTCGAGACCGTCGTCCGTGGACGGTGTCGTCGCTGCTCCTCCGGTGCTCCCGACCGCAGTGCTGCTGCTGCCGCCGGCTTCGGCACTCAGACCGTCGTCGATGCCGGTGCCATCGGCCACCGGGCCCGATGCGTCGGAGCTACAGCCTCCGCCGAAGAACGCCGCGATGATCGAGGCTCTGACTCGTGAATCCAACATCGTTCCCCCTCGAGATGTCACGCAGGCATGGCGCACGCGTGAACCTCCCCGGTCATGGTGTCGGGAACGTGCAGGCTTCGCAAGGGCCAGCGAGTTCGGGTTGTCCGGGGTTCAGCCGGGGATCGTGACGGGCGCGCCGCCCTCGCAGCCCCACTGGAAGTTGTCGAGCAGGATGACCGTGTCCAGCACCCCGTCGCTCAGATCGAACACCGCGAAGATGACGGTGATCTCCTCGCCGGGGGTCACGCCCGCGGTGGTGGTGAGCCACTTGGTGCCGGCGTGGCCGACCATCGCGGTGCCGGCGAGCTCGGGCGCTTGGCACGGCGCGGGGCAGTCCACCGGGTTGGGGGCGTCCTTGTAGTCGAGGAAGCCGGCGTTGAGCGAGATCGGCCGGCCCATCTCGTCGAACGAGATGTTGCCGGTCCACAGCTCGGACTCGAGCCAGCCGATGTACATGTCGTTGAACGACGATTGGTAGTAGACCGGATACTCGGTCGAGAACATCGCGAAGTCGTAGCTGAACGAGAAGGTCTCGAACGGCACCTCGGCGGTGAAGCGCATCTCGACGTAGTCGTTGGCGCCCGAGCCCTGGGCCCACTGCGCTTGGATCGTGTTCGAGCAGTCGCCCTGGCCGATGAGACTGGGATCGGTCGTGCAGTCGTCGGTCGCCGAGACCGCCTGGACGTCGATCGGCGCCGGCAGGGCGGCGTCGTTGTCCACGAACCCGGTGATGTCGGTGCTCGCGAAGAGGTTCGGGATGGCGATGTCCGCCGCCTGGCCGCTCGAGATCACCAAGAACTTCTCGCCCTCGCGCGGGGGGAACGGCGCCGGCTCGAAGCTGCCGAGGTTGCCCGCGTGCACGTAGAACCCGAGGGGATCGCCGTTGGCGACGCCGTCGACCTGCGGACCGACGTCGCAGTTGATGCCCATCGCGTGCCAGATGTCGTCGTCTTCGTGGTCGCACGACACCGCGGTCGGAGCTCCACATGTCGCCCCTGGAACATCGATCGAGCCGCCGACGTCCCACACCACCGGGGACGGGGGTGGGGGCTCCGTGGTGCTCTCGGCGTCCTCGCCGGGGTCGCGGCCGGTCGAGCTGCCCGCGCCTTCGCCGATCGAGTCGCCGGGGTCGCCCGAGGACGGGGCGTCCGAGTCCGCGCCGATGCCGTCGTCGCCCGCGTTCGGATCGGCGGAATCCTTCGTGCACCCGGACGCGCCGAGCAGCGCCGTAAACAGGCCAATGGTGAGTCGCCGTGGATCTCGATCGTTCATGGAATATCCCCCCTGCCGCCCCCAGCACCCCCCACAGCGCGGAGCACCCAGCCTTGCATGGTGCGGGCCAGTGCGAGACTTCGAGACCCGCGGCGGCCTCGGCGGGCGGGGCGCCCTCCTGCGGTCCGCAAGGGGCGGTGGCACGGCGCTGGCGAGGTTTCGCCGAATCCTCACAGGCTCGCGATCGCGGGCTGCGCCCCCGCAGCGACGCGACACGAACTACCCCCGGATCATGCGACGACGGTAGGTAGGGCGGGAATCGTGCTTGTGAACGACGGCCCGCGAAACCCCTTGAACACCCCCCAGTGGAAGCCCTCGGGCACCGTCGACGGAACGAGACTGCGGGCGACGCGTGTCACCCTGAACAGGCATGCCGCCACGCCGCCGCACCGGTCGATCGCGCGCGATGTCGACCATGCTCATGCTGTTGTGCACCGCGGGCACCGTCGCGTACGTGATGCAGGAGCGCGATGCCGCGGGGGTGACCCCACCGCAGGACCCTGCCGAGTTCGCACCCGCGGTGACCTCCCGCGACGTCGAGCGCGCGGAGACCACGGAAAGCTCTGACGAGGCCCAGAGCGAGCGCGTCGCGATCGCCTCGAACGCCCCGCAGCTCGAGCTCGTCGACGGGTCCCGGCCCCGCGTGCGCGAGGCCGAGGTCGATTGCACGCCGATCCTCGAGTCCGGCTACCGCCGCGGTCGGCGGGCGCCGGTCACCGTGGTGCGGATCGACGGCAAGCCGATCGAACGCGCCACCGCCAACGCCTACCTCGCCATGCGCGAGGCCGCGGCCGCCGATGGGATCGAGCTCGACATCTACAGCGCGTTTCGCAGCCACGCGCAGCAAGAATACTTCCATGCCTGCTATCGCACGTGCAGCTGCAACAGCTGCTCGCCGGCGGCCAAGCCCGGCTTCAGCAACCATCAGATGGGTCGTGCGGTCGACATCGGGATGTGGCCCGGCGTGCACGCGTGGCTCGTGACCAACGCCAAGCGCTTCGGGTTCGTCGCCACGGTGAAGCGCGAGCCGTGGCACTGGGAGCTGCGCAAAGGTGCCAAGGGTCCGCGGACGCCGGCGTGTCCGCCCGAGTGAGCCGGGGCCGCGCCTCACTCGAACCGCGAGAAGTCCGGCTTGCGCTTGGCGAAGAACGCCGACATCGCCTCGGCCGCCTCGGGCGATCGCAGCCGCTCGAAGAAAGCAGTGCTCTCGTCGTGCATCACCGCCTCGAGGCTCGCGCGCACCGGCGCCCGCAGCAGCCGCTTGGTCAGACGGATCGACGCGGGGGGCAGCGTGGCGAGGGTGACGGCGCGCTCACGGGCGAACTCGTGCAAGTCTTCGGGCTCGACCACGCGGTTGACGAGGCCGAGGTCGAGGGCGCGCGCGCCATCGAAGGGCTCGCCGAACAGCAGCAGTTCGGCTGCGCGCTGGTGGCCGCACAGCTGCGGCAGCAGCAGGCTCGACGCCGCCTCGGGCCCCAGACCCAGGGGCACGAACGGCAGCTGGAAGCGGGTCGACGCCGCCGCATAGACCAGATCGCAGTGCAGCAGCATGGTCGTACCGACGCCGATCGCGATGCCCTCGACGGCGGCGACCAAGGGCTTGGGGTGCGAAGCGAGCGCCTCGAGGAAACGACCCACGGGCGAGTCGGCGCTGGTCGGCGGCTTCTGCATGAAGTCGAGCAGATCGTTGCCGGCGGTGAACACACCGTTCGCGCCGCGGAGCAGGATCACCCGGATCGATGCATCCTCGCGCGCGCGGACCAAGGCCGCGGTCATCGCCTCGTACATCGCCAAGGTGAGCGCGTTCTTCTTGGCCGGGCGGTCGATCACGAGCGTCAGCACGTGGTCGGCCAGCTCGACGCGGACGTCGGTGGAGTCACTCATGGACGCGAAGCGTACCCGAGGCTCGCAGGGCTCGCGGCCGGCAAAGCCCCGGGGGACGGCTGCATCGATGGGCTCCGCGCCGCCATCGCAGCCCGCATGGGGGCGCCCGCGCCGAGCTGGTAGGGTCTACCCGATGGCTTCGAGCGATCCCGCCGCTCCCGCAGCAGCTCCTCCCCCGACCGCAGCGCCGGGTGAGCCCGCGCCGTCGCCGGCCAGCCCGATCGTGGTGAGTCCGCCGCCGTTCGGGTTCGACCGCGCGGGGGTGCGCACACTGGTCTCCGAGTCCCTGGCCAAGGGCCTGCACCGCGTCGCGAAGGCGCCGTTTGGCCACACCGTGCTCACGTTGCGGCTGCTCGACGCGGTGGTCGAGAGCGGCGATCTGGCGCTCGCGGCCGGCGAGGCGATGCACGGCGCGCTGCTCGAGGACATCGCGCGCACCGGAACGTTCGCGATCCCCGAGCCGACCCGGGATCAGAAGCTGTTCGTCGGTGCGTTCGCGGCGACGGTGTGGTGTGACGCGGCGGCGCGGGCCTTCGCCGGGCTCGCGCCTTCGCCGGTGACGGACGGCAGCCTCGAGGCCGACGGACTGGAGACGCTGCTCGAGCAGCCGGCGCGCGAGGTCATCGCGCGGCTGCTCAAGCTCGCTGCCCGCTATGTCGAGGTGCAGGCCGGCTTACGCGCCGGTGCTACGGCCCAGGCCCTCGACGAGCGCGAGCTGTGGCTCGCGACGACGCTGCACGCCTTCGTGCTGCAGCTACGCGCGGCCATCGAACGGCTCACCCACGCAGGTCGCCTGCGGCCGTTCGGCATCGCGCTCGCCCAGCGCAAGGTCACCGTCGGCGCCACCCGCTACGAGGGGTTCAGCGCCCGCCCGCTCGGCGATCCGGTCGTCGATCTCAAGCCGGTGGAGATCGACGACATCGTCGGCAACCAGGACTTCTTGCACGCCGGGCTGCGCCTGGCCCGGGACGTCGCGGCGTTCGATCTCCGCCACGGCCGCAGCCCCAAGCAGATCAACCCGGTGCTGTTCGCCCTGGGCCGACCCGGCTGCGGCAAGACCATCACCGCCCACGGCATCGGCAATTACTTCCTCGAGTACTGCAAGCAGCGCGACATCCCGGCCCGCTTCCGCGTGATCCGCCGGACCGACTGGGCGAGCTCGTACCAGAACGCGAGCGCCAACGAACTGGTGCGGATCTTCAAGGAAGAGGTCTACGGCTTCGACGGCGTGTGCGGCGTGTACTGGCCCGACATCGACACCGCGTTCGCTTCGCGCGACAGCGGCGATCTCCGCTCCGAGGAGAAGAACAACCTCGGCGCCGTGTTCGGCATCTTCGACGGCACGCTCATCCCCAAAGACGGCAAGTGGTTCATGATCTGCGACGCCAACTTCATGCAGATGGACGAGGCCACGGTGTCGCGGATCGCCCAGAACCCGTTCCAGGTGCGGGGCCCGACCACGCCGCCCGAGTACGTGAGGCTGCTGCGCGACGTGCTGTTGCGCCATCAGCTGCGCTTCGTCGACGCCGATGACGCCCAGTGGCTCGAGATCGGCGCCGCGTGTGTGGCGGCGGATCTCAGCGGTCGCGCGGTCGAGTCGATCTCCGGCAACATCCGCGCGCTCATCCAGGACTTCGAGTATCCCGACGAGTACTTCCGTGCCGACTTCGACGAGCGCGGCCGCATCATCGACCGGCTCTCGCGCCGCATCGACTTCGCCCTGCTGCGCACCCTCATCGACGACTATGTGTCGTTCCACAAGGACGCCGAGGAGAAGGCCGCTCGCGACAGGTTCGAGTCCGAGGTCGACGGCATGGTTCGCCAGCTCAACGCGGGTCGCGAGGCCGCGAATCGGGCGATGGAGCGCATGGCGGCAGACGCCGGCCCGCGCACCGCGGAGTAACCGCCGCGAGCTCAGTCCTTCTGGGGGACCGGCCCGGTTCCCCTTCCCCTTTTCCTTCCCCCTCCCAATTGCTGTCGCTCTCTCAGAGCACCTCGGCGGGCCAGCGCTTCACCAGGTGGCCCGACGCGGCGCCGCCGGTATGCAGCTCGAGATACGCCCGCCTGTGCTGCATCGTGGTGCCCGCGTTGGCGTTGGCGATGAGCCGGCTCTCGCCCATCGCCCACGGCTCGCAGTACGCCCCGGCCGCCGCGTCGACCTCGCGAAAGTAGTTGCGGGCCGACTCCGCCGACATCTCGCGCCGCACTGCGCGGGTCACCAGGCCCTGCACGGGATCCCACAGCGCCGGGGGTAAGCCGCCGTCGGTGGCGATGCTGAAGATGTGCGCCGCGATCTCGGGCAGCGCCGCGATCGTTCGGGGCAGGGCGCGGAGCATCGCGTAGACCGTCGCGGGGAACGGCGCGACGGCAGTGGCGATGCGGCGCGCGACCATCTGGTGCGGGCAACGGATCTCGACGATGCGCGGCTTGGTCGGACCCGAGCAGCCGTCGTGGTGGTAGTACTCGCCTTGGCTCAGGCGACCGCGGCTCGATCGGCCGCGGACGTTCTCGTAGCTGGGATGCTCGGTGTGCACGTCGAGGCAGACCACGAGGCCCTCGCGATCGACCAGCGCGAACGTCCACGCGCGGTGCTCGGGCGTCAGCAGCACATCGTGCAGATAGTCCGCCGGCGGCGGGCCGTCGCCGGCGACGCCGGCGATGATCACCCCGAACGGATCGGCGCGGCGCATGCTCGGCGTCCAAGCGCCCAGGCGCATCGGCGCGGTCGTGTGGCCCCCGTCCATCGGCGGCCCAGGTTCGGCGAGGGCCGTGCCCGCCGTCAACCGTCGGCGCGCGATCAGCCGCTCGGTGTGCCGGTCTGGCTCAGGCCGAAGCCCGTCATGTCGCTGTAGGTGTACGGGAAGTTCAAACCCGTGACCGTGTCGATCTGCAGGCTCACCGGGTTCACGCGGTACGCCTCGTTGCTGTAGATCGCGGGGCCCCACACGTTGCCGTTGAAGTCGATGCTGACGCCGTGCACGTAGTTGGGGATGTCGATCGTCTGCACGATCGCGAGGGTTTCGATGTCGACGGCCACGAGCGGATCATTGGCGAGCCACAGCAGGTTCTCGCCGTCGGGCATGCAGCCGCCCGCGCCGCCGGCCGTCGCGGTCTCCCAGGTCTGGCTCGGGTAGTCGAACCGTGCCACCTGGTTGCTGCAGGTCCACACGCGATCGTTGCGATCGACGGCCATGCCGTAGCCGCCGGCGGGTGTCTGCCAGGTCTCGACGCCGAAGCTCAGGCGATCGACGCGGACGAGCTGTCCGCCGCCCAGCTGCGTGCCCCAGAAGTTGTCGCCCGAGTCGACGGCGCCGCCGTAGATGCCGTAGTATCCCGCCGCCACCCCCGGGATGGGCACGGTCTGCTCGATGACGCCGGTCTCGCCGTCGACGAGCATGACGTCGATGCTGCCGTTCGCGCCCGAAGTCCACACCTTGGCGTTGTCGTAGCGGCACGTCGCCGGGTTGTAGTCGCCCTTCGTCCACGCGACTGGGCGCTGGCTCGCATACGCCATCGGCGTGTGCCAGCCGACGCAGTCGTCGGGCCACGGCTTCACGTCTCCCGGGCCGGTCGACGTGTTCGGACCCAGGCAGTCCTCGCCGCGGGCGTAGATCATCGTGATGCCGCCCGAGCGATTGGCGATGACGGCGTCGCCGTTGAGGTTGACCGAGGTGCGCGACGGGTTGCCCACGGAGTCGGGGCGGGTGATGTAGCGACCCTCCTCGATCATCGACTCGGTGTTGACCTTCGACACCGTGCTCTCGTTGCTGTTCGCGATCCAGATGTACGAGAAGTCGGCAGCTCCACCACCTCCACCACCACCACCGCTACCGCAGGCCGCGTTGATGTCGGGCGGCGGCGGCATGTCGAACTTGATCCCGCCCTCGTCGGCCGCATCGGCGCCATCGTTGCTAGCCGCCGTGCCGGCGCTGCCGCCCGTGCCGTCGGCGTCGCCGGTGCCCCCCGCCGTACCGTCGGCGGAGTCGGTGCCGCCCGCCGTGATCGACGCGATGCCGGTCATGCTCTCGGAGTCGCCGTCGCGGGCGCTGCCGCCCGAGTCGCCGCAGGCCGCGACGAGCGCAGACAGCACGGCGGTGTTGAGAAATTCGAGGGGGGACGGCAGGGATGTGGACATGGGCATGGGGGGCCTCGACACCCGAAGCGCGGCGGAACCGCGCGGCTGGCCGGGGGACTGTCCGGCGACATGGACGGGTGCATCGTTCCGACACCAGCAAGCATCGGGAATTCCGATGGACCTCATTCATCCGAGCGAACGAAGTTCATCGCGCCGATGGGGCGGGATCGGTGGGTCAAACCTACTGAAGCCACCATCATCGCGACCGCAGCGTCGCTAGTTGGCCTTTCATCCGCCGCCAGGCGGTCTCCGAGCCGCCGCCAAGGCGCGGGATTGCCCGGTTTTCGTAGCAACCGCGGCGGCTTTCGGCGCCGACGCGTTTGACAAGCGTGACCCGATCCCGCGATCGTCATCGCCCGTGGGTGACGTCCGAACCGACCGCGCCGTGGTCTCGACCGAGCTCGTCGGTCAGCGGATCATGGACCGCTACGTGATCGGCGACAAGGTCGCGCGCGGGGGCATGAGCGTCGTGTACCGCGGCGAGGACGAGCGCCTGCGACGCACCGTGTGCGTGAAGGTGTTCTGCGGACTCGACCCGTCGCGGCCCGGCTATCGCACCGTGCACGAGCACTTCGTCCAGGAGGCGTTCGCTCTGTCGGCGCTGCGCCATCCCAACACGATCCGCATCTTCGACTTCGGCTACCTCGAAGACGAGCTGAAGACCCCGTTCTTCGTGGTCGAGTACGCCGACGGCGGCACGCTCAAGGAGTTCGTGCGCAAGCACGGGCCGCTGTCGCCCCACGAGGCGTTCGAGATCCTCGAGCCGATCTCGGGCGCGCTGCGCGAGGCGCACTCCGCCGGCATCATCCACCGCGACATCAAGCCGTCGAACATCCTGTTCTCGCAGGCGGGTCCGGCTTTGGTCGTCAAGCTCGCGGACTTCAGCATCGCGAAGGCCCTCGAGGAGGCGTTCCCCAACCGCGCCGACGACACCCTCAACAGCAGCGACAAGGTCGGGCTCTACTCCCTGGGCTGGGCGGCGCCCGAGCAGCTCCGCAGCGAGGCCGTGGGGCCCTCCGCCGACGTGTTCGCGATGGCGCTGACGGCCGCGTTCATGCTGACGTGCAAGATGGTCTATCCCGGCGACGACATCTTGAAGCTCTTCGAGCTGCGCCGGCTCGGCGACGACTACATCCGCCGCACCATGGCGGACCACGGCCTCGACGACGATGTCCAACGCGTGCTCGCGTCCGCCTGCCGCGCCGACGCGACCGAACGCATCCAGACCGTCGAAGAGCTCATCGAGTCGCTGCGCGACGCGGTTCACGAGTCGTGGCGCAACGCAACCTCGCGGCAGGATCGGTTCGTGCCGCCGGCGTCGCCTGGGCAGAGCGAGGCCCTGCCGGTCGCCGAGGCCGACTCGGTGGCGACGTTCGCGAACGGTGGTGGTCGACACGGTGCGGCGGCGGGCGGGGGGTTCGTGCACGTGGTGTCGCGGTCGTCGTCGTCGCCCTCGATGCAGCAGGGCGCGTCACCCTCGTCGTCGATGCACATGGCCGCCGCGGCGCCGCTGCCGGTCCTCACCGTCGAGAACCTGCGCAGCGGCGATCTGGTGGTCGGCGGCCGCCGGGTCCGGCCAGTCGCCGTCGTCGACGAGATGGTGGTGGGGGCCGAGGCCGGCGTCGTCGGCAGCGCAGCGCGATTCCGGGTGAGTCCGCGTCAGCTGGGCGCCCACGTCCACATCAAGGGCCTCAACTGCTTCGTCGTGCGCGACGGCGGCCGGCCCTCGAGCGGTGCGGACATCGAGCGCGACGCCGACGTCGATCTGATCGCGCCGTCGCGCGCGCTGCTCGAGCGCATGCGCGTCCACCTCGGCACCTTCGACGGCCGCGCGAGCTGCTTCACGCTGCAGGGCCTGGTGCTCGCGTTGCCGTCGCGTCTGGCGACGTGGGCGGTCCTGCTCGACCTCGGGCCCGGGCGCGAGGCGATTCTCATGTATCGGATCCACGGAGAGCACGCGTGAACAAGCCGCCTCGCCAGATCCCCCCGCCGCCCTCGAGCCGCGGCACCTCCGGCCAACACGCCGCCGTGCCGCCGCCTCCGCCTTCGCCCGCACATGACCTGGCGTATGCCGGTGAGACCGCGGTCGTCCCCACGCTGGGCATGCACACGATGCCGGGGCCCATGCTGGCCCCGCCGATGGTCGGTGGCGCCGGGCCCATGGTGCCCAACGCGATGCAGGCGCCCATGCAGGCGCCCATGCAGGCGCCCATGCAGGCGCCCATGCAGGCGCCCATGCAGGCGCCCATGCAGGCGCCCCCCGTGCAGGCGACGATGGGTGCGCCGGCGGCCGCGGTGGTCACCCACATCGTGCGTTCGCGGGCCTACTCGTTCGTTCGCGACGAGAACGGCAACCCATCGGAGCTCGGATCGGGCCGCTCGGGCAAGGCCTATCTCGGCGAAGAGCAGTGGCTCGAGTCCAAGACCGCGTTCCGTCGCCGGGTCGCGATCAAGATCCTGCAAAAGGGCGTCACCCCCGAAGATGGCCTGCGCTTCCAGATGGAGAAGGAGGTCCTCGAGCGGGTGCAGGGCCACGCCAACATCGTGACCCTGTTCGCCTCGGGCGAGTCGGACAACCAAGATTTCGTGCCGGCATCGATCCGCGACAAGGTCGAGAACGACTTCATGGTGCTAGAGCTGTGCGACATCTCGCTCGAGGAGCGGCTCAAGGGTTCGCGCGGTGGCGAGCGGGAGGAGCTCTTGGCCTACACCCCTCGCGACCGCCTGTTCCGGGTGCTCGAGTACATGATGCCCATCGCCTCCGCGGTCGAGTACACGCACCTCGAGTGCAACGTCTGCCACCGCGACATCAAGCCCGGCAACATCCTACTACGCCTGCCCAACCAGAAATTGCAGGGCTCTACGCTCGACGTGCGGCTCGCCGACTTCAACGTCGGCAAGATCCGCGACGATGCCCAAGAGCTGTCGGTGACGCGCCTCCACGGGGTCCCGGGCACGCTGTTCTTCCAGGCCCCCGAGCAGGAGACCAACGCCTTCGAGATCCTGGTCAATGTCCAGCAGGGCAGCAAGGAGGTGACGTACTTCGAGGATTTCTACATCTCGATCACGCAAAACGACACCTTCGAGCTGTTCAACCGCGACCGTCGCTATCCGGTGCAGGGCGCCGATCTCTCGAAGCGGCGGCTGTACCTCGCGCGCGCCTACGATGAGCCGACCGAGAACAACGTCCGCGCCAAGATCATCAAGAGCGTCGACCGCCCCGCCGACATCTACTCACTCGGTGCCCTGTTCTACTATTTGATCACCGGTACGCACGGCAACCCCAAGACGCTGTACGACGCGTTCTACAAGTTCATCGAGTACGACGGCCCCAGTGACGGCGATCTCGCCAACCAGAACACGATCGATGCCTACATCGAGCACGAGTTCTCGGTGATCCAGAGCCTGCGCGCGCCCAAGGTGGACGAGCACAACCAGCCGGTGCTCGCGCCCGCCGACCGGTTCTTCAGCTACAAGCACTACCTCGACGGCAACGGCGAGTTGATCGACAAGAACATCATCAAGGTCATCGCCAAGGCGATGATCCGCAACAAGGCTGACAGCTACTGCCAGGCGTGGGATGTGATGACCGCTGGCATCAGCGCGCTGGTCAGCGATCTCAAGGGGCTGTACGGCGGCTTCGGCACGTACATGCCGACGCGGCCTGGGACGTTGGTGTTGTCGTCGTCGGGCGCGTCCAAGTCGAAGTCGGGCAAGGGCGGTGCCGCCCGCATGTGGCAGACGCTGCTGGCGCGGCTGCGCGGCGCGCAGCAGGCGATGCGCAAGCGGCCCAGCGGCCCGGCCAAGACGCCGCCGCAGCGCCGCTGAAGCATCGGCGCCGCAACGCGAGACGGTTGCGGCAGCTGCTTGGCCTGGGCTGCGCTATCGTCGTCGACGGTGACGAGCACTCGATCCGACGACCTGCCCGAGGCCACGGTTCGCCGCACCCGCAGCGGCCGCGTTGGCGGCGGCCGGCGAACCCTGCAGGTGCTCGGCGAGGGCTTCCACGCCAGCTACCCCCTCGCCGCGACGGGCCGCCTGACCATCGGTCGCTCGAGCGAGAACCTGGTGCCGATCGACGATCCCGAGATCTCCCGGCACCACCTGGTGCTGCACGTCGCCGACACGCTCTCGCTCGAGGATCTCGGCAGCTCCAACGGCAGCTGGGTCGGGGACCGCAGGCTCGAGGCCCGCTCGGTGAGCGTGCTGTTGCCGGGCGATCCGATCCGCATCGGCTCGACGACTCTGATGGTGCTCGAGCGCGTGGTCGAGTCGGGACCGCGACGGCTGTGGAACTACGACTACCTCGAGGCGCGCATCGACGAGGAGTGCCGGCGGTGCTCGCGGCAGCCCGCCTCGTTCGCGCTGTTGCACGTCGTGTGTCAGCCGCCCGCGGCGGCGCCCATCGTCGAGCGCCGGCTGGTCGCGCTGCTGCCCGATCTCGACGTGGTCGCCCGCTATGTGCCCGGCGAGTACCAGGTGCTGCTCATCGGCGCCGACGAGGCCCAAGCCGACGCGGTCGTGCGCCGGCTGGTGGTCGGGCTCGGGGACGAGCGGGTGCGGGTGCGGGTCGCCGCGGCGGCCTATCCGATCGACGGCACGACCTGCGACGAGCTCGTCACGCGCGCCGCGACGCGGGCCGCCGACGGCGAGGCCGAGGACGACGCCGGCGACGGCGGCCCGGTCATCGGCGACGCCAGCACCCGCGAGCTGTACCGGCTCGCCGAACGCATCGCGCCGTCGCGCATCCACGTGCTCGTGGTCGGCGAGACCGGCGTCGGCAAGGAGGTGCTCGCCGAGGAACTCCACCGTCGCAGCGGCCGCGCGGATCGACCGATGCGCCGCATCGACTGCGCGGCGCTGCCCGGAGACCGCGCGGCGACGGTGCTGTTCGGGGGCGACGACACCGAGGGCGCGCTCGCTGCCAGCAGCGGCGGCACCGTGCTACTCGACGAGGTCTGCGCCCTTCCACTCGAGGTCCAGGCGCGGCTGGTCGGACTGCTCGACAGCGGCGACGGGTCGCAGGACGTGCGCATCGTCGCGCTCACCAACCGCGACATCGAGGCCGAGGTCGCCACCGGCAGCTTCCGCGAGGACCTGTACTTCCGCCTCGATGGCATCACCCTCGGGCTGCCACCGCTGCGCAGGCGGCCGGCGGAGATCGAGCCGCTGTGCGAGCGCTTCATCGCCGAAGCCGCGCGTATCGCTGGCCGCGCCGAGCCGCCGATCCTCTCGCGCGACGCCCTCGCGCTGCTGTACGGCTACCCGTGGCCGGGCAACGTCCGTGAGCTCCGCAACACCATCCGCCGCGCGGTGCTGCTGTGCGACGGCGACGAGATCACGCCGTCGCATCTGCCCGCCGAGAAGCTCACCGCGACCTTCGCGGCGCCCAGCCGCGAACAGTCGCTGCCGCCGGCCGAGCCGCTGCCGCCGTTGCGTGAGGTCCGCGAGCACTTCCAAGAGGCCGAGCGCAACCGCATCATCGCCGCGCTCGACCGCGTCAACGGCAACCAGACCGAGGCCGCCAAGCTCCTGGGCATCGCCCGCCGCACGCTGATCAAGCGGCTCGACGCCTACGGCCTGCCGCGGCCGCGCAAGAAGGTCTGATCGGACGCGGGCGCCGCGAACATCGCCGCGAGCAGGCGATGGAAGTGGTGCGTGCCCTGCTCGCGCGTGGGCGAGTAGCGGCCGCGATCGTACAGCCGCGACCGCACGCCCCGGGCCACGCGCTCGACCACCTGCTCGTCCTCCAGCTCGACCTCGTCGAGGCCGGAGCCGGCACCACGATCGAGCTTGGTCTCGTCCCACACCCACGTCTGGAACAGCACGCGGCACGACGACGGACCCAGCGGCTGCACCACGTTGACCGACAGACCCCACGGATACGCGTTGACCATCGTGGTGGGGAACAAGAAGAAGTAGTAGCCGCCGATGCGGCGGCCGTGATCGGGGTGGTCGTCCGGTAGCTCGAAGGCGTCGTCGTCGGCGTTGGCGATGCCGATCTGCAAGACGCCGTGGGGCAGCAGCTCGGTGGTGTACGCGCCGTAGTCGAGGGCGCGGTTCAGCGACGGGTGCACGAAGGGGATGTGGAATCCCTCGAGATAGTTGTCGCAGTACAGCGCCCAGCTCGCGGCCACGTGGTAGTCGCGGCTGCGCTCGGGCACGAATCGCATCTGGTCCAGGGGCAGGAACGACAGCCGCGCCTGCATCGGCGCGAGCAGATCATCCAGCGCGATCTGGGGCGCCGCGGCGGCCCAGAAAAGGCCGTGCCAGCTGCCGTGCTCGACGCGCGGCAGATGATCGCCTGGGCCGGGGAAGTCGATCGCGCCCTCGAACTCCGGCATCGCCAGCATCTGGCCGTCGAGCGCGAAGCGGCGGCCGTGGTAGCCGCAGCGCACCTGCTTGGCCGCGCACGCCCGATCGACGAGCAGGTTGCCGCGGTGCGTGCAGACGTTCGACAGCAGATGCAGCGTGCCGGCCTCGTCGCGCGTCATCAGCAACGGCTCGTCGACGCAGCCAGGGAGCATGGTCCACGGTGAGACGTGGGACGCTTGTGCGGGCACGCGCTCGCGGGGGATCCCGTGCCACGAGCGCCAGAGCACCCGCTCCACGGTGGCCTCGAACCACCGGGCGTCGTGATAGAGCGCGCTCGGCGGCGTCTGGGCGCGGCGGATGTCGGGCTCGATCGCGAACGTGCAGGGCACCGCGTCGTCGTGTGCGCGGTCGCCGGGCCCCGGCCGATCTCCACCGCGACTTCCAGAGCCATGCCCAGAGCCATGCATAGTCGGACAACCTTCTATACCATGCCCTGCGCCGATGCCGAGCAGTGCTGACGGGACCCCTGGCGCGGCGCCGGTCGTGCATCCAAAGGGTTCGCCTGCGCCCGGTACCGCTGGACCGGGTGGGGCCGAAAAGCCGGTGACGATGCGCGCCTTCGCGACGATCTGGATCACGCTGTTCCTGGATCTGTTCGGCTTCGGGATCGTGATCCCGGTGCTGCCCTTCTACGCGACCGAGCACGGGGCCTCGCCGGCGGTGGTTGCCCTGCTCGCGACCACGTTCTCGGTGGCGCAGTTCGTGATGTCGCCGGTGCTCGGGCGGCTCAGCGACGTGCATGGTCGCCGACCGATCATGCTGGTGTCGATCGCGGGCTCGTGCGCGTCGATGCTGGTGCTCGGCTTCGCAGGCGCGCTGTGGATGGTGTTCGCCGCGAGGCTCGTCAGCGGCATCGCGAACGCCAACGTCTCGACTGCCAACGCGTACATCGCTGATCGCGTGGCGCCGGCCGAACGCGCCAGGTACATGGGCATGATGGGCTCGGCCACGGGCATGGGCTTCGTGTTCGGGCCCGCCGTGGGGGGCCTGCTGTCGACCGAGTCGCTGCCCGAGCTGCCGTTCTTCTGTGCAGCTGGCCTGGCCGCGGTGAACTTCGTGATGGCCTGGTGGTGGTTGCCCGAGAGCCGCGGTCCGCAGCACCTGGCACCGCGGCGCTGGATGACGCCGTGGGCATCGCTCGGCCGGCTGCTCGACTTGCGCGGCACGCCGCTGGGCGCCCTGTCGCTGGTGTGCTTCGGCTTCTTCATCGCGTTCTCGGCGATGGAGTCGACGTTCGCCCTGCTCACCGAGGCGCGCCTCGGCTGGACCGCGCGCGACACCGGCTACATGTTCACGCTCATCGGTGCCTGCATCGCGTTCTCGCAGGTGGTGCTGCTCGGGCGGCTGGTGCGGCGCTTCGGTGAGAAACGCACGCTCATCATCGGCATGGGTGTGCAGGCCTTTGGTCTGGTGATGATCGGTGCGGCGACGATCGTGCCGGTGATGGTCGTCGGCGGCGCTCTGCTCGCGACCGGCAATGGCCTGGTCACTCCGGCGACGAGCGCGCTCGTCAGCCGGCTGTCGAGCGCCGACGAGCAGGGGCTCAATCTCGGCATCATCCAGTCGGCCGCCGCGCTGGCGCGGATCTTCGGTCCGGCGGCAGCCGGGGTCCTGTTCGAGCAGGTCGCACCAGGCGCCCCGATGTTCGCGGGGGCGGCGGTGGTCATGGCGGTGCTGCTGCTCGTCTCACCGCGGATCCAGCGACCCCTGCCGGCGTGACGCTCACTTGCCGCGCACCGGCACGATGGGTTGGGCGAGTAGCACCTCGAGCAAGCCCTTGTCGATGGTGTCGACGTGCCCGGGCTTGCCGCCCTGGGTGGGCGCGACGAGCCGGAGCGGATAGCGGACGACGTAGATCTTCTCGTCCATCTTCGCGGCGGGCACGTCGAGGGCCCACGCGGCCTCACCGAGGCACTCGAGCAGCTCGGCATCGCCGTGGACCAAGGTGGGATCGCGGACGCCGGCGCGGATGACCTCGCCCTTGCCGACCTCCATCTCGAGCACCACGCGACCGCCCTGGTCGGCGGCGCGAAAGAGCGCGCGGTTGTAGCAGGCGCGCGCGCGCGGCAAGACGCGGGTGGTGAGGTAGTTGCGGAAGATCTTCTCGTCGAGAAAGCCTTTGCGCTGGCGACTGCGACCGCCCTGCGCCACGCCCTCGCGCGCGGTCCGCTGCTGCCGCGCGCGCAGCCACTGCGGCCGCACCAGGCCCTCGTCACGCGCGTCGTCGAGCGTGCCGGACAGCGTGGCGACGAACGCCTCGGACTGCGGCTGGCCGACATCTGCGGAGATTCTGCGCAGCAGCGGCTGTGCGCCCGCGCGGCCCCGCACGACGACCCGACGCGCGGCCTTGCCGTGGTAGCGACCCGTGAGCACCAGCGCGTTGCCGGCCACGAGGCCCGTCGGCAGCGGCGCGTCGAGTGACATGTTGGGTGGGAGGTCCACGTCCAGCCCACCGATGACCATCGGCGCCGCGAGCAGGCGCAGCACGTCGTCGTCTGGGATGTGGGCGAGGGTCTCGAGGCTGATCCGTGCGCCGAGGGCCGCGGCCGTGGTCGCCACCGGGTGGTCCGCTGCGAGCCCGCGCTGGGCGAACAGCGGATCGTCGACGACGAACAGCAACTCGGGGCGACTGCCGCGTGCGGCGGCGATGTATGCCTCGCGCATCGCGGTGGTGTCGAGGCTCGCCGGCAGCATGCCGTCGGTGACGACGACGATCATCGAGCGGCGCGCGCCGACCTCGGCCGATCGCGTCGCGGCGAGGGCGAGCGCCGCCTGGAGATCGGTGCCCTGGGCGCGATCGACGACGTCGAGCGCGGCGGTCAGCTGCGCCCGGGCGGCTTCGTCGCGCACGCCGTGGCGCTTGACGTCGCCCGCGAGCAGGGGCGCTGCCGTCCGCGCGAAGCCGATCGCATCGAAGCTCGCGGTCGCCGGCAACGCCGCGAGCAGGCCCGTGATCACGCGGCTCGCATCGCGGTGCATCAGGGGCGCGGTGCTCCGCGAGCGGTCGATGACGAACGTGATGTGGTCAGGCGGGGCCGCCGGTGCGTTGCCTGCCCGCAGCACCAGGCGGAACCGACCGTCGTCGAAGCCCGCCGGACCGGGGACGACCTCGTAGCGCCCGACCAGGGCACCGGGCTCGGTCCGCCGCGCCGGCCAGGCAACCGTGACGGCGTCGATGGCATCTGTGACCAGCGCGGGCTCGGTGCCGCTGCTGCGATCGTCGACCCAGAACGATCGGCCCGCCGGCAACCCGCGCACCAGCACGCGGCGCGCCGTGGACAGCTGCGGGCTGTGCGGCCCGTGCGACGGCAGATCGAGCTCCCAGCGACCGTTGCGGAGCAGGGGAAACACCCGCAGCTCGAGCTCGACCTGCAGCGTCGACTCGCCGTCGATGCCGAAGGCGACGATCTCGGCGGCCGGCTGATCGGCGGCCTGCATCGGATCGATCGTGCGCGCCCAGACCGTGCCCGCGTCGCGCTGACCCGACTCGGCAAGGACCCCGGTCGCGGCGCCGCCGTGCCAGGTGCCGTCTCGCGCGATCGACAGTCCGACGAGCTCGGCGCCGCCGGGGATCGCCAAGGTGTGCACCACGTCGCGGGGGCTGCCGCTGGCGTTGTGCAGGGCGACCCTCAGGCGCAGCGTCGCCGCGTGGGCGGCGAGATCGGGGGCATCGAGGATCGCCTCGTACGACAGCTCCTGGACCGGTGCATAGCCGCGCTCGTCGTCGCTCACCTCGGCGTCGAGCTGATCGGCGCGCACGGTGGGGGTGACGAGAACGACCACGAGCCCCAACGCCGCCGCGAGGACCCCCGCGCCCGGGCTCGGGATCGGTCGTGAACATCCGCAGCGGGGCACGATGGCGAGACTAGCAGGGCGCCTGGGGCGGACCACGCCGAGGGTAGACGTGGCGCGGCGCCACGAGTTCCGAGTCACAGGTGGGAAGGTGCGCCGCGGCACCCGGCGGTCGGCGCCGAGCCCGTGCAAGCGATGGCGCAGAGCCATGGCGTGCGCCGGGGTTCACCGGGTCGGCCGCGGGTCGGACTTGACGCAGCGGGCGACCTGCGAGTCCTCGGCCTGGGCGAGGGGGCGGTCGCGGAAGTCCGCCGTGAGCGACTCGAGCGTGAAGCCGGCGGTCGCCACGAGCATCCGCAGCTCCTCGGGGAAGATCTGGCGGTGGGCGAGGTGGACCAGCTTTCGCGGCACCGCCGGCGGCACGAAGCGGCGCCCGGCCGGCGGCGCTTCGTCGTAGTAGATCCGAATGTGGCAGACCTGCGTGGCGGCGTCGTAGATGTGGTTGGTCGAGTAGACCAGCTTCTCGCGGGTCACCGGATGGACGAACCGCGTCACGGCGTGGCGCACCTCGGGGTCCCACCGCAGCCACTCGAGATCGGGCATCTGCACGTCGAACGCGAATACGCCACCTGGGCGCAGCACCCGGTGCGCTTCGCGGAAGCACGCCAGCAGGTCGGACCAGGCATACAGGTGCATCAGCGCGTTGAACGGCGCGATCACGAGATCGAAGCCGCCGTCGGGCAGGGGGATGCTGCGCATGTCGGCCTCGAGCACGGTGACGTCGAGGTTCTTGCCGAAGCGGCCGAGTCCGCCGCGGAGCGCATCGAGCATCGACGACGAGGCATCGAGGGCGGTGACGCGGTGAGCGTCCCGGGCGAGCGGCACGGTGATGCGACCGGTGCCCGCACCGAGCTCCAGGATCACGACGTGACCGCCCAGTGCCTTCGCGGTGGTGCGATAGTGGCGGATGTCGTCGACGCGGTCGCTGTACTCGAAGTCGTACAGCGCCGTGTCCTGATAGTGCTCACGGGTGCCCGCATCGAGGAGCGTCGCCCGACTCGGCGCCTTGTCGCCGCGGCCCGTGCGCTTGGCCGGCGGTCGGCTCACGTCCGATCCGCGTGCGTCCCAGGGCCGCCTTCAGGCGCCGGCTCGGCCGCGGCCGCAGTATCGCTGGGCTTGCCGCCGCGCCCGCCACGACGTCGCCGCTTGCGCCCGCCGCCCGCCTCGCCGCCGCCTGCAGGACCACCGCGACCCGAGCCGCCACCGGGACCCGCAGCGAGCGGCTGCCCCTGCGCCATCTGCTGCCACTGCGCGAGCTCGTTGCGACCGTTGCCGATCGCGTCGACCCACAGCGCGACGAACACCAGCGCGTCGTGGAAGTTCTGCCGCGAGGCCGCGCCGGTGCGTTTGCGCCGGGCCGCGGGCTCGATGAGTCGCTGGTGCGACATGAGGATCTGCCGCGCGAGCTCGCGGTCGCGCCGGGCGATGCCGAGCACTGCGCCGACGGCCCCCATGCGGTTGTCGATGGTGCGATCGAGGTTGGCGCGGTTGCCGGCCGCCAGATCGCGGCCGATCATCGGGGCGAACAGCACCGCCTGCAGCACGCCGTTGACCACGGCCTCGTCGGTCTGCGAGACGTAGCGGTCGAGCGCGCCGAGCAGCCGCCAGAACAGCACGGCGGGGTCCAGAGGATCGCCCTCGCCGCGGGCGCCGGCGAGCAAGGCAGCGGTCGCGGTCTCGGTCTCACCGAACTGGCGAAGGTACGGCCCGAGCACCGGCTCGAACAGCCCGACCTCGAGCATCAGCTCGAAGCTGCGCCGGGCCGAGCCGCTGCGCAGCAGCTTGTAGATCTCCTCGAGCACGCGGGCCCGCGAGCACTTGACGACATCGGGTGCGACGTCGAGGAGCGCAGCGTAGGTCTCGGGCTCGAAGGTGAAGCCGAGCCGAGCCGCGAACTTCACCGCGCGGATCATGCGGACCGGATCCTCGCGGAAGCGTAGGGTCGGATCGCCGATGGTGCGGATCAGCCGGGCGTCGAGGTCGGCCATGCCATCGACGAAGTCGACGATCTGATCGGTCTCGACGTCGAAGAACAGCCCGTTGATGGTGAAGTCGCGGCGCCGCGCGTCGTCCTCGACGCTGCCCCACTCGTTGTCGTGGGTGATGAGCGGGTCTTCCTCGCCGTTTTGCACCGGAGCGGTGCGGAAGGTGCTCGTCTCGATGATCTTCGAGCCGAAGAAGACGTGGGCGAGCTTGAAGCGCCGGCCGATGATCCGACTGTTTCGGAACAGCCTACGGATCAACTCCGGCGTGGCGCTCGTCGCGATGTCGAAGTCCTTCGGGCGCCTGGCCAGATAGAGATCGCGGACACAGCCCCCCACCAGATAGGCTTCGTGGCCCGCGGTCAGCAGGCGACGAACGACCTTCAGGGCGTCAGGATCGATGGCTTCGCTGAAATCGTGCGTCCCGGCCATGCGGCGCTTTCCTGGTCCCTGTACCACAGAAGGCCCCCAAGGCGGCGGAAACGCCCGAATCGGCCGGCCGCACTGGCACTGCCAAGGGCGCGCGCCACAATTGGGGATGCACCCGGGCGGGGTTGCGTGGGTGGCGGGCAGAGCTATACAGATGTACAGTTATCTCCGTGAGTGCCTCATTCACCGCTCTGGGCGAGTTCCGTAGCTGCTGCGGGCGCGCCGTCGTGTTCGCGGGGGTGGCGCGCGAAGGGGCGGGGGTGCCGGAGCTGGCGCTCGCGTCGGCCCTGGCCGAACGCGAGGCCACAGGAGATCCCGTGCGGACCGTGGTGTTGCGGATCGCGGAGCGCGCGCACGACTGGGTCGCCCCAACCGTGGCGTGGTTGGCGAGCCGTGGCCGCCGCGTCCTGCTGCGCACCTGCGTGACGCTGTCCCGGCCGGCGATCGCGGCGGCGCGACGCTTCGGGGCCACCCTCTTGCTCGAGCTCGCCCACGCCCACGCGCCAGTCCACACGGCGCTGCTCGGCTCCCACGCCGAGTCGACCGCCGCGTTGCTGCTCCATGCCCAGCACCTGCGGGCGTGCGATCTCGAGGTGGCGGTGTGGCTCGGGCCGCTGCTGCCGGCCATCGCCGACGACCGCGCGCTCGAGACCCTGGTGCGCCACATCGTGGCGGCCGATCTCGTCGACGCGCACGCGGTGCTCGGCCGGCTCACCGCGCCGCGGCTCGATGCGCTCGCAGCGGTGCTGCCGTGGCCGCAGGTCGCGACGATGGCCCGGGCGTTCGGCGTGGATCCGGCCGATCCCCACGGCCTGCCGGCGCAGGGCGTGCATCTGTCACCGATGGCGGATGGGGCGCTGCGGCATGCCGTGGTCCGGATCGCGCGCCCGTTGGGCCTGCGGCTCGACCACTGCGGATGCGCGGCGCAGTGTCACCTCGATCCCGAGCAGCGCGCGGCGTTCGTGCCGCTCACCACGACCGAGCTCTTTCCGAGTTGAGGGTTCCGTGAAGGCGGGCCCGCGGAGGGCGACGCGCCCAATCGCTGTCGCTCTCTCAGGTCGCGCCGTCGGTCTCGTCCGCGGTGTCGAGGTCTTGGACCGTGTTCACACACGCCATGCCGCCGACTGCGATGGACAGCGCGACGAAGACGAGCAGGGCGCAGAACTTACGGATCATGAAAGGAGCTCTCCGGAGCGAGGTCGGTCAGGGGTAAGGAGTGGGGCCGGTTCGGGAATCGGCGGATCCCGTCGTACACCCGTCGTCGCGTGGCGTCGACCCATTTGGGGTCGGCGTCGGGCAGCAGGTCGCGAGCGCCCCGCCAAATCGTCCACGCGGCCGAAGAATCGCCGAGATCGAGGGCGAGTTCCAGTCCCCAGAACACGACGTCCCAACGCTCGGGGCGGAGCTTCCTTGCACGGCGGTACAGCGTGAACGCGCGCTCGGCGTGGCCGAGGCGGTGCTCGAGGCGGCCGCCGGCAGCGGCGACCTCGGAGGCGTACGGGAACTCGCGCTCGGCGCGCGACAGCAGGGCTGCCACCCGCGACAGCCGCTCGGGGTAGCCGATCTCCGGCACGTCGAGGGTGACGCTGGCCAGCGCGGTGAGGATCCGATCCTCGCGCGCGCGGGCGCGCTGCAGCGCGGCCTCGAAGTGGCTGTGCGCCACCGACCACTGCTTGCCGAGGACGGCCAGCCGCGCCGCACACAGGTGCGGCAGCGCGTCGTCCGGCGCCAAGGCCAAGGCGCGCTTGCAGTGGGCGCCCGCCCGCGCGCGCATCAGCGGATCGCCACCACCGTCCTCGCCGCGGAGGTTGGTGACGACGATCTCGCCCAGCAGCGCGTGGGCGCGCGCAGAGTCCGGGGCCCGCCGCAGCGCGACCTCCCACAGGCGACCGTCACTCTTGTAGGTGGTCGCGGTGGCCTGGGCGAGGGCGCCTTGGATGACGACGAACACGATCGCGGGCGCGAGCGCCGGTGCGCCGGTGCGCCCGTGCAAGGCCCTACCCACGGCACCGAGCGCCACGCCGATGCCGATGCTCACCGCCACGCTCGGCAGATACGCGAACCGGTCGGCGCGCATGTTGGGCATCGCGACGAGGTTGGCGGTCGGCAGCCACAGCACCACGGTCGCCACGGCGACGAACGTCCACGTCCTTCGCCGCGGCCCCGTCGCGACGGCATGGACCAGCGCGAGGCCGAGCCCCGCGGCCCCGAGGATCGTCGCGAGATCGGACCAGCGCCCGGGGCGGTCGACGTACTCCGGCGAGAGCCCCCACGGCGCGAGCATCTGCTGCACGTAGCCGAGGTGGATCTGCACGCTCGACGCGAGCACGGCGCTGCGCGACCAAACGGCAGCATGGATGCCGGTCTGCTCGGCGTAGGGACTGAGCGCGCCCAGCACGACCCATTGATGGGCGAGGGCGAGGGCGACCCCGGAGGCGAGCGCGAGCGTGGGCAAAAGCCACGGAGCACCGCGCGGGGTGGGCCAGGGTCCGCACCACCGCGCGAGGCACCACACCACCGGAATGGTCGCCGCGCTGAGCTTCGCGGCGCAGGCGGCCGCGACCAGCAGCGCGGCCGCAGGCCAGCGCCACGCCCGACCCGCGTGCTCGGGCCCGAGACGCTCGGCGAGCACCATCGCCTCGAGCCCGAGCACGGCGGCGAGCAGATCTTCGCGGTACGACACCACCGCGACGACCTCGGCGTGGATCGCCATCGACGCGAACACGGCGACGATGGTCGCGGTCGGCTGCAGCGCGAGTCCCCGCTGCGTCAGCCACCGCCACAGCGAGGCACACACCGCGACGTGGAGCGCGACGTTGAGTGCGTGGTGCCAGTGGGCGTGGGCGCCGAACAACTGGTAGCTCAGCATGTCGAAGACCACCGCGACCGGACGGAAGGCGTCGGGGACGTGGGCGCGGTGGGCGGCCGGGCCGAGCAACGTGAGGACGTCCTCGGGGCAGCGCAGAAAGCCGTTGGCGAGCAGCGTCCAGTGATCGTCGTAGACGAAGCCGAACCCAAGCGTCGGCAGGTACAGCAGGGCAGTGACGACCAGCACCCCGGCCATCACCACGCGCCCACTGAGCTGCTGCCCGATCACGCCCACGCGACGCGAGCGTAGAGCACCCGCACGGCGAAGGCACCACTGCGCGAGGGATGGGTGCGGACGCAGGCCGTCAGCGCGTGTTGGACTTGCAGTCTTTGCGCCGCTTCGCGAGGGTGCCGCAGCGGCTGAAGTCGACGCCGTAGACGATCGCCGTGACCGCGATGCCGACGATGGCGATCCCGGCGCCGGCGCCCGCGACCTGGTTGAACACCGTGCCCCGATCGCGGAGTTTTTCTTCGCGGGCGTAGCTGAGGTCGCCGTCGCCGTAGCCGTCTTCGAGCTGGGCCTGTGTGACGCGTCCACCGATGCCGAAGCCGGTCAGCATCGCGGCACCGAGCGCTGTGGCGGCGACGCCGGCCCAGAAGATCCCGGTGCGCGCGCCCTGGCCCTTCTCGGGTTCGGTGACGTCGGTGGGTGCCCGCGGGGTCGGGCCGGCGACGGGCGCGGGCTCGGCGACGGGGGCCTGGGCGCCCTGGCCCTCCTCGAAGGCGGTGCGATGGGCCACCGCGCCGTACATGCGCGCGGGATCCGGCGCGGTGGTCAGGGTCGGGGCGGAGGCGCAGCCGACCGCCATCGCGATCGCGACGGTGAGCGCGTGGAGCTTGGGGTGCCGCGTGCTCACGTGCCACCTCCACCCTCGGCGGTCGCGGTGACGGTGTCCAAGGTGTCGGTGACCGGCCCAGCGCCGGTGGAGCCCGTCGTGTCGGTGGCCGTGCCCGGGGGGTCGAACGACGTGGAGCCGCCGAAGTCCGGCAGGCACACCGCCAACTCGCAGACGAAGCCGGCTTGGCAGTCGATGTCTTGAAGGCAGGTCCGCAGGCAGACGCCCTCGATGCACACGTCGGAGTCGGCGCAGGTCCCCTCGCTGCAGGTGCGCAGGCAGATGCCGGTGGGCACGTCGGAGCCACCGCCGCCGAGGAAACCGCCGCCGCCTTGGGGGGCCTCGATGCCGAGGTCGCGGCACTCCTGCTGCCCGGGGCAGCTGTTGCCGCCGACCTCGCACGTGCTCGAGCAGACGTCGTTGACGCAGGCGACTTCGCCGCGCACGCAGACCTCGGCGAAGTTCTTCTGCGTGCACGGGGTCTCGCACAGGCCGTCGTCGCACGACTGACCCTCGAGACAGTCGCGGTCGCCGTCGCATGCGTAGCGATAGCTCGGAGGTGGTTGTCGCTCGGCGTAGCAGGCGGAGCCCACGAGGGCGCCGGCGAGGACGGCGAACAAGGACGGAAGAATCGGGCGCATGGGGTCGGTCGGGGCGGCGCTACTCTATCGCAGCCACGGAGATCCGAGTTACCCCGGAGGCCGGTCGCGGTGCCCGCAGTGACCCGACCAAACGATCGCGGGTTTCGTCGTAGCGGCCCGCCCAGCGCCGCGGGACCTCGAGGCTCAGCACCACCGAGCGTTGACCCGGCGATACCGGCGGAAGGAAGACCACATCGCGGATCATGGGCGTCTGCTCACGTCGCAGCGCGAAGCGGAGGTGGAGCGAGCCCTCGGGCAGCGGCAACGCCGCGTCGGGCCGCAGCTCCTCGATCTCGGCCGAGCGGCCGACGGCGCCCCCAGGCGCGAGGCGGTGATCGAGGTACCAGCGGCGATGGGCCACCTGTCCGGCCTCGGGTGCGTCGCCGACCGTGAACACGACCAGACCCCCCGCTGCGGCCCACTCGAGCTCGCCCGTGGGGCCGTAGCGGGCGGTCCATGCCGAGGGCAGGGTCGCCGACCAGCCACCGCCCACGTCGACGCGCGATGGCGCACCGCCGCGCGCGACCGCGGGCGCGACGAGCAGGCCAAGTGCGCACGCTGCGAGAGCCAGCACGTTGGGGGCCGATCCGCGCTCCACCACCGCGGGCAGGCGCAGGCGCATGAACGGCGCGAAGGCGACCCCTGCGACGAGGCCGCCCACGTGGTTGGCGTGATCGACAGACGGATTGCCGAGGGTCACGGCCAGCGTGATCAAGAGGAAGGGCAGGACCCACCAGCCGAAGTGGTGGCGGATGTGGGGCCCGAGGCGATCCCGGTGGCGGATCCCGGTGATCACCGCGGCGGCCAGCACCGCGAAGACCACGCCAGAGGCTCCCGCGGACACCTGGGGCGTGAACACCAGGCTGCACAGCGCCGAGCCGACCATCGCGACGAGCATCATCGCGGCGTAGTCGCTGCGGCGCACGATCTGCTCGAGGGCGCCGCCGACCGGGAAGAGGAACGCGACGTTGAACACCAGGTGCAGCCACGAGGTGTGGACGAAGTGCGCGGTCAGCAGGCGCCAGCGCTCGTCCGCGTCGCCGACCAGCGCGGTGCTGCGCGCCCCGAGCTCGACGACCTGCAGGGCGTCGCCGAGGTCGATCTCGACGCCGGGTCGCACGCCCATGGGGATCCAGCCGCCGCGGGCGGCGACGAGCAGCATGGCGGCCGGCACGCAGACCGCGGCGGTGATCCAGGGGAAGCGGGCGACGCTGGACACCTGGGCCCTGTGTACGGTCGCGACCGGACGCGGGCCAACACCGGGCCCACAGGCGGCCGCCTGCGGGCTCGGGGGCCTGCTGCGGGCCCGTGGCGGTCCCCTGCCGCGCCGCCGCGCCGCCAGGCTTGCCGCCCCAAGCCGGCGCATGCTACCAAGCGCCACCCAAATACCCATGCCTCCCGAGGGCGCCCCGGCGTGGCCGCAACGTTGCGGTCTGGGGCACGCCCGACGACGGTGGCAGCGGCCCAACGCCACGAAAGCCCGCGCGACATGGAACCCACGACCCAAGAGCCGTCACAGGCGGCCATCGAAGAAGCCCAGCGGATCATCACCATCAAGCAGCTGCTCGAGGCCGGCGTCCACTTCGGACACCGCACCGATCGCTGGAACCCGCGGATGGCCCCGTACATCTACGGCGCCCGCGGTGGTGTCCACATCATCGATCTCCAGCAGACCGCGGCCATGTTCCGCCGCGCCTACGCGTTCATCCGCTCGTGCGCCGCCGACGGCAGCCCGGTGCTGTTCGTGGGCACCAAGAAGCAGGCCCAGGACGTGATGGTCAGCGAGGCCCAGCGCGCCGGCCAGTTCTACGTCGCGTCGCGCTGGCTCGGCGGCACGCTCACCAATTGGAAGACGGTCAAGCAGTCGATCGACAAGCTGCGCGGCCTCGAGCGCATGGCCGAAGATGGCACGTTCGGCAAGCTCACCAAGAAGGAGGTCCTGCAGATGGGCCGCCTCCAGCAGAAGCTCGAGCGCAACCTCGGTGGCATCAAGGACATGCCCAAGCTCCCCGGTGCGATCTTCGTGATCGATCCGGCCAAGGAGCACATCGCCGTGGCCGAGGCCAACCGCCTCAAGATCCCGGTGGTCGCGGTCGCCGACACCAACGCCGACCCGAACCTCATCAACTACGTGATCCCGGGCAACGACGACGCGATCCGCTCGATCAAGCTGTTCTGCACCAAGATCGCAGAGGCGTGTGTCGAGGGTGGTCGCATCGGCAAAGCCCGCGCGGTCGCCCACGCCCACGACGACGAGAACACCGAGACCATCCGCGTGATGACCGGTGGCGACGGGCCCAAGGTCGAGGTGGTCTCCCGCCGCGGCCCGCTGCCCACCCCCGAGGCCGTCGCCACCCCGGACGTCGAAGAAGACGCCCCCGCACCCGAGAGGGACTGAGGACACCATGGCTGAAGTCACTTCCCAACTCGTCAAAGAGCTCCGCGACATGACCGGCGCGGGCCTCATGGACTGCAAGACCGCGCTCAAGGAGACCGACGGCGACATGGAGAAGGCGGTCGCCTATCTCCGCAAGAAGGGCCTCGCGGCCGCCGCCAAGAAGGCCGGACGCATCGCCTCCGAGGGCGTCGTCGTCAGCTACATCCACTCGAACTTTCGCGTGGGCGTGCTGGTGGAGATCAACTGCGAGACCGACTTCGTCGCCAAGACCGACTCCTTCAAGGAGTTCGCCCAGGACATCGCCATGCAGATCGCGGCGATGAGCCCGGAGTACGTGCGGCGCGAAGACTTCGATCCGGTCGTGCTCGAGAAGGAGAAGGTCATCGCCCGCGACAAGGCGATCGCCGACGGCAAGCCGGAGAAGATCCTCGATCGGATCGTCGAGGGCCAGATCGTCAAGCTCTACGGCGAGCGCGTTCTGCTCGAGCAGCCGTTCGTGAAGGACGACAAGAAGACCATCGAGGTCCTGCTCAAGGAACTCGTCTCGAAGGTCGGCGAGAACTGCCAGATCCGTCGCTTCGTCCGCTTCGAGCTCGGCGAGGGTCTCGAGAAGAAGTCGGACAACTTCGCCGCCGAGGTCGCGGCGATGGCCGGCGGCTGACGGGCGCGCCACCGCAGCCGTCTGCGCCACCGAAGGCTCCTCGCCAAGCGAGGGGCCTTTGCTGTTAGGCTCGGGGCAGTGTCCGCTCCGACGCGCTACAAGAGAATCCTGCTGAAGCTCTCGGGCGAGGCGCTGCAGGGCGGCGGCTACGGGATCGACCCCGAGGTGCTCGGCACCATCGCCGAGGAGATCCATGCCGTGACCGAGCTCGGCGCCGAGGTCGGCGTGGTGATCGGCGGCGGCAACATCCTGCGCGGGGTGAGTATCGCGGCCACGGGCATGGACCGCGCCGGCGCCGATCACATGGGCATGCTCGCCACCGTCATCAACGCGCTGGCGATGCAAGATGCGCTCGAGCGCCGCGGCGTCGCGGCGCGGGTGCTGTCGGCGATCCCGATGCAGGGGATCTGCGAGACGTACATCCAGCGCCGCGCCGTGCATCACCTCGCCAACAAGCAGGTGGTGCTGTTCGCCGCCGGCACCGGCAACCCGTACTTCACCACCGACACCGCCGCGGCCCTGCGGGCGCTCGAGGTCCACGCCGAGGTCCTGCTCAAGGCCACCAAGGTCGATGGGATCTACGACAAGGACCCCACCAAGCACAAAGACGCCCGCCGGTACGAGCGCGTCGACTACACCGAGGTCCTCGCGCGCGGCCTCGCGGTGATGGACGGGGCCGCGATCGCCCTGTGTCGCGAGCACGGCCTGCGGGTCGTGGTCTTCGACATGCTGGCCCGCGGCAACATCCGCAAGGTGGTGTGCGGCGAGTCTTTGGGTACCATCGTGGGACCGGCCGAGCCGCGCTAGTGCGCGCCGCCGCAAGCAAGCAAGCAAGCAAGCAAGAAGGACTCGCAGATGAACGACGAGGCAGTGCAATTGGCGAAGGACGGCATGGAGAAGGCCATCGAGCGGCTGCGGCGCGAGCTCTCGCGCGTGCGGGCGGGGCGGGCCAACCCGGTGTTGCTCGACGACATCAAGGTGGACAGCTACGGAAGCTTGCTGCCGCTCAAGCAGGTGGCGACCGTCAGTGTCGCCGATGCGCGCCTGTTGGTGGTCAAGCCGTACGACCGCGGCACCATCTCGGCGATCGAGAAGGCGATCAACAACTCGCAGCTCGGGCTCAACCCGAACAACGACGGCATCGTCGTACGCGTGCCGATTCCGCCGCTCACCGAGGAGCGGCGCAAGCAGCTCGTCAAGCAGGTGAAGGACTCGGGCGAGGATGCCAGGATCGCGATCCGTCAGGTGCGCCGCGAGACCAACGAGCTGCTCAAGTCGACCGAGAGCGACGGCGGCATCTCCGAGGACGACCTCAAGCGCGGCCTCGACCAGATCCAGAAGCTCACCGACGCTGAGATCAAGAGCGTGGACGAGACCGTCGCGAAGAAGGAAGCCGAGATCATGGAGGGCTGAGTCAGCCGGCCGCGACCCGCAGACGCGGGCGCGGCATGGTGACGGTGCGCGGCGCCTTTGCCGGGCGCAGGTCCGGTGCCGGGCGCTGGCCGCTGGCGAGGACCTCGGCGAGCCGGCGCTGGGTGAGGGCGAGATAGCCCTCCTCGCGCTCGATACCGACATAGCGCCGCCCCTCGGTGAGGGCTGCGACGCCGGTGGTGCCCGACCCGTTGAACGGATCGAGCACGGTGCCGCCGTCGGGGCACGACGCCTGCACGATGCGCGACAACAGGGCGAGCGGCTTCTGGGTCGGGTGGTTGCCGTGCAGCTTCTCGCTGCGACCGGGCGCGAGCATCCGCCATACCGACTTCATCTGCTTGCCGCCATTTTGTACGCGCATGCCGGCGTAGTCGAAGTGGTGCTTGCTCTTGCGGTCCCGCGCGGCCCACAACACGGTCTCGGTGCTGTGCGTGAAGTAGCGGCACGAGAGATTTGGCGGCGGGTTGGGCTTCTCCCACACGATCTCGTTGAGCAGCTTGAAGCCGAGCTGCTGCATGGCGAAGCCGACCGAGTAGATCACGTGGCTGGTGCCCGATACCCAGATGGTCCCGTTCGGTGCCAGCACGCGCTGACACGCCGCGAGCCAGGTGCGATTGAACTCGTGGTTCTCGTCGACGCCCAAGCTGCGATCCCAGGCGCCCTTGTCGACGCTGACGCGCTTGCCGGCCTTGCAGGTGGAGCCACCGTTGGACAAGAAATAGGGCGGGTCGGCGAACACCACGTCGATCGATGCCTCGGGGAGGCTCGCGAGCACCTCGAGGCAATCGCCATGGAACAACGACGCGCGGCCATCGGCGCTCTGCCAATGGACGTGACCCTGGGCGACTGGAGTTGCGGTGGGGGTTCCCACGCGTGCACCTTTGCCGCCGGGCGCAGGCAACCCCAAATTTTCGACCCAAATTCTCGCCAAGCCACGCGCACGGAGGCGTGGCGCTGCGCAAGCGCCACGCCTGAACACATGACGCCACACGCATGCGCGGTGGTGACGACATCGGCGCACGGGCGCGAGGACGCGCGCCGCGGTGCAGCTCAGTGCCCGCTTTGTTGCGGTCGGCGCGCGCGGTTGCTATCCACGTCGTCAACGCATGTCGTCGCACCACCACCGTCGCCATGGGCCCACGGCCGCTGCGCTCTTGTTGGTGGTGCTCGCGGGCACCGGCTGTGGCCGCAACCGCGTGCTGCCCAGTGCGCTCCCCGACGTCGAGCCCTCACGCCGCGCCGCCGAATCGTTCGTGCACTGCGTCGAGGCCGGCACCAGCGGTTGCGTGACGCCCGGCGAGGACCATGCGGGCTGGGACGCCCTGCACCTGCTGCTGTGGCTCGCGACTGGCTCCCCGGTGGGCATCCTAGAGGCGCTGCCGCAGCAGCTCACCGACCACGGCAACCCGCTGCGCACGCAAGGCGCGTTCGTCGGTGAGGTCGAACGCTATGCGCAGGCGCTGCGCGGGGCCGAGTGCGACTCCACGGCGTCGCAGCCCGCGACCGCGCTGGTTGATCGGGCGGCCGCCGACGCGCGGGTCCGACTCGAGCGCCTGGGGATGGCGCGGGCCGGCTTGCTCCGCGCCATCGAGGATCTCCGCGTCGAGGCCAACACGTTGCTCGGGAGCGGCCACCTGGTGCGGCTCGACTGCAGCTACGATCCGTTCCGCGTCTACGTGGTCACCTCGATGCGCGATGGCAGGCTCTCGGTGGTCGGCATGACGACTGTCCTCGCACCCGAGTACGGCGGCGACCATCCCTCGCGTCGCGACGTCGACATCCGCCTCCAGAGCGCGCCGCTCGGGCTCGCCGGCAAGTCGCTGCCGATCGTCGAGGGGGCCGTCGACGAGTGGCTGCCCTTCCCCGTGGAGGAACTGTGATGTCGTTGCTCGCCGTCTTGATCGCCACGTTGACCGCCCTCGCCGAGCCGCCCGCGGCGCCGTCCCCCAGCCTCGTCGACGATGGCGCGCCCATGCAGACCTTCGAGCGCCTCCCCGGGTTCTCGGCGGTGGTGCTCAGCCACGTCTCGATCGTCCTCGGCGTCGAAGCGCTCCCGGGTGCGAACGGGTTTCCGCTCGAGCCGGGTGCGTTCGTGACGCTGGGGCTCGATCGGGTCTGGGCCGCCGACCGCGAGATCGCGACGCTCGTCGAAGGACGCATCGCCGACACCGTCGCGGCCCCGGAGTGCGGTGATCTGTGTCCGGCTTCGCTGTTCGACGCGTTCCAAGCCGAGTGGTTGGCGCTGGCGATCGAGGCGACGCAGCGCACCATCGAGATCCCGAGCAACGTCGTGATCGCGGCGCATGGGCGCCTGCCGGTCTCGACCCTGCTCGCCTCCGCGTATGCCATCGCGACGTCGCGACCGCTGCGGCCGCCGAGCTTCTCGTTGGTGCTGTCGAGCTCCGGTCGCGGGCTGCGGGCGCAGCCGTTCCACATCGTCGGGCCCCGCGGGCTGCGTTTGTCCCAGGGCGCCGCCGCCCTCGGTCTGCGGGTGCGGTTCGGCAAGGACCGCATCGCGGTCTCGGCCGCGGATCCTCGCTACAACCGCACGCTGCGTGGGCGCGATTTCACCGGGTTGCGCACGATGCTGCGCGACGTGAAGAAGCGCTACCCCGGCAAACAGGCCATCGTGCTCGTGCCCGACGCGGGCGTGACGGTCGCCGAGCTGGTCGACCTGATGGTCGCGGTGCGCGCCGAGTTTCCGCGCATCGTGCTCTCTGCGGGCCAGAATCTGCGGTTGGACTGATCCTGCGCAGCATGACGACGCTTCGGCGGCAGCGGTTTCGCGCCCCCAACCCGCCGTGGACAGCGGCGCGGCCAGAGGGCCGGCATGGGTGTAGACTCGAACCACGCGTTGCGGCGCGCTCCCATGCTCAGTGACGTCGAGCTCCTACGCACGTGGCGCGGTGGCGACGGATCGGCCGGAAACGAGCTCGTCCGCCGCAACTTCATGAGCGTGTATCGCTTCTTCGTGAACAAGGCGAGCGAGGACGTCGACGATCTCATCCAGCGCACGTTCCTCGCCTGCGTCGAGGGCCGCGATCGACTGCGCGAGGACACGAGCCTCAAGGCGTACATTCTCGGCATCGCGCGCAACCAACTGCTGATGCACATGCGCCGTCGCGAGCGTCGCGAGACGCCGTTCGGTCCCGAGGAGATGTCGGTCGCGTCGGTGTATGGCTCGCCGAGCCGCGTGATGGCCGACAAGGAAGAGGAGAAGCTCCTGCTCCAGGCGCTGCGGCAGATCCCGCTCGATCTACAGACGATCGTCGAGCTGTACTACTGGGAGCAACTCCCGGTCGGCCAGATCGCGGCCATCCTCCAGGTCCCGGCGGGCACCGTGAAGAGCCGCCTGTTCCGTGCGCGCGACGCCCTGCGCGAGCAGCTCTCGGCGATGGACATCCCGGCGCAGCTGCAGCGCACCACGATCGAGGGGCTCGAGCACTGGGCCCGGGCGCTGCGCGAGTCGGTGCGCAGCGACAACGGCTGACAGAGCGATTGGGAGGGGGAAGGGGGACCGGGCCGGTCCCCCAAAAGGACTAATCGCGGCGGGACTCGACGGCTTCGTGACCCCTGGATCACTCGGGCGCGGCCGCCCCGGCAGTCTCTGGCTGGGGCGCACGATCGACGGCGTCGTCCAGGCGGCGCATCGCCCACGCGGCCGCGATCGCGAGCGCGATCGCGACGCCGCCGACGGCGATCGCAACGCGGGCCGGACGCGGGCCGGCGCGATCCGACAGCAGATCGTGCAGCAACGCGTCCATCGACGGATGGCGGGCGTCGGGATCGGGGGCCAGCCCGCGCACCAGCGCGCGGTTGACCCGCGACGGCACCGCGGTGTCCCGCGGCGGCGGCACGATGATGCCGCGCAGCTTGGCTTCGAGGAGCTTGCCGGGCGTCGGGCCCTCGTAGGGGCTGCGCCGGTACAGCGCCTCGTAAAGCGCCAGGCAGAAGCTGAACTGATCGCTGCGGGCGTCGGCGCGGGCGCTCAGATGCTGTTCGGGGGCCATGAACGCCGGGGTGCCGATGACGGTGCCGGGCTTGGTCAGCGCCATGTGGACGCCGGGCAGCGAGGCCTCGTCCGGCAGCCGCAAAGCGAGCCCGGAAAGCGGCGCGGTGAGCTCGCGGGTCGCACGGGCCAGGCCGAAGTCGGCGACGCGGACGCGGCCATCGTCGCCGACCAGGACGTTGCTCGGCTTGAAGTCGCGGTGCACGAAGCCCTGCGCGTGGGCGAAGGCCAGCCCGCGACCCGCCGCCACGAACACGCCGCGGATCTGCTGCCAGGGCCGCATCTGCTCGGCCCACTGGGCGAGGTTGCAGCCCTCGACGTACTCCATCGCCAAGAACACGCCGTTGTCGGTGCCGGCCGCTCGCGGATCGAGCACACCGGGGTCGAATACCCCGACCTCTTGGAACTCCACGATGTTCACGTGTCGCAGCTTCGCCAGTGACTGCGCCTCGCGGAGCAGCCGTGCCCGCGGGGTGCCGGCGCGGCCGTCGGTGACGAGCAGCTTCACCGCGACGGTGCGACCGGACTCGGGATCGTGGGCGCGGTAGACCGTGCCGCCGCCACCGGCACCGAGCCGGCCCTCGATCACGTAGCGTCCGACGGTGGTCACCGGCTGGGTCGCGGCGCCGAACAGCCGCGACTGCAGCACCCTCAGCGCCTGCTCGGCCGCGAAGTCGGCGTCGGGTCGCGCCCGCTCGAGCAGGTCGCCCAGGGGATTGCCGTCGTCGCCCGAGTCTCCGCGATCGCTCACCGGAACTCGACGGAGCGGCGTCGGCGTGGCCGCGCGAGCAGGATCAGCAGCACCGCGATCGCGACGCGATCTCGGCCGCGGCGCGAGATGTGGCAGAAGTTGTCGCTGTTGTTCTCGGCGCTGTCGCAGCACCCGGGGTCCTCGTCGTCGGGATCGCGGCAGCCGTTCTCGAAGTCCTCGGGCCCGAGGCTGGTCTCACTGTCGTCGGCCCAGGGATCGTCGTCGCCCGGGCCCGGGCCCGTGGTGGTTCCCGAGGTCCCGGTCGCGTCGGTCGTTGCGGTGTCCGTCGTCGCGGATCCCGAAGTGCCCGATCCCGAACTCGCCGACCCCGAAGTCTCCGATCCCGAAGTCTCCGATCCCGAAGTCGCCGATCCCGAAGTCTCCGATCCCGTGGTGCTCCCCGTCGTCGCACCGCCACCATACGCGAGCACACTCGCCCCCAGCGCGCCGCCGGCGAGCAGTCCGAGCAGTCCGATGCACGGCCCAAGCATCACATCGAGGGTACCTCAGCAGGCGTCGCGCTTCGAGAACCTCGCGCCGGGGCAGCTCCCGCTGCTCTCGAACGTCTTGCCGTCGCAGCTGCAGTACTGCCGCAAGTCCATGGTGCACTGGCGATCCCGGGACATGCACGCGCCCGCGACGTCGCAGCCCTGGCCTTCGCACACGCCGCTGCCGCACTCGTCGGCGCGCGTGCACGGGGCTCCGTCGGGCTTGGCCGCAGCCGACTCGCAGGGGCCCGTGTGGGCGAAGCGCTTGCCGGGGCAAGTGCCCGAGCCCCGGAAGGTGACGCCGTCGCAGTCGCAGTACGGCCGCGCGTCGCGGGTGCACATGCGATCGGCGGGCATGCAGCGGCCGGCCATGTCGCCGCAGCCCTCGCCCTCGCACACGCCTCCGTCACAATCCGCGTCGCTGTTGCACGCGATGCGATCCTCGTCCTCGCCGCCGTCGTCGGCCGGCGCAACGCCGGTCGGCGACGGTGCGGGCGTGAACCGTGGATCCGGAGTCGGCGACGCGGCCGTATCAGAGGCACGCGGGCTGACTGTGCACGCGAGGATCCAGGGGATCAGCACCAGCGACGGGCGGAGGGTCATGGACACAGGATAGCGGGGCCCGGGCCCGCTATCCGCGTGTGTGATCGGGCCCTAGGCCCGATCACAGCACGCAGACGCCGCCGCCGCCGGGTCCGGCGTGGGGACAATGCAGCTCCGGATCGGCGATCGCGGCACCGGCGTGATACGAGTGACACCCGATGGTGTGGCCCTCGACGTCGGCCTCGGCGCCCGGGTACCACCCGCCACACTGATCCAGGCAATCGTCCATGTCGGCGTACGCGTTGAGGTCCTCGGCGCAGTTGGTGAAGTACCGCGTACAGTAGAGGTCGCACTGCGGCGCGTCCTCGGCGGCACAGGTCGCGTCGCCGCTGGGACCGGCGTGCGGGCAGTGCATGCCGGGGTCGGCGCTGCTGGCGACCGTCACGTGATAGGTGCGGCAGCCGAGGCTGTCGTGGGCGGTGTCAGCGATCTCGCCGATGGGCCACTGGGCGCAGTTGTCGAGGCAGTCCTGTTCGTTGGCGTACTCGTTGAAGTCGACGCACGCCCCCGAGTAGATGCCGCAGTATTCGGCGCAGCTCAGGGCCTCGCCGGTGTCGTCGCCCGTGCTGTCGCCAGCGGTGCTCGAGTCGGCGTCGGTCATGTCGGTGGTCGTCGGCTCCTCGCCCGTGGTCGGCTCTGCGGTGGTGGCGGTGGTGGCCGACGTCATGCTGCCGGTCATGCCGCCGCTGGTGTCGTCGGTGCTGCCGACCGAGCCCGACTCGCCGACGGTCACCCCGTCGTCTTCGTCGCCCTCGGCACAGGCGCCCAGCACAGCGAAACAGAGAATGAGAGTGGTCGTCTTCTGCATGGATAGCTCCTCGTCGGGGTGGCCGCCGTCGGCAGTGCACCTGCTCGACATGTGGGGTGTACGGCGGCGGCGGCGGGTTGGATCGACGCTCGGAGCACATCGCGGGGCACGGGACGGTGGGCAAGGGACGGTGATCCAGCGGTAGTTCGGTGCCGTACCCGCATCGGGCAGGGTGCGCTGAACGCCCCTGTCTGGAGACTCCATGAACAAATCACTTCGACCGGCAAGATGGGGCCTGGGCGCACTCGCCCTGGTCCTGCTTCCCTTCTCGTCACCCCCAACCCACGCGGCCGACCATGCGGATTCGCCCGCGACCACGGAGGACGCACCCGCCGATCTCACCGATGTCTACGCCTGGCACGACGGCAGCACGCTGGTGGTGGGCTTCGGCTTCGCGGGCCTGGCCGAGGCCGGGATGCCCGCGGTCTACGACAGCGGTGTGCTGTACACGGTGCACATCGACAACGACGGCGACAACCTCAGCGATCACGACATCTACGTGCGCTTTGGCCAGGACGCCCGGGGCGAGTGGGGCGTGCAGGTCGAGAACCTGCCCGGGATCGCCGATCCGGTGATCGGGCCGGTCGAGACCACGATCGACGCGGGCCTCGGTCTGCGGGTGTTCGCCGGCCTCCGCGACGACCCGTTCTTCTTCGACCTCGACGGCTTCAGGGAGACCCTGATGACCGGCATGCTGAGCTTCGACAACACCCGCGACACGTTCGCGGCCCGCAACATCACCGCGGTGGTGCTCGAGGCCAGCATCGACGCCCTCGCCGGTGGCGCGGATTCCGTCGCGGTGTGGGTCAGCACGGGACGGATGTGAGGCACACCATGAACACGATCACTCGCATCAGCATCCTCGCGCTCCTCACCTGTGTCGCCGCGTGTGGCGACACAGGTGGTCGCGCCGACGGCGAGGGCACCGATCCCAGCTCGACCAGCGAAGATCCCACCAACGCCACGACGATGTCGACCACGATGTCGACGACGATGTCGACCACGGTCGACCCGTCGGAGACCGATCCGTCGGAGACCGATCCGTCGGAAACCGAGTCGGAGACGGCCGACACCACCGCCGGCGAGCCGGGGTTCGAGTTCGAGGAGGGCGACCCCGCCTCGTACCAGCAGATCGACCGCATGGGGATGCCCGCGATCGCGACCGCGGTCATCACCAGCAAGGACGACTACAACGAGGCGACTCCGACCGACGACGCGGACGGCGTGTTCGTCCCGGAGATCGTCGCCAACATCACCGGGCTCCACGACGCCCTCGACGACGACTTGATGGGCGCCGGTCTGACGCCCTGCGATGTCGACACCTGCGTCGCCCAGGGCGCGCCATTGGTGGTCCCCGACGTGCTCCGCGTCGACTTCGCCACCCCGTCGGGCTTCCCCAACGGACGCCTGCTGACGGATCCGGTCATCGACGTCACCCTCGCGGTGGTGCTGCTCGATCTCAGTGTGCACGGTGTGACGACGCTTGCCGGTCTGCCGCTCAACCCGTCCGAGGGTGACCTGCCGCCGCTGGACGACTTCCCGTTCATGGCCGCGCCGCACTGATGCGACAACGGGAGCGCCGAGCCGCGCTCGGTCGCACCCCACCCAACGGCGAGGGACCCTATCGGTCCTCCGCCGGCTTCTCTCGCTCGCCGCGGTGGCGCATCACTCGGCGCAGACATCCGGGCCCGGCGCGTCGTCGCAACCGGCCTGGGCATAGCGACACTCGCCGCCTGCACAGAAGTTGCGGACCTCGCCCTGGCGCAGGAAGTGATCGAGTTGCTCCGCGGCCTCGGGGAGCCTGCGGATGCTGCCGTGCGGATCGTCGCACGCGCGCTGGGGCAGGGCACAGTCCGGCTCGGGCGGCAGCCCGAAGTCGTACTCGATGTAGGCGCTGCCGGCCACGGCCTCGTCGACGGACTCGAGGCCCCAGATAGCGCGCACGCCGGAGTCGACGTGGGGCACGCCCAGGGTGCGCGCCATGACATGCGCCGCGACCGTAGGCACCGAGTGGTCGCCGACGGCCGCCCGCATCATCACCTCGTGGGCGGGCGTGCCCGGCAGCGGGTCGTCGCGCAGGTGCGGCAGGAACCCGATCGGTTCGACCCGATCCCACAGCATCTGCACCAGCCCGAGCACGAGCTGCACGTCGCGCGGATCTTCGTAGGTCGAGGTGGCGATGTCGAAGAATGCGTCGAACTGGGCGCTGCGGCCCAGCAGCAGGCCGAACGGCGCGCCCATCACCTCGAGGCCGCCGCGCGTGACGTCGGGGCTCAGGCTCATGTACAGCGCGCCCATGATGCCGCCGAGGCTGATGCCGTAGTAGCCCACCTGCGTGGGGTCGAGGAACTCGGCGAACATCGGATCGGTGGCGATGCCCAGGGCCACGGTGCGATCGAGCACGAGCGCGTTGACCATCGACTGCTGCAGGCGCGCGAACATGCCGTCGAAGTCCTCGATGGCGCCGCTTTGCAGGATGCCGCCGATGAACGCCTCGTCGGGCTGGGCGAGGCCGATCCAGTCGCTCGAGTAGATGGCCCAGCCGTGGTTCTGGCACAACTCGACGAGCTCGTCGCTCTGCACCTCGCGCCGCGTGCCGAGCAAGCCGTGACCGTAGTGCAGCAGCGACACCGGGCCGCGGTTCGCCCGCTCGGGGATCAGCAGCTCGAACTCGAAGGCGTGGGTGCCCACTGCGATGGGCAGGCCGTCCTCGCCGAGGTTCAGGATCGCGCCCGGTCCGGGCTGGTCGACGAACAGCGGCACGTCGAACGTGCCGGTGATGCGGAACGCGACGCGCGGGTCGAACTCGGTGTCGATCGCGTCGATCGTGAACGTGGGCGCGTCGCCGACCGCGGCGAGAGCCGTATCCCGCATGTGCAGCAGGGGGGTGACGATGTTCTCGTCGCTGGCGGTGGTGAAATCCCACGCCAGTTGCAGATCGTCGCGGCCGATTCCGGCGTCGCCGAGGCGGGCGAAGATATCGGCATACAGCGGGCGCCGCTCCTCGATCGACGGCTCGTCGTGGGCCACACCATCGCGCAGGGCGGCGAAGGCGGGCGTTGCGTCGAGGGTGGTGCCGCTGCGGTCGATGATGCCGCGCAGCGCCACGATGTAGCGCCGCGCATTGGTGAGCCGCGCGGCGGGACGGATCGACAGCAGGCGCCTGTCCGCATCGTCACCCGACAGATCGAGCTCGGCGAAGTGGGCGACGCGCTCGCCGGTGTCGGCGTCGAGCAGGATCGTGGGTGAGTCGTCGGCCAGCGAGTCCGCGATGTGGGCAGCGCTCGGCAGGCCCGCCGCGCTCGCACCCAAAAGGTGGACCATGATGCCGACGCCCGGCGAGAAGCCGTCGCTGCGCGACCATGGCGCGGGGTCGGCGGTGACGCCGTAGTAGCTGGTCGGCATGAGGTCACCCGACAGCGCCACCCGGCGCCCGGTGGGCGTGTCGGCGTCGGCGACGGTGAACACGTTCGAAGGGAACGGGTGGCCGCAGTACTCGGGCGCCAGCGGATCGCAGGCGAGGGTGGGCCAGTCGACGACCGGCTCGGGATCGGGGATCGAGCCGCTGGTGTCGGCTGCGGTCGAGCTGTCGGCGGAGGTGCCATCTGTGGCGGTCGTCGACGACGAACCCGTGCCGCCATCGCCGGTGGCGTCGCCGTCGCTGCAGGCGAGCGGCCCGGACGCGGAGAGGATCGACACGGCGCAGCCGAGGGCGGGGGATCGCGGTCGCATCACGGTTGCCCGATCGTTGCACGGGCGTCACGAACACGCACGCGGTCTCTTGGGGCCGCGGGGCGGCGGTGGCGACGCGAGGGCCGACGGCGGCTACTCGAGCTCCTCGACGATGCGTCCGCGCAGCTCCGCGGCGGCGGCGTCTGCGAGCGAGCCCGGTGTCCACCCGATGCCCAGACCGCCATCGCCGATGCGCGGGATGATGTGGAAGTGGACGTGGAACACCGCCTGGTGGGCGGCGGCGCCGTTGTTCTGCAGCAGGTTGTAGGCGGTGGCACCGGTGGCGCGCAGCACCGCGCGGGCGATCCGCGGCAGCACGCGGCCGATCGCCGCGGCGCCGTCGTCGGACAGCTCGTGCAGCATCGCGACCCGCTGCTTGGGAATCACGAGCGTGTGCCCGAGCGACAGCGGGAAGATGTCGAGGAACGCGAGGGTGTGCGCGTCCTCGTAGACCCGATGGCAGGGGATTTCACCGTCGAGGATGCGACCGAAGATGGTGGAGTCGTCGCCCATGGGCACCTGGATGGGGCCATGGTATGCCATGGCGGTGCACAAGGTCGCGCGCGTCGGTGCGGGGGTCCTCGCCGTCGGCCTGGTCGGATACGCGGTCGTCATCGCCTCGCGGCCCGACGCCACGCCGCCGCCGCGTGCCGCGGACGCTCGGCCGCGCCTCGAGCCCGGCGCCACCCAGTCGGGCGACGGCCCGGCCCGGTCCAAGGCCCGGCGCAATGCCGACGCCGGCGCCGCGGACAAGCCGTCCCCGATCATGCTGCCGGTCGCGCCGCTACCCACGGTCCCCTACGCCGACACCCTCGAGGCCCTGGACGATTTCGTGGTCGACCTGGAGTCGATGAAGCGGCGGAGTCTCGCGGTGCCGCAGCCCGAATGGGTCGAGCGCTACCGCCAGGGCAACGAGCTCGTCGACGGGCTCATGCGGACCCCCGAGGTCCTCGGTGACGAGCGCAAACGGGAGGACGTCAACGCGCTCAACATGCGCTTTCGTGCCGTCATCCCCGAGCTGCTCGCGCCGCCATGAGCTGGCCGTGCGGGCACTACGGAATGTCTATCCACGTGCCATCTTCCGCGGGCGCGGGGTTCAGCACGTAGATCCGCCTCGGGGCGGCGACGGGCATCGATCCGTCGGGCGGATCGCTCGCGTCGAGGATGTCCCAACCCCAGGCGTCGGCCCGGACGTCGCCGGTCGCGACGTCCCACTGCAGCTCGCCGCTGACGCCCTGCAGATCCACGCTGCCGCCCGTCGCCAGGGCGTTGCGCGCGTTGGCGATGAACGACAGGTTCGCGCCGGAGAACGAGATCGGATCGCCACCCTCGGTCACCAGCCGTGGCATCCCCGCCGCGATCGCGGCGCCGGTGACCGCGGCGTCGGAGGCCACCGTGCACATCGCGAACAGCGTGGACATGGTGGCGTCGTAACTGAGCGCCGCCGAGGTGAGCGGCACCTGGTCGTTGAAGCGGATGCGGTAGCGAACGCTGAAGGCCATGAAGTTGGCCTGATTCAGCACCACCGGAGAGGTGCCCTGCAGACGACTCTCGATGAGCGGCTTGAGCGGGATCAACGGCTCCGTCTGCTTGGTGTCGCCGATCTCCTCGATGAAGCGCGCCATCTCGGGCACCGCGCCGTGGGTCACGGTGAACAGCGGCATGGGGTCGCCCATCTGGGCCTGCCACACCACGCCGAGATACGCGTACAGCAGCGCCTGGATCTCGCTGGTACCGATGAACAGCACGTGTGTGAAGTAGGGATTGTTGGCCGGTGAGCCGGACGCCGCGGCGAGCACCTGGCCGTAGGCCGCGAGCAGCTCGTCCTGGGACCCGAACGAGGTCGGGTTGGGGTAGGTCGAGAAGTAGATGTCGGCGGTGGGCAGCGAGGCTTCGACGTCGTCCAGGATCGCGTTGAGGATCCCGTTGCCGTAGGCGTCGTCCTTGGCCAGGATCAACAGGTTGGTGATCGGCTCGTCGTCGTCGAGAACGATCAGCCGATCGACGATGGCGTTGGATTGGTAGACGTCGCCTGCGATCGTGCGCCACACGAGATCGTCGTCGTCGAGATCGGCGATCGACATCGCGGTCGCCGCCGGAGCCATGAGTAACGTGCCGGCGTCGATCGTCACGGTGTTCGCGACCTCGAGCACCGACTCCGAGAAGATCGGACCCACGATCGCGGGGGCGCCGACGTTCTGCACCAGGTGCGTCGCGGCGCTGGTGGCCGCGCTCACGCCGGCCGAGTCGTCGCAGCCGACCCACGCGATCTTGCGGTCGCCCTGCAGCGAGGTCTGCTGGTTGAAGTCCTCGATCGCGAGCTGCACCGCGTTCTCGAGCGGCTGCACGAGGTTCGTGAACGGTGGGCTGGTCGGAATGATCGAGCCGACGAACACGACGTCGTCGACCTCGCCCCCGCTGGGCCACTGCAGCGTCTGGCACTGGGCCGAGAGCAGCTCCAGGCAGACCCCGTCCGGGCCGCAGCGCTGGTCGGTCTCACACTCGGAGTTGAGGGTGCACGCCGGCTGTGCGGTGGTCGCCGTCGACGAGCTCGAGGTGTCGGCCGCCGTGGTGGTGGTCGGGGACTCGGTGGTGGCCGCCGTGCTCTCCGAGCCCACGGTCGCGCTCGCGGTCTCGGTCGTCGTGGGATCGGAGCTGGCGCCGGGCGCCCGGCAGAACCCATCGTCGCAGACGCCCTGGCCGCTGCTGTAGGGGCAGTCCGAGTCGAGCGAGCACGGGATCTGGCTGTCGAGCGGCAGCGCCAGGCTGCACGCGAGCGCGCCGGAGAACGTCGCCGCCGCGAGCAGGCTCGGACTGAAATCACGATGGATGCACACGCAGCTCATGATCGATCTCCAGGTGGTTCTCGGCGTCGGGGCGCGGACGAAGCCGGCCACGTTCACATCGTGTCAAAAACTGCCGGCGAGCGACAGGCCAGCGCGTATGCCTGTCGTCCGCCCGTGGCCGTCGCGGCCGCCCATCGGCGCCAGCGCGAGCCCACGCCGGACGGTCCGCCTGTGGCTCGAGGCCTGTTCGGTGCGGCCCCGAACGCCGCGGCCGCGCAGCGTCACCAGCACCATGACCAGGCCGGCGACGGCCACCACGCCGCCCGAGATCAGCAGCGCATCACCGACCACCGCCCGACTCCGCGCCTCTTGGCGCAACGAGAGGCGCTCGTCGATGAACGGGGCGTCCTGGGCGTCGTTGGACTTGCCGATGGCCAGGCCACCGAAGACGGCCCCGATGACCAGCACCCCACCGCCGACGCCGAGCAGCGAGTAGCCGGCGATCCGCAGCTTTCGCTTGCGCTCGTCGGCGGCCCGTTCGGCGGGCGACCGTTCGCCGGGCGGCGTGATCTCGCCCGTGGCCGCCGGCGGACGGTCCGGCTCGGTGTCGTCCCGCAGCTGGGCGATCGTCTGGCGCAGGATCTTGATCCGCGCGGTCGCGTTCTCGCGGGCCTCGATCTCGACGCCGGGTTGCCGCACGAACGCCTGGTAGTTCTCGACAGCCTTGTCGAGCTCGCCCTTCTCTTCGTAGACGCGGCCGATGTTGAACATGTAGTTCGGCTGGGCATCGAGGGCGTACGCGCGCTGGAACAGCTCGATCGCCCGGTCGTACTCCCGCGCCTGGAAGGCGGCGACGGCGGCATCGCTGAGGGCTTCGGGCCCTGCTGCATCGGCGATGTCGGCGGCGTCACCTGGGGCCTCCGTCGCGACGGCTTCGGCATGCGCGGGGGCAGCCGCGATCGACAGCGCGACGAGGGTGCAGACCAGGAGGTTCGAAGTGCAGTGCATGTCGCGGCGTCTCAGGTGCCCTGGTTCACGGGCAGAAACACGTCATCGTCATCGGTGGGCGACTTGGTGGGCAAAAAGGGGTGTTGCTTCGGCTTCGCGACGGGCCTCGGGTCGGGCTTCGCGACGGGCGGGGCGTCGGGCTTCGCGTCGGGCGGGGCGACCGGACTGGGCGTGGACGAATCCGCCGGGCTGCGTGTGGGGGTCGTGCTGGGAGGTGGCACGTCGCGGTGGCCCGGGCCCTTGCCGCGCAGCTGCACCGAGAGCGGGGCGTTGCCGGACTTCACCACCTCGATGGTGCCGTCCCAGGGCGCGTAGCCGCGGGCCGACAGGCGGACGGTGTGGCGGCCAAGGGGCAGCGTGCCGCGGTACGGCGTGGTGCCCACGATCGCACCGTCGATCGCGACGTTGGCGGCCGGGTGCGCCGAGATCTCCACCGCGCCGACGACCGCATCGCCTGGCGGCGCGTCGGGCTCGTTCGCCGCGAGGCGGACCAGCGCCGCTTTGGCGACGCCGTGGGTGGGATCGTGGCCCAGGACGTCGGTGTAGGCGACGCGCGCGGCCTCGCGATCGCCCTCGGCCTCGAAGCGCGCTGCGCTGGCGAGCAGCCTTGCCACGAGGACGCGCCGGTCGGCGTCGGCGACCCGTGTCCGTGAGCCGACCTCGGACTGCGCGGCCGTGCGCACGCGATCGAGCTCGATCGCCGCGGCGTCGAGCTCGCCGCGGCCGATCTGCCCGTCGATCCGATCGAGGGCGGTCGCGATGTCGCCGCCTCCGACGCCCGCGTCGGCCGCCGCCCCCCTCGCCGAATCGGCGCCGCGGCCCTCGTCGGCCGGCATCATCCACACCAGCCCGCCCACCACGATCACCGCCAGCAGCGCACCCGCGACCACCGACATCGCGACCAGGCCGATCGTGCGCTGCGGCGCGACGGACAGCGGCGAGGTGCCGACCGTGGCGCGATCGGTCTCGAGTGCGGCGGGCGACACGACGCTCGAGCGTGCTGCGCCCGGGTCCGGCGTCGCCCTGCCGGGCTGCGAATCGTCGGCGTCGGCGATGAGCTCGAGCATGCCGGTGTTGCCCGCGCTCGCCGGCATCGTCAGCGGCACCCCGTGACGCTCGGTCGTGGCGCGGGGCAGCCGGAACAGCGACGCGGGCACCACGTCGATCAGCCGCTCGACGATCCGATCGGCGTCGGCGGGCCGGGCATCTCTGTCCTTCTCGAGGCACTGGTGCACGAGGTCGACGAGGCCGTCGGGCAGGCCATGGTTCTGTCCGAGCAGATCCCGGAGATCCCGAGGGGCCTCGTGGATCGTCTTGTAGAAGACCGCGGCGTTGGTCTGACCTTCGAACGGCAGGCGGCCGGCGAGCATGTAGTAGAAGAGGACGCCGATGGCGTAGACGTCGACGCGCAGATCGATCGGCTCGCCGCGGATGGCCTCGGGCGCGAGGTAACCGACCGTGCCCATCACGTGTTCTTCGGTGATCGCCTGCTCGCCCCGCAGGAGCTTGGCGAGGCCGAAGTCGAGGATCTTGACGAAGTTCGCGCGACCCTTGCGCTCGCACAGCATCACGTTGGCGGGCTTGACGTCGCGTACCATCAACTCGCGTGAGTGGGTGTGACCGATGCCCTTCAGGATCTGCGCTGCGATCGGCACGAACTCCTCGAGTGACAGCCGCTTCTTGCGGGCGACGTGATCCGAGAGCAGCTCGCCCGCGAGGTACTCCATCACCAGGTACGCGCGGTCGTCCTCGTGACCAAAGTCGTACATCTCGACGATGTTCGGATGCTGCAGGCTCGACAGCCGCTTCGCCTCGCGACGGAATCGGGCCATCGCTTCGGAGTCGCTGGCCCAGTGCGGGGCGAGCACCTTGACCACGACATCGCGGCCGGGCGCGCTCTGGCGGGCGTGATAGACCAGGCCGACGCCGCCGCGACCGATGAGGCGGACGATCGCGTACTTGCCCCCGAGCGTCTGCCCGACCATGGGGTCGGACGACGCCTCCGGGACCTTGGCGGCCGGCTTGCTCGGAACACTGGACACGACGTTTGACCCTGGGCGCGCACGAACCCAGGAGCATTTGGTTATCCCATTACCGGAAGTGCTTCAAGCGTCGCGCGGATCGGTCGCAGATCATGCGCGCAGCGGAACACCATTCCGAGCCCGGTAGCTGCGGGCTGGCCGAGGTTCCGACACGGGCGGCGAAGTGCGGGTGTCGATGCTCCGCGCTGGAGTGCAGGCGGCGGCCCGCCGACGCCGCGCAGCGGCCAACTCGCTGGGGTGGTGGGCGTCGGCGTGGACCGGGGGGACAGTGGCTCGCGGCGCAGCAGCTGGCCCTTGGGCCGTCGGAACGTCGATTGCCCGCCCGGAAACAACGATCCGCGCCCGCCCATTGCGGGTCCACGGGACCGCGGCGACAACTGGTGCCGAAGTGACGGTCTCGTTCACCATCCGCGATCCGCAAGGCGCCGGCTACGACGTCCATGGTCGGGTGCAGTTCGGTGGTGCCGCGGTGGTCCTCGAGTTCGAGGCGCCGAGCGTGTCGGCCATCGAGCGTAAGGTCGTGATCGACGTCGAGGAGTTCGCGGCGTGCTCGTTCCGCCGCGGCGTGCTCGGTGCTCGGCTGCAGCTGTGGGCCCTCGACGAGGGCGCGCTGGGCGGGGTGCCCGGGGCCGCCGACGACGGCGTGCTGCTGCAGTTCGGCCGCCACGATCGCGACGCCGCCGAGGCGCTCGCCGAGCGGGTGCGCACCGCGATCGACGACGCGTTCATGCGGACACCCGAGCGCAGCTTGCAGCTGCCCTGGCTGTAGCGCTTCGGCCCTACCACGGCCGACGGCGCGCCGCAGTCGGTCGCGCGCCCACCGCTGTCGTGACTGCTACGCTGCGCGCTCGATCTCAGCATGGCCACCAAGCGCAGCAGCACCAAGCGCAGCAGCACCAAGCGTACCGGGTCGACCGTCGACGGCGCCGCCCCCGACGCGGTCGCGCGGGCCCAGGCGCTGCGCGCGTCGATCGCCCACCACGCCGAGCGCTACCACGGCCAAGACGCGCCGGAGATCACCGACGCCGAGTACGACGCGCTCGTACGCGAGCTCGAGGCGATCGAGCGCGAGCACCCCGAGCTCGTCACTGCCGACTCGCCGACCTCACGCATCGGTGCGGCGCCGTCGGCACTCTTCGCGCCGGTCGTCCACCGGGCGCGGATGTTCTCCCTCGACAACGCGATGTCAGACGAGGACATGCAGGCGTGGCACCAACGCAGCGAGCGCGTGCTCGGTCACCCGCCGTCCGGATACACCTGCGAGCTCAAGATCGACGGCCTGGCAGTCGCGCTCACGTACGAGGCCGGACAGCTGGTGCTCGGGGCGACCCGGGGCGATGGCAGCACCGGCGAGGATGTCACCGCGAACCTGCGGGCGATCGCGGCGATCCCCAAGCGGCTCGTCGGCGAGCCACCGGCGCTGCTCGAGGTGCGTGGCGAGCTGTACATGCCGACGGCGGCGTTCGACGCCCTCAACGCGCGCCAAGTCGAGGTCGGCGGGCGCCTGTTCGCCAACCCGCGCAACGCCGCAGCCGGTTCGGTGCGACAGAAGGACGCCGCGGTGACGGGATCGCGGGATCTTTCGATCTGGATCTACCAGCTCGGGCGCATCGAGGGTGGACCGCCGCTGCGCTCGCACTGGGAGACGCTGGCGTACCTCGATTCGCTCGGCTTCGACCGCAACCCGGCGACCGAGCGCGCCGCCGACGTCGACGCCGTGATGGGGTACATCCGCCGGGCGCAACTCGATCGCGCGAGTCGGCCGTACCAGACCGACGGCGTGGTCGTGAAGGTCGACGACTTGGGGGCCCAGCGGGAGCTCGGCTTCACCAGCAAGGCGCCGCGATGGGCGATCGCGTTCAAGTTCCCGCCCGAAGAGCAGGTCACCCGGCTCCGGCGGATCGCGATCAACATCGGACGCACCGGCGCGGCCACGCCGTTCGCCGAGCTCGAGCCGGTCTTCGTCGGTGGGGCGACGGTGAGCCTGGCGACGCTGCACAACGCCGACGAGGTCGCGCGCAAGGACGTGCGTGAGGGCGACTGGGTCGTGGTGCGGCGTGCCGGCGACGTCATCCCGGAGGTCGTCGGTCCCATCGCGTCCCGTCGCGAAGGCGATCCACCGCCGTGGCAGATGCCGGTGACGTGCCCGTTTTGTGGCAGCGCGATCGTCCGCGGCGAGGGCGAGAAGGTCGCGCGGTGCAGCGGCGGCTTCGCGTGCAGCAGCCGCGTGCGCGAAACCCTGTTCCACTTCGCCAGCCGCGGCGCGATGGACATCGAAGGCATGGGCTACCGCACCGTCGACGATCTGCTGACGCGCGGCGCCATCCGCAATCCCGCCGATATCTTCACGCTGACGGCCGCAGCCTTCGCCGAGATCGAAGGGTGGGGTGAGGTGTCGACCGGCAAGCTCATGGCGGCGATCGATCGCGCCCGTCACCGGCCTCTGGCCAACGTGCTCGTGGCCCTCGGGATCCGCCACGTCGGCGTCAGTGCCTCGCGCCTGCTGGCGCAGCGCTACCTCGCGTTGCCGGCGGTGCTGGCGGCACCCACCGAAGAACTCGCGGCCCTGGACGGTATCGGTCCCGTCATCGCCGGGTCGCTGCGGCAGTGGGCCGAGGACCCGGACAACGTCGCCCTCGTCGCGGGGCTGCTCGCCGGCGGTGTGCAGGCCCGTGATCCCGAGCCCGAGGGCGATCGCGACGACAGCCTGGCGGGCGTCAGCCTGGTGGTGACCGGCACCCTCGTCGGCTTCAGCCGCGAGCAGGTCGAGGCGGCGATCACCCAGCGCGGCGGCAAGGTGACGTCCTCTGTGTCGAAGAAAACCACCGCCGTCGTCGTCGGCGAGTCGCCCGGCAGCAAGCTCGCCAAGGCCGAGCAGCTCGGTGTGCGCATCCTCGACGAGGCCGGATTCACGGCGCTGCTCGAGCGCGGTCCGGCGGTGCTCGAGGCCCCCGAACCGGATGCTCCGGCATCGATGGGCTGACCAGGCGCGCCGTTGGATGCCGGCCCGCGGCGTGACGTGCGCCCGAGGTCTTTGCTAGACTGCCAAGGTGACGGGATCGGGCTTCGAGGCGTTCGACGAGCGGGGGGCGCAGAGCGGCAAGTACCGGCCGTTTCGCCGGCTCGCCGTCGGCGGCATGGCCGAGATCTTCTTGGCGTATGCCCGGTCGCTGCACGGCTTCGAGAAGCTCGTCGTGCTCAAGCGGGTGCTGCCGGCCTACGCCGAGAACCGCGAGTTCATGCGCATGTTCCTCGACGAGGCGCGCCTGGCCGCCACCCTCGATCACGCGAACATCGTCCACGTCTACGACATCGGCGAGCACGCGGGCAATTTCTTCTTCGCGATGGAGTACGTCCACGGCCAGAGCCTGCTCAAGCTCATGCGCCAGATCACCAACGCGCGGCGCTGGCTGCCGCTCGAGCATGCGCTGGGGATCATCATCGGCACCTGCGCGGGGATGAACTACGCCCACGAGAAGAACGGCCTCGACGGTCGACCGCTCGGCATCGTCCATCGCGACGTATCGCCGCCCAACATCCTCATCAGCTACGACGGCTCGGTCAAGGTCGCCGACTTCGGCATTGCCAAGGCCTCGAGCGCGACGACGTCGACGGCGGTCGGCACCCTCAAGGGCAAGATCCCGTACATGTCGCCCGAGCAGTGTCGCAGCGGGCCGCTCGATCGCCGCAGCGACATCTTCTCGATCGGCATCCTGCTGTACGAGCTGACCGTGGGCCGGCGCCTCTTCCAGGCCGATTCCGAGCTCGGCATCATCCACAAGATCGTCAATGGCCTGATCCCGCCGCCGTCGCAGCTGCTCCGCGGATACCCCGAGGATCTCGAGCGCATCGTCTACCGCGCGTTGCAGCCCGACCCCGACCATCGCTATCCCACCGCGCGGGCGCTGCAGGTCGATCTCGAGGAGCTCGCGCGCGAGTACAAGCTGCCGATCTCGTCGGTGCGCCTCGCCTCGTTCATGGAGGAGATGTTCGACGAGGAGACCCGGCGGTGGCCGACCGACCAGGCCCACGCCGAGGGGCGAGCCTCGCCCGAGCCGAGCGACGCGGGCGGCTACGATCTTCCCGGCGCGCCGGGCAGCAATCGGGCGGGCGGTCCGCAGCCGACGCGCCAGTACGGCGGCGGCCAGCATGGCGGCGGCCAGCATGGCGGCGGGCCCCCGGGAGCCCCGGGCGGTGGCGCGTCGCCCTCGCCGCAGACGGCCCGGGTGACGACGCGTCCGACAGCCCAGACCAAGCCGGCGCCGGCACCGACGGCATCGGCGGTGGCGCGGCCGCAGACCGGTGGTCACGCGGCCATCGGCGGCGCTACGCCCCAGGACTTCGAGGCGATCGAGCGCGCGCTCGCGAAGATGCTCGAGTCCGACGCCGACGTCGGCAACCTGACCGAGGGCATCGGCGAGCCGACCACCGGCGATGGCTGGGGCGGGCTCGACAACCTCGAGCTCGAAGACCTGTTCCCGGCGAAGCAGCGCCACAAGTAGGGTCAGGGCGTTTCGCTGCGCAGCGTCGCGATCAGCCGCTCGAGCGTCGCCGCGTCGGCCTCCCGCGTGGTCCACTCGCAGTTCTTCGGTTTCCACGCGCCGATCGTCGAGCTCGGCGTGCCGTCGAGGACACCGATCGTCGCGCGCATGAGGGCGCCGTGGCCGACGACCAGCACGTGTCCCGGGGCGGCGTGCGTGTGCAGGACGGCCAGCGCACGCAGGGCCACGTCGCGGAGGCTCTCGCCGCCGGGTGGGCGGCCATCGAACGTGTTCAGCACCTCGATGTCGGTGACGAGCGAAGCGACAGGTCGCCCCTCCCACTGTCCGCAGTGCCGCTCGCGCAGCGCCGCATCGACGCGCGTCGGCGCCGGCCGCAGCGCGGTGACGATCGCGGCGGTCTCACGGGCGCGGACCAGATCCGAGCATAGGACGCGGTCGTAGGCGAGGGCCGCCAGGGCCTCGCGGGTCGCCGTGGCCTCGTCGCGGCCGCGGGCCGTCAGCGGCGCGTCCATGTGGCCGGCGAACCATCCCTCGGCGTTCGCCGTGCTCTGGCCGTGACGGATGAATGTCCAGTGCGTCATCGTGCCGGGGCGGCGGCCGGCTCGACCGCGCCGACGCGGATCACCTTGCCCCCGCGGACCCGCAGCCCATGGGCGAGCTGCAACAGCGGCTCGAGCACGGCGCGCGGGTCGTCGAAGCCGGGCTCGAGGCCCAGGCGTAGGTTCCACCGCGGGGTGTCGATCGCGACGGTCTGACCGGGGGCGAGCGTGCCCGAGCGGGCGAACGCGCGGGCGACCGCCAGCTCCACCGCCGTCGCGGGGTCCTCGAGGTCGCCTGGGCACGAGAACTCGGCGAACGACGTGATGGGGCGGGCGGCATCCCAGCGCTGCGCGACGGGATCCTCGCCCACGGCCATGCCGCAGACGCGACCGGACCGCGCTCCGGCCACCGCGTGGGCGCCGTGGTGATTGTGCACGTAAAGGATGCACCGCATGACAATGGCCGCTAGCACGCCTCGCGGCAGCGACCAAAAAACCTGCGGGCCCGGCCGGCGCCGTGGCACGCTCGGCGGGACCCGTGGCCAAGGAGAAGCTGCCCGTCACCGCCGCGATTCGCGTGCTCCGCGAGCGCGGTGTCGCCTACGTGCCCCACGTGTACGACTACCAGCCACGCGGTGGCACGGCCCACAGCGCCGCTTACCTGGGCGTCGACGAGCACCACGTGATCAAGACCCTGGTGATGCAGGACGATCGCGCGCGCGCGTTGGTGGTGCTGATGCACGGTGACCGCGAGGTGTCGACCAAGGCGCTCGCGCGTCATCTCGGTGTGAAATCGGTGCAGCCGTGCGCGCCAGCCGTCGCCTTTCGCCACACCGGCTATCGAGTCGGTGGCACCTCGCCGTTCGGGCTGGCCCACCCGCTGCCGATCTACATGCAGGCATCGATCGCTGCGCTGCCGCGGATCTTCGTCAACGGCGGGCGCCGCGGGATGCTGGTCGAGCTCGACCCCAACGATGCGAAAGCCGTACTCGCACCGGTCCTCGTCGACGTGGCGACGCCGCCGCCTCGGGGTTGACGGTGCCCGGGGAACCGGATAACCCGTCTCGTTGGTGGCGATGGCGGATCGCTATTTCACGCTCGACGAGGCCAACGCGCTCGTGCCCGAGATCGCCGGTCGCATGAACCTGGTGCTGCAGCTCCACGCCCACCTGCGGGCAACGTGCCGCGCGCTCGTGCAAGACGGCGTGCGCGTGAACCCCGAGTTGCTGGCCCGGGGCGAGCGGCTCGAGGCCGCTGACGGTCGCGGGCGTCAGCGGCTCGCCCACGCCCGCGGCATCTACGACGCCGTCCGCGAGGCGATGGCCGAGATCGAGGCGACCGGTGTCGTCATCAAGGACGTCGAGCGCGGCCTCGTCGATTTCCCGTCGTGGCTCGAGGGCCGGCGCGAGGTGCTGCTGTGCTGGCGCATCGGCGAGACCCGCGTCGACTGGTACCACGCCCCGGACGCCGGCTTCTCCGGACGCGAGCCTACCTCCGGCCATCGTTTCACCGCCACGCGCGACTGAGTGCGTCAGCGATTGGGCACGAGGAGGTCGCGAAGCGCACTCCGATCCTGCGCAGCCTCGCACTAGCCCCCGGTTCGGCCCCGGATTCGGGCCGCAAGAGGTCCCGCGTGGTGCGCGTTGAGGTCGGCCTCGATCTCGGCTGCGGTGCGCTCGCGCTGGCGCATCTGCGTGGCCTTGTCGCGGAAGCTCGTGGGGTTGGCGCCCACCGCCGCCGTCCAATGCTCGGCGGTGCTCGGGTCGGCGCGGGTGTCGAATGCCCATTGCTCGAGGCCGGCGTCGCCCCGCTGCGGATCGCCCGGCATCGTCGTGTGCACGCCGAAGTCGGCGACGTCGAGGTGCTCGGCGACGGCGAGCGCGACCCAGGCATGCTCGCCCGCCACGAGGTGGGCGACGGTGCTGCCCATCACGACGGCGCCGCGACCCAGGCGCGCCACGCCGAGCACGCTGTCCAGCACGACCGCGCCCGTGAACTCGCTGCCCTCGCCGATCCAGCTGTCGATGACCACCGCGTCGCGAACGCTGCCATCGCCGGGGATCGACGAGCCGACGACGCGGTTGCCGAAGCGATCGGGCACGACGTCGTCGATCGCGGCGAGGCGGCGGGCGAACTCGCCTGCCTCGCCCGGATCGGCGAGGCGGGCGAAGGCGTCGCGGGCGGGTCCGAGCTGGCCCATGTCGCCCCACCAGGTGTCGGCGCCGCAGTCGACGACGACCATCGCAAGCGGTGCGCCGCGGCCGTCCTCGAGGCGGGCGCGGACGGCCCGGGCGCGGGCGTAGAAGTCGGGGCAGCCCACCAGCACGGTCCGCAGGCCGGCATCGCGGGCGCACTCGGCCTGCCACTGCGCCTCGTCGTGGGTGAGGGCCTCGAACAGGTAGCCGTCGATGTCGAGCCACCCCGTCTGGTCGCCGAACTCGGCGACGAGGGCATCCATGAAGCGATACGACAGGGCGGGCGAGCCGATGTGGACGAGCGGCCGGACGCCTCGGCCTTCGGCGGCCAGACGCACGCAGAGCGCGGCGGCGTCGCGGCGGCGGAGTTGGGCGACGAGGCGACCATCGGCGCCCTGCAGCAGCCACTCTTTGTTGCGCGCGAGGTCCTCGGTGATGGCCGAGCGCTTGCCGAAACGCACCGCATCGACCGCGCTGAGGTCCAGCGCGAGCTCGGTGATCGCGGCCGAGGGCAGCTGCGGCTCGTCGCCCCACTTCCACGCGATGCCGCGGAAGCCCGCGTCTTGCAGCGCGCGGGCGATGAGCACCCACGAGTGCAGCGATGCCGTGCCGGCCGACATCCAACTTGCATCGGACGCGGTGCGGATCGGCATGGGCACGAACGGCTTGATGCCGTGCAGACGCTGGGTGACGGGCGACAGCCGCGTACCCTGGCCCGGCAGCATGATGCCGAGCGCGACCCCGTCGGCGTGCTGCGGTGTCCAGCCGCGCACGGCGTCGATCATGCCCAGCAGCTGGCCGCGGCGGGTGAGCTCTTCGTGGACGACGATGCGCGTGTCGTCATCGCGGCGGAACAGATCGTGTCTCACCGCGAGCAGGCGCTCGGCAACCACCGGTCCGTCGCCGCCGTTGGCGATGGCCAAGATGTCGCGGGGACCTTCGCTGCACGCGACGAGTTCTCGCACCCGCCGCAGCGACCGCGTGCGCGCGGCCAGGGCCGTCGGCGTGGGCGCCACCGAGGCGATGACGACGCTCGCCGTGGACTCGGTGCGCAGCCCCCAGCTGGCCCAACCGGCGGGCACGAGCGCGCTCTGGCCGGCGTGCAGCGTGGTGCTCTGCCGACCGCCGACGAGCAGGGCGGTGCCGGTGCACACGTGCACGAACTCCGGGCGGCCGCGGCCGTCGCGGGCGATCGCGGCCGGCCCGACGCGCAGGCGCTCGGCCGTGAACGCGCCGCTGTCGATGGCGAGGTCGCGGTCGTCCTCGGCGAGCACGAAGGCGTCGCGGCGACTGGCGGTCATCGGCACGCCCGCGATCGCGGCGGCGATGTCGAGCGCGCGGATCGGCAGCCGTCCGTGGTCCCACGCGCGCAGCGTTGGACCGACGCGCCGGATCTCGAGGGCGAGCACCGCCCGGCCCTGCGCGTTGCCCAACGCGTGCAGCGTCGCGCCGCCAGGCCCACCGTCTGGCGCCGCCACGCAGTTGTGCACCACGGTGCCGGGGCCGAGGCCGATGGTGTGCATGCGCCCGAGCACATCTTGGCCGATGCGGCGCAGATCGACGAGCGCCGGGAGCATGGGCGCACAGGCGGAGGCGATCGTCGGATCCGGCGGCGCTTCGGGATCGCCCAGCAGCCACGCCGTGACCGCGGCGGCGAGCGGCGGGCGGTCGCCGATGAAGGCGGCGATCTGGGTCTGCAGCGCGACGCCGTGGCGCAGCTCGGCCGCCAGCGCGACCGGATCGGTGTCCTCGCGCAGACCGAGGTGCATGGTCGCGCCGGGCTCGGCGTCGATCACGACGTACAGTTCGGGGCTGCCGGGCGGGTGGGCCTGCACCGACAGCAGCGACTGCACGTCGAGCAGCTTGGGCAGCAGCGGCATCGCGTGGCCGAAGGCGAGGATGTGGGCGTCGCCCAGCAGCGCCGGGCAGGCGTGCAGCAGATCGGACAGCGGCATGATGTCGCCGCCTTCGAGCATGACGGTGCTCGCATGGGCGGCGGCCTCGGGATCCGAGGGCGCGGCGGCGAGCTCGAACGACTCGCCGATGGGTCCGTCGCCACCGCCCACACGGCCCTGGTGGCGCGCGATCGCGTGGCCACCCCACGGCCTCGGGACCAGGGCGGAGCTGGGCACCACCGCCGCGCCCACGATCGTCGCCAGCGCGCCTGGGTCGCGGCGGCGCAGCGCGGCGGCGAAGGCTCCCTCGGGCGGCGGACGCATCGCGCGGAGGATATCAGCTAGCGACTGCGCGCCACGTCGTTCGCCGTCTCGTCGGCGCCTGTGCCGCCTTGCGCCGCCGGTGTGCGGCCGTGGGCTGCCCGCAGCTCGAGCACCGCGGCGAGGCCCTCGTCGCAACTGGGTCGGATCTGCTCGGGCGGGAGCACGAAGCCCGAGCCACCCTTGGGCCGCAGTTCGATCGTGAACGAGGTCGCGGTCGCCTCGCCGTGCATCCAGTCGGACATCGTGCCGGCGGCCGGGTAGAGCTGCGCGCCGGCCTTCAGTGTGTAGCGCGTGCCGTGGGTGGCGAAGATCGCCGAGACGATGCGGTCGCCGATCGCCGCGTAGCGATCGCGCTGCTTCGCCGGCGCCGCGGTGTAGTTCCACGGATGCAGCACCAGTTGGCCGTAGGCGTGGAAGTCGACGTGCAGCGCGATCGCCTCGCGGCGCACCAGATCGCGCAGGGCCTGGGTCTCGGGCTCGGAGAAGGCGTACTCGCCGCGGTAGATCTCGGAGCGCTTTTGGTTGCTCGAGCCGGCGCCGCCGAACGCCACCGAGAAGTTGCGGTTGAGATCGACGCCGTGGCCGCCGCGCCGGTTCTTCCGCCAGTAGCGATCCGAGCTCCACGCGTACTGGTAGCCATCGGGGTTGACGACGGGCACGACCCACAGCTCGGTTGCGTCGACGAACTCGCGGATCGCCGAGTCGGTGGCGTAGCCCTCGAGCAGGCGCTCGGCGACGCAGGTGGACACCATCGCCGCGATCCACTCGCGCGCGTGTTGGGTGCCGTTGACGAGCATCGGTGTCGTCCCCGCGCCGCCGCCGATCCGCAGGGCGAGCAGCGGTCGGCCCTCGACCGATCCGCCCACGATGCTGAGCTCGGCGCGTTCGGGGTGGGCGCGGGCGAGCGCGGCGAGGTGGCCACCTATCGCCTCGAAGTCGCGGAACTCGCCGTACCAGTCGCCGGGCCGTGCGGCCTCGTGGTCGCGCAACCGGGCAGCCTCGGCAGCGGCGACGGCGTCGATGTCGGGCACGAGGATCGTGGGCGAGAGCCCGGCTTCGCGCAGACGGGCCACGGCGCCTTCGGGCACCACGATGTCGAGCGGCAGGCCGACGCCGCGATGCTCGCTCCACACGTCGAGCGCGAGCGACTCGGCGAGGGCGCAGGCCATCGCGTCGTCGCAGTGCACGCGGACGGCGACGCGCACGGGGGTCGCTTCGTCGACCTCGGTGACGACGGGGGCCGATCGCGGATGGACGATCGGCGCCGCCGTGCGGGTGCCGAGCCATGCGACCGCGCCGACCGGGACCATCATGAGGGCGATGAGCCACGCCCGCGGGGTGCTCGGCGACTGGGCCCATCCGACCAGATCGCGGCGGCGGGTGGGCTCACGGTGACGCGAGGGGGACGTGCGACGCGGAGTCGACATCCGCGCAGTCTATCACCGGCGCGCGGCGGGTTCTGCGGTGTCGGGCGCGGCCGGCGTCGGTGGGGCCAGTCGCGTCATCGGCTCGCCTGCATCACGACGTCGCGGATCACCGCGGCGGCGTGCCGCACGTCGTCGTCGTCGAGGGTCGGGTGCACGAGCATCGCCACACTGGTGCGACCGAGTTCGGCGGCGACGGGCAGCGGCGCCGCCGGGCACCACGCCAAGGGGAACGCGCGCTCGCGATAGATCTCGCTGCAGCTGCCCTGCATGCACGGCACACCGGCGGCGGTGATCACCTGCGCGAGACGATCGCGCGACCAGCCCTCGCGCAGCCGCTCGGGCTCGACATAGGCGTACACGCGATAAAACCCGTGCTCGAAGCCGTCCTCGGGCCAGGGCATCCGCAGCGCGGGCAGATCACCGAGCGCATCGTGGAGGATCGACGCCGAGCGCCGGCGACGGCCGTACCATCCGCCGAGCTTGCCGAGCTGGGCCCGCCCGATCGCGGACTGCATCTCGCTGAGGCGGTAGTTGCTGCCGAAGCTGCCGTGCAGCCAGCGGAAGCCGGGCGGGTGATCGGTGCGGTGGACCGCGTCCCAGTCCTTGCCGTGATCCTTGTAGCTCCACATCGCCGACCACAGCGCGGGATCGGAGGTGGTCACCATGCCGCCCTCGCCACCGGTGCTCATGATCTTGTCCTGACAGAACGAGAAAGCCGCGATGTCGCCGAGCGATCCGACGCTGCGGCCGCGCAGACGGGCGCCGTGGGCCTGGGCGCAGTCCTCGACGATGGCGATGCTTCGCGGGGCGCAGACCTTGCGGATGGCGTCGATGTCGGCGGGCCAGCCGGCGAGGTGGACGACCACCACCGCACGGGTCGTGGCGGTGAGGGCGGCCTCGATGGTCGCGGCGGTGACGTTGCCGCTGTCGCGATCGACGTCGGCGCAGATCACCCGGGCGCCCCGCGCGACGGCGGCGCTGGCACTGGCGATGAAGGTGCGGGCCGGCACGATGACGTCGTCGCCAGGGCCGATGCCCAGGGCGAGGAGCGCGAGCTCGAGGGCGAGGGTGCCGTTCGCCACGGCGATCGCATGCTCGACCCCGTGCCACGCCGCGAACTCGCGCTCGAACGCGCGGCCGTGCTCACCGGTCCAGTAGTTGACCCTGCCCGACGCGAGCACCGAGCTCGCCAGTCCGATCTCGTCGGCCTCGAACACGGGCCACATCGGCCACGGCCGCGGCGCCGTGGACACCGGCGCCATGGTGGCCACCACCGCCGGCATGGGCCCGGACGGGGTGAAGGGCAGGCGGGCGGCTTCGTTGCGACGCGGCACACCCGTTGTGTTCGGCGGCGCAGACCCGGACGCCAGCGGGGCGCGGTGGCGTGGCCCACCTTGGGCCGCTCGGGCGTGGTGATCGCGGGTCCGCTGCGATCTACCCACCCGGGAGCAACGCGTCGCAACGCTGCTCGGCGAGACAGCCGTCGCAGATCGCGATCATCCCCCGCAGCTGCGCCGCAGGTGCGAGGACCTCGGGGTCCCACGCCTCCGGCGACTCGACGCTCGGCACGGACTCGCAGCCGGCGGATCGCAGGTCGAGCACGAACCCGCCGGCCGGTGCCGCGGGTGGGCGATTCGCGATTCCAGTACGCAGCCAGGGACGGCTGGGATCTGCTCCGCCGTCGCCGGACAGTGCTTGCCCGGCCGCCTGTTCTCGCCGGCGTTCTCGGCGCGGAAGCTCGTCCCCATCACGCCCGGTACGTCGACGGTGATGTCGGCGGGCGACGGCTCGAGTGACTCGATTCTCACGTGACCCGGCGAATAGTTCTGCCCCACACAGGGGCACTGGGCCGCCCACGCGTCGGGGCCGTCGGTGCTCGGATCGAGACGTGCCCGTCATCCTCACAGCATCTCCGACACCAGATCCGCGCGCCCCAGGTGCACCGCCACCGCGTTCGCCACCGCGGCGTCCTCGTCGAGTCCGCCGATCGACAGATCGCCATCCCCGTCCTCTTCGGTGGCGAAGTAACGCGCCGCGGCCTGGATCTGGCGCCGCGCCCACACAGGCGTGCCGTCGACGACGGCGTCGAGGAGGCCCTCGCACACGCGTACGATGTCGCGGGCGAGCACGTCGTCGACGTAGGGGTTGGCCGCCGCGGCGGCCTGGATGTGGTCGAGGTGCGCCCGCATCTCCTCGCGGAGGTCCTCGTGCCCACGCAAGGGCTCGGCGAGGAAGCGGTCGAACACGTCGCGGGCGACCGGCGGGATGCCGGCGACGGGCACATCCTCGCCCGGCGGCACCAGCTTGGGAACGCGGCGCGAGGTCGGCCCCTCCGCGAGCCACGCTGCGCGCGGCTTGAGATAGAGCAGCGCGTGGAGATCGTCGCCGTCGCCGCGGTGCTCGAAGCCGAGCTTCTCGAGCACGCGGATCGAGGCGCCGAGCTCGGGCGAGCTCTGGGCGGCGAGCTCCTGCACATCGTCGTGTTCGAAGCCCCAGTCGATCATCGCGCGGCTCGCTTCGGTGGCGAACCCGCGGTTGCGATACGCGTCGACGATGCTGTAGCCGAGCTCGAGCCGGCCATCCTTCGGCGCGCCCTTGAAGCCGACGATGCCGATGATCACCGGACGATCGTCGGCGCCGCGGCGCAGCACGATGTAGCGCATCCACCAGCCGATCTGCTCGGGGCCGCGGTGGAGCTGATCGAGCGTGCGCCGGATGTGCTCGGCGTCGACGTGCGGGGGCGGCCAGCCGGGGCCGACGTCGGCGCCGAGCAGACGCGCGAGCTTGGCGATGTCCTGCTGGGCGACGAGCAGGTGCTGCGCGGTCGCGGTGATGAGATCGAGTCGGTCCGTCGTGAGCCGGCGCGCCGTCATTGCGCTCCACTATAGCGAACCGGCGCGGGCCCGGCGGCGGTGCGGTCAGATGCGCCGCCTTGCCGCCTCAGCGTCGCGAGCGTCGCTCGGCCCTGGCGGCGTCGTAGTGATCCTCGAGCACGCGCACGCGCGCCACGATCTCGTATTCCCGCTCCATCTTGGCCCGCGCCGCGATGCCCATGCCCTGTCGCACCGCGGCGTCGCCCACCAACGTGCCCAGTCGCACAGCGAGGGCGTCGACGTCGCGCTCGGGCACCAGGAATCCAGTGACGCCGTCGTCGATGATCTCCGGGATCCCTCCGTGCAGCGTGCCGACCGCCGGCAGCCCGCGCGCCGCCGCCTCCTTGATCACCAAGAGCCCCGACTCGCGGTTGCCGTTGGCATCGACGACGCTCGGCGCCATGAGCACGTCCGCCGCTTCGAGCGTCGTGAAGACCTCGGCGTGGGGCAGCACGCCCAGCATCTGCACGCGATCGCCGAGGCGGTGCTCGGCGATTCGCGCGTCGAGGCCGGCGCGGCCGGGACCATCGCCGATGATCTGCAGCACCGCGCGGGGATGGTGCGCGGCGACGCGGGCGAACGCCGCGACGCCGTACTCGAAGCCCTTCTTCTCGACGAAGCGTCCGATCATCACCACCCGCACGTCGTCACGCAGCGGGCGCGGGCTCCACGTGTCAGGGATGGTCACGCCCAGCCGCCACACGTGCACGCGCTCTGGCGGTGCGCCGAACTCGACGAGCATGCGGCCGAGCTCGTCCGAGGCGGCGAGGAATCGATCGACCCGCCGGAGCATCAAGCCGGACAGCGCACCGTAGCGCCAGTATCGCGGTCGCAGCCGCTCGCGCGAGCCGAGCAGCGGCACGTCGTAGCCGTGATACGTGACGACCAGCGGCAGATCGAACAGCGCTGCGGGTCCCAGCGCGTACATCGAGCCCGGGCCGAAGTGCGCGTGGAGCAGATCGAAGCGGCGCTCGCGGATCCACCGCAGCGCCGTCGGGCTGGTGCCGGTCGCCTTGTAGACCAGCCCGTCGAGCCGCCCCAGGGCGCCCGGACGATCGAGCACCAGCGCGTCGTCCCAGGGGAATCGATCCGCGTTGCGCCGCTGATGACAGATCACCGACGCGTCCCAGCGCTGGTGGTGCCGCAGCTCGTCGTAGACGAACGTCTGGCTGAAATCGAGGAAGTTCGTGCTGAACACGCAGACGCGAGGACGGATCATCGCAGGCCGTCCAAGAACGTGGCGAGGCGGCTGGCGCGGGCGCCCCAGGTGAGTGACGCCGCCTGGGCATGCGCGGCGGCACCCAGGCGCTCGCGCAGCGCCGCGTCGGCGAGCAGCCCGGCCATCGCCCTTCGCGCGGCCGGGCCATCGTCGGGCGGCACGAGTCGCGCGTTGTCGCCGTCGCGGAGCAGCTCGGCCAGATCCGGCGTGTCGGGACCGAAGATCGCGCGGCCCGCCGCCATGTAGATGAACGTCTTGAGCGGCAGCACCGTGTTGCCGACCTGCTGCAGCGGGCCCGAGCTCGGCGGCACCGCGAGCACGTCGGCGGCGTACAGATACGGCACGAGCTCACGCCGCGAGCACCACGGACGGATGACGACGTTGGCCATGCCCGCCGCACGGGCCTCGATGGGCCCGTGCCCCTCGGATCCAACCAGCACGAATTTCGCTGCCGTGAACGTCTGCGCCAGATCGAGCAGCGTGCCCAGGCCCTTGCGCTCGTTGATGTGGCCCGAGTATACGACCACCGGCCCGTCGTGCTCGAGGCCGCACGCGATCTGGGCGGCGCGTCGATCGAGCGGCGGCTCCATCAGGCGCGGATCCCAGCCATTGTGGGCGACGAGCAGCCGCTTCGGCGAGAAGCCGACCTCGAGGTAGCTGCGCGCGGCGAACTCCGAGTGCATCACCAGCGCGGGTGGCCGGCGCAGCCGAGCGAGCCGCCGAAACAGCACCGCCATGGCCCGCGACTGGCTCGGCCACGGCCTGAAGTGCTCGTACACCACCGGCTGCCGACACGTCGCGAGCAGCGACAGCAACACGGGCACGTTACGCGTGTACACGATGTCGGCGTCGCGGGTCGCCGCGGCCCACGGTCCCATCACCGCGTGGCCGAGCTTCTCGAGCCCGCGGTGCGCCGGGTAGACGCTGCTGACCGTGTGGACCTCGAAGTAGGGCTGGACATCGTACCACCGTCCGAGCGCGGCGGCGTCGATCGGTGCGACGCCGCGGGCGCGCGGCAGGATCAGATCGACGTCCACGCCGCAGGCCCCCAGCGCTGCAGCCGTGTTCACGACCTGCTCGGTGTCGGCCGCCGTGCGCGGCAGCAGTTGATCGAAGACGTAGGCGATGCGCATCGACGCGCGCGGATGATAGCCGCTCGGGCAGCGCTGTGGTGTCTGCCCTCGCGTGCCTGCGCCGTGCGATCATCCGCGCCCAGGGGGCACGCGCTCAGCCCAGCGCGAACACCAGGAAGTCGGTCACGCCCGGATCCACGCCCGCCTGCCGCAGCAGAGTCGTGACCTGGCCCCGGTGGTGGGTCTGATGGTTGAACAGGTGCGACACCGCGAGCCACACCGCGTGCTCCCGCACGGTCCCCGCCATGTTGGCGTAGCGCATCGGCGCGGCCAGGATCTCGTCGGTGAGATCCTCGACCCATGCGGTGATGAGCTGGTCGGTGGCGATGCGCTCGCTGTGCAACGTCTCGAAGTCGGCGGCCGCCGGCTGCTGCAGCGACTGGATCTCGAACTGCAGGTCGGCCTCATCGAGCGCAGGGAAGTCATGTCCCGACGCGCGCAGGCGTGACAGCCAGATCCGATCGGCGAGCAGGATGTGGCTCAGCGTGCCCTCGATCGAACCGAAGAACGCCCCCGTGTCGCGGGTGCGGACCTCGGCCGGCAGCGCGGCGACCTTGGTGTAGAGGTCGCGGTTGAAGTGGGCGTTGTACTTGGCGAACGCGCGGTACTGGTCGAGCTGCACGGAGGTCATGGACGCAGCTTGCCAAAGCCGACCGCGGACGTGGGGGCGGCCCGGAACATCCCGTATGGGACGATCCGATCGGCGGTGCGCTGGGGGTGCGCAGCAGCTTGGCCGGGCTGCGCACCTGAGTCGCGCGCTACATCGAGATCGAGCCCTTGCGGAACTCGCTACGCCCGAGGTGCGCGTTGACCAGCACCGGCGTGCCCGCGGCCGCGAGCTGCTTGGCGCGACCGAGCACGGCCGCGATGTCGGCCGGATCGTCGAGGCGCAGACCGGCGGCGCCGAGGCCCTCGGCGGCCTTGTCGTAGTCGGTGCGCCGCAGCACGGTGCCGACGTCGTCGCCCAGCAGGTGCACCTGATCGCGGGCGATCTGCGCCCAGCTCGCGTCGTTGCCGACCACCGCGATCACCCCGAGCCCGTGGCGCACGAACGTGTCGAGCTCGGCCAGGCCGTAGCCCGCGGATCCGTCGCCCCACAGCAGCCACACCTCGGCATCGGGCCGCACCAGCTTGGCGCCGATCGCGAAGCCGGCGCCGACCCCCAAGGTGCCGAAGACCCCGGGATCGAGCCACGACAACGGCCCCCGTGGCGCGGTGACGTACGACGCGGTGGCCACGAAGTCGCCGCCGTCGGCGACTAGCACGCTGTCGTCGGCGAGCGCCGCATCGATGCCGCGGCACAGCACCAGCGGGTGGACCAGGGGCACGGGCGCGGCGGCCTGCTCGGCGATCTCGTCCTCGCGCTCGCCGTCGCGGGTGCGCAGCCGGTCTTTCCACGGTGAGTGGGCGTCGCGTCCCGCGTCCATTTCGCCGGCGAGCGACTGCAGCGTCTGGGCGACGTCTGCGATGATCGCCTGGGTGGGGCGTCGGTTCTTGCGCGCATCCTCGGCGCTGCGGTTGATGGCGATGATCTTGGTCTTGCGCCCGATCTGCAGGCCGTAGTCGAGGCGGAAATCGCAGGGTACGCCGGCGAGCACGACGACGTCGGCGTCCTTCAGCGCGGCGGTGCGCTTGTGGCGGAACAGCAGCGGATGTTTGGCGCCCATGAGACCGCGCGCCATCCCCGACAGGTACACGGGGACGCCGATGCGCTCGATCGCCTGCTGCAGCCGCGGCATGCCGTCGGCGCCGCCCATCGTCGCCTGGGATCCGACGAGCACCAGCGGTCGTTTGGCGTGCAGCAGCAGCTTCGCCGCGCGCGCGATGGCGTGGGGGAACGCGGTCGGGATCTCGGGCGTGCGTTTGGGCCCCGCCGCCGCGCGCGTGCTGCCACCGAACACCCGCGCCATGTGGGCGCGCAGATAGAGTTGCACCGCCATGTCCGGCAGGCTCCGCACGTCGGACGACGCCTTGGCGCCGATCATCTCGCGGACGGTCGCCTCGTCGTACAGAAGATCCACCGGGCACTCGACGAACACCGGGCCGGGCACCCCGCTCTGCGCGACCTCGAACGCGCGCTCGAGCGTGGTGACGAGGTCCTTCACGCGGCCGACGCTCTCGCACAGCTTCACGTGGGGCGCGAAGAGGGCCATCTGGTCGATGTCCTGCAACGCACCGCGGCCGCGCAGGACCGTCGCGGTGGCGCCCCCGAGCAGCACCACCGGCGATTGCGCGAGCTGGGCGTTCTTGATCGCGGTGATGGTGTTGGTGACGCCGGGCCCGGCCGTGACGGCTGCCACGCCGGGCACACCGGTCATGCGCGCGACCGCGTCGGCGGCGAACACCGCGGTGGCTTCGTGGCGCACGTCGACGACGCGGATGCCCAGGGCCTTGGCGCCGGTGAGGATCGGCGAGATGTGTCCGCCGCACAGTGTGAACAGGAACTTCACGCCCTGGCGCTCGAGCACCTGCGCGATGAGATCACCGCCGTGCATCGCGACCCCCGGTCAGCACGTGGTGGGTGGGCACGACCGCGGTCATGCGCGAGCGCATCACCACGGTGTCGTCGCGGCGGACCACCACGTCGACGAGGTGACGCTTGCCGGTCGACTCGGCCACGATCGCCTCGGCGCGGACGCGATCGCCGACGACGACGGGCGCGAGGAACTCCATCTGTGCGGCAGCGAGGACCACGGTGGGCGCGCCCACGGCCAGCATCGCCGCGTGGTCGGCGAGGCCGAACACGAAGCCGCCGTGCACGAGATCGGTGTCATCGGCGCGCATGCGCGCGGTGGCGACCAACTCGACCTCGGCGCGGCCCTCTGAGATCGTGACAGGGATACCGCACAGCTCGGGGTCGAGCCGCTCGTGGGTGGGCGGACGCATCGCCCCGAGTCTACATCGCCGCGCGCGTCGCCGCGGGCGTGCCGACGCCGAGGCGCCGCGGCGCCGCGGCTCAGCGCACGCGGAAGCTCGCGCCGAGCGTCAGCATGCCGGTGACGGGGCCGGGGAAGACCACCTGCGTGCTAGCCCGCGATCCGCTCGAGGCGCGGAACTCGGGGCCGACGACGGGCACGGTGACGCCGACGCCGAACAGCACGCCGATGCGCTCGGTGATGAGGTAGCGGTAGTCGCCGCGCAGCACTCCCGCGACCCACGGCGTGCCCTTGCGCCCGGGTCGCTCGAAGCCGATCCAGCGGTGGAACATCGCGCCACCCTGGCCGCCCACGCAGATGCGCACGCGGTGACGGAACACCTGCCGCGCGCCGCAGCCGTCGAGGGTGAACGCGGCGAGCACGTTGGCCATTTTTCCGTCGCCGAGATCGAAGGGACGACCGCCGAGCACTTGGCCGCCGAAGCGCGCGCTGAAGGTGTCGTTGCCCAGGACGTAGGCGGCGTCGCCCCCGAAGTGGGTCCGCGGCAGCAGCTGACTCGAGACCACCGCCTGGCCCTCGATGCTCTGTTGCACCCTCGGTGGGTCGTGCGACTTGGCGGGCGCGCTCGCGGACGCCGGTCCGGCGAGACCCAGCCCGAGCGCGAGCGCGAGCGGGACGACGGTCGCGAGACGATGCACCATGCCATCAAGCTACGGGGTGGGGGCGCCGACGCCAAGGCGCGAGTGACGGATTTTCGCGAGCGCGACGAATGGGCGGCGGTGCGGTGCGGTGCGGCGGGGTGCGGGTTCGCGGCAGGGTGCGGGTTCGCGGCGGGGTGCGGGTGCGGGTGCGGGGTCCGGGCCGGGGCGGGCTGTGCCGGGCCGGCTCCGGGATGATCCGCCCCACGGAGTGCTGCTGCCCGGCTCGAGGGCCTGGCGCATGCGCGGGCACGCGCACCCTCGATGTGGGCTGGGCGGTGATGGCACACCCCCGTGTACCATCGGCGCCGTGGCCCTCCGCGATCGCCTGCTGCAGCGCGTGCCCGCGTTGCGCCGCCTCCTGCTCGATCCGCCGCAGCGCATCGCCCGTCGCCTGGTCGTGACCGGCCGCGAGGTCGGACTGTTCGGGGCCGCCGGCGATCATCCACTGCAGGTCGTCGGGGCCCTGCTGCGCCGTGGCATCGGCGTGCGATCGCTGCACTCGATCCACGCTGCCGCCGTGCCCGATCGGTGCGCGCTCGTCGACGAGCGCCGCAGCCTCGACTATCGCGAACTCGACGCCGAGATCGACGCCGTCGCGGCCATCCTCCGCGATCACCTCGGCGCCTCGCGCAGCGTGCCGGTCGCGATTCTGATGGAGAACCGCGTCGAGTATGCGGTGACGTGGTTCGCGCTGTTCCGCCTGGGCATCACCTGCGCCCACGTCGGTCGCCACAGCACGGCGGACGAGCTCGACTTCGTACTCAGCCGCAGCGGCGCGCGGGTGCTCGCGGTCTCCGAGCAGACCGCACCCGTCGCCCTTGCGCTGCTGCGCCGCCGCCCGGATCTGGATCTGCGGGTGCTGCGTGCCGGCACTGGCGCGCAGGCCGATGGCCGCATGCTCGGCTACGACGCCGCCGTGGCCAGGCAGCTGCGCGCCCGCATGTCGCTGCACGTCGAGCGCGGCCCGAGCGACAATGTCGTCTACACCTCGGGCACTACCGGCAAGCCCAAGGGAGCTGTGCGCGACATGGGGGCGTTCGGCGCGACCGAGCTGCTGCGCGTGCTCGAGCGCGTGCCGCTGCGCACCGGCGGCAAGCACCTGGCGTGCGCGCCGCTGTACCACTCGAGCGGTCAGGTCTTCTTGCTGCTCAACACGGCGCTCGGCGCCACGATCCACCTGCAGGAGCGCTTCGAGCCCGAACCCACGCTGTCGCGGTTGTCGCGGTGGAGAATCGACAACGTGTTCATGGTCCCCACCATGATCCAGCGCGTGCTCGAGCTGCCCGAGGATGCGTTCGCGCGGTGGCCGACTCCGGCGCTGCGTGTGCTCATCTCGGGGGCGGCGCCGTTCCACACGGCCCTGCGGCAGCGCGCGATCGACCGCTTCGGCGCCGCCACGGTCTTCGACTTCTACGGGGCCACCGAGCTCGGCTGGGTCACGACGATCGCGGGCCCCGAGATGATCACGCACCCCGGCAGCCTCGGCCGCCCGCTCGCCGGCCAGGAGATCGGCATCTTCGACGACGCCGGCCGGCTGCTGCCGCCGGGCGAGGTCGGTCGCGTGTACACCAGGAGCGCCCAGCTCATGCTCGGCTACCATCGCGATCGCGCCGCCACCGACGAGGGTCGCAGGGGCGAGTGGCTGACCGTCGACGATCTCGGCTACCTCGATCGCGACGGCCACCTGCACCTCACCGGCCGCGCCCGCGACATGGTGATCTCCGGCGGCGTGAACCTGTATCCCGTCGAGATCGAGGACGTCCTCGCCAAGCACCCCGACATCGCCGATGTCGCCGTCATCGGCGTGCCCGATGCCGAGTGGGGCGAACGGCTGGTCGCGGTCGTGGTGGCCGGGCCCGGAGGCCTCGATGCGGAGGAGGTGCGGCAGTGGGCCCGCGATCACCTGGCGCCGGCGAAGATTCCCCGGCAGTTCGAGCAGATCGACGTGCTGCCGCGCAATCCCACGGGCAAGGTGATCAAGCGCGATCTCGAGGCGCGCTACGGCGGCTCACCGCCGCAGCGGGGCTGAGCGTGGCGGCGTGCCCGGCATCACTCGGTGCTGTGGAGGCTGCGGCAGGTCGGCGAGGTCTCGACCTCGTCGACCTCGGGCAGCGTTCCGAGCAGCACGTCGGCGGCGTGCATGGTCACGCCCATCCAGTAGTTCTCGTTCTTGAAGTGGTGCAGGCGATGCAGCCGCCACAGCCGCCGGTACCAGCGCGAGCGGGGCCGCCAACTGGTGTGGCACAGGTAGTGGATCCACTCATAGGTCGTGCCCAAGCTGAGCGCCGTGATGAGGGCCGTGAGCGCGAGGGGCAGGGGCAGCATCGTGAACGACACGGTCGCGACCGCGACGACCCCGACCACGCCGCTGCGCAGCGGGATGAACCACCAGCGCGGGTCGTGGGGATCGGCGTGGTGCGCCCGGTGATCGCGCGCAACCGCGAAATCCAGCATCCAGCGGCCCCATCGGCGCGGGCGAAAGTGCAAGACGGCGACGTGGATCAGCCACTCGGACATGGGATGGATCGCCACCAGCGATCCGGCGAGCACTAGATCCCAGAGGCTCGGCTCGCCGACCCACACCCGCGTTGCGACAGCGCCGAGCAGCAAGGTGAGCAGGCCGACGACCGAGGGTCGACGCACGAAGTACGCGAACGCGTCGCGCATGCGCAGGCCGGGGGTTCGCGGGTCCACGGCCGTGGATGGGGTGTCGCCGGTGCGGTTCATGACGCGTCCTTCGGGGGGTCGTCGCCCGAGGTGGTTCCCGGACGATCGAGCAGGGCGATGAGCCCGAACATGCGGTGGGTGCCGTGCTCGACCAGCGCCGAGGCCACGTGCCGGGCCGAGACGTCGTCGTGGCGACCGACAGCCTCGGCGATCGCACGGTAGGCGGGCGCGTCGCGGAGTTCGTCGGCCATCACCTGCACGAGCGCGACGCGGACGGTGTCGTAGGTGGCCCGCAGCGTGTTGAAGGCGAGGACGTAGGCGATGTTGTCCGAGCCGCGGACGAGCACGTCCCAGAAGTCGAGCGATAGCTCCTGCAACGCGGGGAGATCGTCGGCGGCGAGCGCTGCGTCGATGCGAGACGCGACGTCGAGCAGCTCGACCACGAGCGCGGGCTCGGCCCGCCGCGCGCACAGCCGCGCGATGTCGGGGGCCAGTGCGGCGCGGATCTCGATGAGCGAGCGGACGACCTGTAGATCGATCGAGCCGGTCTCGTTGAAGAGCAACTGCGAGAGAAGGTCGAGGCCGGCGGTGCGGCGGAAGTCGAGAACCTTGGTCGTGCCACCCTGCGCGATCGCCACCAGGCCCGCCTGGGCCAAGCGCCGCAGGGCCTCGCGCAGCGCGCCGCGGTTGACGCCGAGGGTCTCGCAGAGCTCCCGCTCGGCCGGGAGCGCAAGCCCTGGCGCCATCCGGCCCTGCAGGATCTCGCGCAGGAGCTGCTCGAAGACCTCGTCCGAGAGGGTTCGCTTGGCAATGCGCGACAGCGCCATCCACTCGTTATGTCATCATCAGGTCCCATGGTCAACTGGTATTACCAGTGAGGTGGCGGTGACCCAGGATGGTCCAGCCTGGGGGCTATGCTGCGGGGCATGAAGGACCCGCGGCCGCAGCCGATCCAACGCAAGGACTACCGACCCCCCGCGTTCCTGATCGACGAGGTCGAGCTGGGCTTCGTGCTCGACGAGCACCGCACGCGGGTGACCGCGAGCATGCATGTGCGCCGCAACCCCGAAGTGCCCGCGCTCCCCGAGTTGCGCCTCGACGGTGAGCGACTGCAGCTCGTCTCGATCGCCGTCGACGGCACGCCGCTGCCGCCCGGCGCTTACGAGGTCCTGCCCGACGCGCTCGTGGTGCCGGTGCCCGGCGACCGCTTCGTGCTGACCACCGTGGTGGAGATCGATCCGGCGAACAACACCGAGCTGTCGGGGCTGTATCGCTCGGGCACCGCGCTTTGCACCCAGTGCGAGGCCGAGGGCTTCCGCCGTATCACCTACTTCCTCGATCGCCCCGACGTGATGGCCCGCTACACCACGACGATCGAGGCCGATGCGGCCCGCTTCCCGGTGCTGTTGTCCAACGGCAACCGCACCGGCCAAGAGACGCTCGACGGCGGTCGGCACCGGGTGTCATGGCGCGATCCGTTCCCCAAGCCGAGCTATCTGTTCGCCTTGGTCGCCGCCGATCTGCGCTGCCACGCCGGCTCGTTCCGCACCCACTCGGGCCGCGACGTGCGGCTCGAGATCTGGGTCGAGCCGGTCAACCTCGACGCTTGCGGCCATGCGCTCCGCTCGCTGCAGCGGGCGATGGCGTGGGACGAGGAGACGTTCGGCCTCGAGTACGATCTCGATCTCTACATGATCGTCGCCGTCAGCGACTTCAACATGGCGGCGATGGAGAACAAGGGCCTCAACATCTTCAACGCGAAGTACGTGCTGGCAAAGCCGGAGACGGCGACCGACGACGACTACGAGAACATCGAGGCCGTGATCGCCCACGAGTACTTCCACAACTGGACGGGCAATCGCGTGACCTGCCGCGACTGGTTCCAGCTCACCCTCAAAGAGGGGCTGACCGTCTTCCGCGACGAGCAGTTCACCGCCGACATGACCTCGGCCGCGGTCAAGCGCATCCACGACGTCATCACGCTGCGCACCGCGCAGTTCGCCGAGGACCAGTCGCCCACGGCCCACCCGATCCGCCCCGACGCATACATCGAGATGAACAACTTCTACACCGTCACGGTGTACAGCAAGGGCGCCGAGGTCGTGCGGATGATGCACACGCTGCTGGGCGCCTTTGGGTTCCGTCGCGGGATGGATCTGTACTTCGAGCGCCACGACGGTCAGGCCGTCACGTGCGATGACTTCCGCGCGGCGATGGCCGACGCCAACGCGGCCGACCTCGCGCAGTTCGGCCTGTGGTATGCGCAGGCCGGCACGCCGATCGTGGAGGCCCACGGCACCCACGATGTCCAGGCGCGCACGATGACGGTGGTGCTTCGCCAGCGCGCGCCCGTCAACGTCGATCCCGCGCAATGGCAGCCGATGCACATCCCTGTCGCGATGGGGTTGCTGGGGCCGGCCGGGCGGGACCTCGCGCTTCTGGTCGGTGGTGACGGTGCTACGGTGCGCGGCACCACGGCATTGCTCGAGCTCCGCGAGGCCACAGGCACGTGGGTGTTCGAAGGGATCGACGCACCGCCGGTGATGTCGCTGCTGCGGGGGTTCAGCGCGCCGGTGAAGCTGCACGTCGATCGCACCCCCGACGAGCTCGCGTTTCTCATGGCTCACGACGCCGACCCGTTCAGCCGTTGGGACGCCGGCCAGGCCCTCGCCGAGGCGAGCCTGTCGGCGCTGGTCCGCGATCGCGCGGCGGGACGGCCGCTGGCGCTCGATCCCCGCTTCGTCGCCGCGTTCGGGCGGCTGCTCGCCGACCGCGACCTCGACGGCTCGTTGCGCGCCGCGATGCTCACGCTGCCCGACGAGCGCGCGCTGGCGCAGCATGCCGAGACGATCGATGTCGACGGCATCCACGCGGCCCGCGAATTCGTGATCCGCGAGCTTGCGGGCGCCCACCACGACGCGTTCATGGCGCTGTACGAGGCCGAGCGACCGCGGGCGGGGTACGACGCGAGCCGCGAACAGATCGCCTCGCGGCGGGCGCGGGCCGTGGCGCTGCGTTACCTCGTCTCGGCGTCGCGGCCCCCCGGTGTGCAGCTCGCGCTCGCGCAGTTCGAGGCCGCCGACAACATGAGCGACTCCCAGGCTGCGCTGCAGTGCCTGGTGGACGTCGAGGGCGACGTGCGCGAGGCGCCGCTGTCGGCGTTCTTCGAGCGCTGGTCGCACGACCCGTTGGTGCTCGACAAGTGGTTCTCGGTGCAGGCCGGTAGCGACCGCCCCGACACGCTGGAGCGCGTCGCCTTGCTGATGGCGCACCCCGAGTTCAACCTGCGCCAGCCCAACCGCGTGCGGGCGCTGCTCGGTGCGTTCTCGGTCCGCAACCAGGTCCGCTTCCACGACGCCAGCGGTCGCGGCTATCGGTTGCTCGCCGACGCGGTGATCGGGATCGACGGCGGCAACCCCCAGCTTGCCGCGCGCATGGTCGGCGCGCTCATGCAGTGGCGACGCTTCGATGCCGTCCGCTCCGATGGGATGCGCGCCGAACTCATGCGCATCGCCGCGCACCCCGGGCTGTCGGGCGACGTCGGCGAACTCGTCAACAAGGCGCTGGACGCCGCGTGAACCGCCGGCTGCGCCCCACGGCGGGCGGTTCGGGCTCGGTCGCCCGGTTGGGCGCCGCCAGCTGGCGCTCCGCCATCGCGGTGGTAAAGTCGCCACAGATGCTTGCAGTTTGGGGTGGGGTAGCTCTTCTGGTCGTCGCGGTGGCGGGATGCGGGGCGCGCGTGTCCGGCGACGAGGGCGGCAGCTCGGGACCCGGCAGCTCGGGGTCCGACACGACGGAGTCCTCGTCGGGGCAGGAGCCGGTCGTCGGATGGTTCGAGCTCGGCTTCGGCGACACCGCGTTCACGCCGCTGCACGACGGCGATGCGCTGCCGGTGGTCTGGGGCGGGCAGGGGGCGGCGATGTTTCCCCTGCCGGTACGCGGCGCCGAGTTCGTGCTGCCCGATCCTCCGAGCGACTACACCTCCGAGCTCGCGCCGCTGTTCGACTTCGAACTCGACATCGAGGGTTACAACGACGGTCCGGGCGGGCACTTCAAGCGCGCCGCCAACTACCCCATCACCTTCGAGGTGCTGCCCGACGGCAGCTACGAGTTTCTGTACGTCGCCGTGCTGCTGCCCGACGAGCTCGATCCGGGGGTGCTCGAGGGCCTGCCCGCGCACCTGTGGGCGCGACTGCGGCCCCACGGATCGGCGCCGTTCGAGGTCGAGTACGACCTCGTGGTCGCGGCGCCCCGGTAGCGATCCGGCGGCGATCACCGGCGCAGGCGGGCGAGCGCGGCGAGGATCGCCTCGCCGTAGCGCTCGGTCTCCCAGGTATCGAGCACGGCGCACTCGTCGAGCGCTGCGGGATCGCCCGGATCCGCGTCGGCGATCTTCGTGAGGGCGTCCTTGGCGAGGATCATGTCCGGCTCGAGTCGGCGGGCGGCGGCGTGATCGCGTCGCCAGTCGCGGAGCGCATCGAAGCGCGCGCGCAAGCGGGCGTCGGGACGGACCGGCGCTGGCGGCCACGGCGGCGGCGCAACGTCGGCCGCCGCAGCGATGCGGGCGAGCACGGTCGATGCGTGGCGGTGGGCGATGGGCCCACCGACGCCGCGCGTCTGCACCAGCGCGTGCCGCGTGGTCGGGCGCGTGCGGGCGAGATCGAGCAGCACCGCGTCGCTGAGCACACGGTACGGCGCGCGGTCGAGGGTGCGCGCGAGCTCCTCGCGCAGCCCGTACAGCGCCGCGAGCGTGGACCGACCCGGATCGTCGAGATCGCGGGCGCCGCCTATCTGCGACCAGCCATCGGGATCGACCTCGCGGGGGCGCGCGACAAGCTCGGTCAGGCGCGCGCACGCGTGCTCGAATTCCTCGAGGAAGCCGGCCCGGGCGAGCTCGGCATGTTGCAGCGTGCGTAGCGGGGCGAGGTAGCGGGTGTCGTTGCACGCGTACTCGAGGGCGCTGCGCGACAGCGGCCGCTGCGACCAGTCGTGTCGCTGCCAACGCTTGTCGCTGACGCAGCCGAAGTGCTCGCTCAGGATGTCGCCGAGCCCCTTCTTGGGCCAGGCGAGGGCGCGCGCGGCGAGCATCGTGTCGAAGACGTTCGCCAGGCGGAGATCGAAATCCCGCCGTAGGCAGCGGATGTCATTGTCGGCGGCGTGGAGGATCTTGATGCGCGCGGGGTCGGCGAGCCACGGGCCCAGTGGCGCGGGATCGATCGCCAGCGGATCGATCACCACGTCGAAGTCGTCGACGGTGATCTGCAGGAGGCACACCCGCTCGCGGTAGGCGACGAAACCGTTGGACTCGGTGTCGATGCCGGCGATGGGGGCGTCGTCGAGCCGCGCGATCAGATCGCGCAGCTTGGTGGCGTCGTCGACGAGGCGAAACGGGGGCCGCTCGAGCACGCGCGTGGCAGTTAGCACGGCGGGCCGCCCAGCGGCAGCGGTGTGCGGCTGCGGCGTCCGCGTGGGCCTGGTGTTGGTGCTAGCCTCCGGGTCCGACGATGGCGGAATCGCGCGGCGCACTGCTGTGGACGCTCCTGGTCAGGGCGATCCCGTGGATCTCGCTCGCCGTGGGCATCGTCGGCGCGGTGCTCATGGACCGCGGACCGTCGCGCGGGGCGATCGTGGCCATCGTCGCGGTCGCGTCGTACCTGGTGCTGTTCGTCGTGCTGTGGCTCGAGCGCAAGCGCGAGCGGGACGACGCCGCGCAGCCGACGAAGATCGTGCGCACCGTCCGGTTCTCGGTCCTGATGCTCACGCAGTCGAGCATCCACCTGCAGCTGTATTTCGTGCTGCCGTTCTACTTCAAGGCCTACGCTGGCACGGTCGCCCACACGATCTTCGTGGGGATGCTGTGCGCGGCAGCCCTGGCCTCGCTGTGGGATCCGCTGACCGAATGGTTGCTCGTGCGCACCCGCCTCGGTGTGATGCTGCCGGCGTTCGCGACGTTCTGCGTGATGGCGGCGGTGTTACCGGGGCTCGGGTTGGGCAACGGCGAGTCGATGTGGATCGCCGCGGGCGCGGCGGGGCTGGCCCTGCCGGTGATGGTCTTCGCCGACCACCTGCGCGGCCGGCCGCTGCTGCGGGCGCTTTCCGGCGCTGTCGGTATCGGCCTCGTGATTCCCGCCGCGCTGCTGCTCGGCGCGACGCGCATGGTGCCCGCGGTGCCGATGGATCTCCTCGATGCGGCGATCGGCACCCGCCGTGTCGGCTACGACGTCGCCGATCCCATCGACACGATCGATCACGTGCCGCCGCGGCTGGTCTGCGCCACCGCCATCTTCGCCCCCCTGGGCGTCCGCGACCGTCTGGTGCACGTGTGGCGCAAGGACGGCGAGGTCATGGATCGCATCGAGCTCGAGATCCGCGGCGGCCGCGAAGATGGCTTCCGCACCTATTCGATCAAGCGCAACTTCGGCGCCGAGCCCAACGGGCGATGGAGCTGCGCGGTCGAGACGGTATCGGGTCAGTTCCTGGGCCAGCGCGTCATCGACATCGTGTCATCGTAGATCGGCGATCACGAGCACGGTGCCCGCGGCCATCATCGCCACCGCGACGAGCTTGCGCGAGGTGAGGGGCTCGCCGAAGACGGCGCGGCCCAGGGCCAGCGCCGCGACCATGCCCACGGTGCGCTTGACGGCTTCGATCACGGCGACGTCGATGTCCTGGATGGCGAACAGCTGGAAGCCCATCGCGGCGGCGGCGACGAGAGCGGCGACGACGAGGCGCACCGGCGCGCGCCTGGCCTGCTGAAGCTCGCCCAGGCGCCCGCGCACCGCCAGCCACACCGTCGCGCCCAGGGCGGTGCCAAAGCTGAGCACCAGCGCGTGCACAGGCAGCGGCGCGTGCGAGGTGGCCCGCCGATCGAGCACGATGGTCATCGCCCAGCACAGGGCCACGCCGAGCATCGCGGCGCTGGCGGGCTCGCGCAACATCGTGGTGACCTGGACCAGCCCGCGGCGGCCGGCGCCGTGGAGGATCATCGCGCCGAGCATGACCGCGGCGATGCCCGCGGTCTGGAACCACGTAGGGACCTGACCAAGCAGCGGGATGCCGATCAGCGAGGTGAACACCGGCACGAACGCGAGCATCGGGATCGCCACGCTGAATTGCGACGAGGCGATGGCATAAAGGTAGAGCACCGCGGCGACGATGTTGAAGACGACGCTCGCCACAGCCCACGGCCAGTACAGCGGTGCGATGACGCCCGGTGGCGACTGGGCGACCCACAGCGCGAGCGCAGGGGCTTGGCCCACCGCCAGCCATACCGCCAGGCCGACCATGTCCATGCGCGACGACAGCTGCTTGCGCAGCACGTCGAGCACCGCCCACAGCACCGCGCAGGTGAGCGCGGCGGCCAACCCGATTTGCAGCGGGGTCACGGGGTGAGCACGGTGTTGTCGATGAGCCGCACGCCGCCGAAGAACACGGCGACGGCGCAGAGCGTCGGGCGTATGACCTCGCCTGTCGGCTGGAGGTCGGCGGCGTCGACGAACTCGACGTAGTCGATGCGACCAGGCGAGAGCGCGGCCTGGGCACCCGCGCCCAGCGCCGCGGTCGTGCGCTCGCCGGCGTCGAAGCGGCGACGGACCTCGCCGAGCCACCTCGGGATCGCGAGGGCGCCCTGCCGCGATGAAGGGTCGAGGTTCGCGTTGCGGCTCGAGCGGGCCAGGCCATCGGGCTCGCGCACGATGGGCATGCCAACGATGGTGCCGGGCAGGAACAGATCGGTGTGCATGCGGCGGATGATCGCGAGCTGCTGGAAGTCCTTCTCGCCGAACAGTGACACGTCGGGACGCACGAGGCCCAGCAGCTTGCAGACCACGGTGCACACGCCGCGGAAGTGGCCCGGCCGCGATCGCCCGCACAGGTGGCGGTCGAGGCCCTCGACGTCGACCCACGTGGCGCCACCGCCGGCCTGCCGCGCGCCGTACAGCTCGCTCGGATCGGCGGGGCAGAACACCGCATCGACGCCGCAGTCCTCGGCCTTGGCGAGATCACCGGGCTCGTCGTGCGGATATCGATCGAGATCCTCGCCCGGCCCGAACTGCGTGGGGTTGACGAAGATCGACAGCACGACGCGGCCCTCGCCCGCCCGTCGCCGCGCCTCGCGGAGCAGCGAGAGATGACCCTCGTGCAAGAAGCCCATGCTCGGGACGAAGGCGATCTCGCCCGCTTGCGCGCTGCGCCAGGCCCTGAACTCCGCGGTGCGTCGCAGCACGAGCATGGCGCATCGTGCCACAGCGCTGTGGCTCACCGCACCGGCGCCGGCGTGCGCACCAGCGCCGCGCGATGGCGGCGGGCGAGGACGCGGTCGGGCTCGTCGACCTCGGGTCGCGTCAGGTAGGCGTCCCACAGCGGGATCGCGCTGCCGGGATCGTCGCCGATCTGGCGCTCGAGCGCGCGGAGATACACGCGCTCGTGGATCGGCAGGAGGCTCTCGGTGGCGATACGGGACAAGATGTGGCCGGCGTCGTTGCGCAGCTCCATCAGCTCGGCGCGGGACGCCGCGGGGGCGCCGCTGCGATCGAGGACGAGGGCGCGGATGTAGCGGGTGATCGTGCGGTCCTCGCTCGGCGTCCCTTCAGACGCGCGGTGGGCGAGCTCCATGGCGGCTTCGATGTCGCCCGCGACCAGCGCGATCACGGCCCCCATCCGATCGCTGCGCCAACGCTCGACGTCGCAGTGCGCGACCGCGTCGTCGAGTGCGACTCTGGCCTCGGCGTGGCGGCCCAGGGCGAGCAGCGCGTAGGCGCGCAAGAACCTGGCCTCGCGCGGGGCGGCCTCGCGGCGGCGTGCGGACTCGTCGATGCTGCGCTCCAGCCAACGCAGCGCCTGGGTCACCCGACGACGATGATCCTCGATGACCGGCCCCAGACCCACGCCGGGCTCGGGGCCAAGGCCCAGGTCACCCGCCGCGATGATCTCGAACTGCGCGGCGAGAAAAAGGATCTCGGGCACCGCGGGGCACCGCGCGGCGCGCTCGGTCCACGGCGAGGGATCGTCCTCGGCGCCGCGGACACCGACGCCGTTGCGCAGCGCCGCGGCCTGGCGGGCGAGCTCGTCGCACACCGCCCAACCGGTCGCGCCGGCGCGCGCCCACACGGTGGGTGGCGGCGCGCTCGCGGGCCGCCACGCCGGCGCGAGCAGCCACCACGCCAAGAGCGCCGTCCGCATGCCCTCGAGTATCGCACGCAACGGGGCGAAAACTTGCGGTGGGAGGCCTGCGTTGCGCAGAGTCGGGGCGATGTCGACCACGCCGATTCCGCCTGCGCGCCGCAAGGCCAAGAAGGCGCGGCGCGTGGAGCCGCCGGCCGCCGAGCTCGACCCCGAGCTCGACCCCGACCCCGACCCCGAGCGCGACCCCGACCCCGACGCTCACGCCCGCGTCATCCCCCGCGCCCGCGCCGTCGCGTTCGCCCGCGGAGCCGCGCGCGTGGCGGTGCCGGCCGCCGCGTGGGCCGCCCAAAGGTGCGCACGGGCGGCCTCCGTCACCGCTGCTGCCGCGTGGCGACGACGTCGGGCGCTGCAAGCCCTGCTCACCCGCGGCGTGTGGTGGGCCGCGCTCGTGGGATGGGCGGCCACCGCGATCGCGCTGTGGAGCATCGACGCGATCGACGTGCAACGCTCCCTCGCGGTGTTCGCCGCCGGCGCCGTCGCGTGCGTGGCCGTCGTCGCGTTCGGCCGCGCCGCTCACCTGCGCTGGCTGGGCGGCGTGCTGGGCTCCATGCACGGTGTCAGCGCGGTGCTGCTGTGGTTCGTCGCCAACGGTTGATCGCGACGGCCCGCGGACGACACCGTGTGGCTTGCGGCCCTGGGCCCATTCGCGCCACGCTACGGATCGTGGGCGCGAAGGTAGGCGGGGCCGCGCGGGTGGGCGGAGCGCTCGTCACCATCGCCGCGTGCGCGCTCGGTTGCGGCGCCGCCCCGCCGGCCGAGGGCGGTACCGAGGACGGCAGCACCGGCGCGGTCGACCTGCCCAGTCCCGACTTCATCGGTCCGCTGGACGGCGCGCTCGAGCTGCCGAGCACGCATGCGACAGGCGTCGTGCTCGACATCGATGCCGAGCCCGGGATCACCCAGCTCGAGATCGACGAACGCAACGTTGGCACCTTGGGCATCGGCTCGTCGATCGGGGTGCTCGCCCAGCGCACGCTCACGCTGTTCGTCCGCGGGGGCCTGGTGCCCGGGACCCACAGGTTGGTGATGCGTACGCCCGACGCGGTCGAGACCGAGGCCTCCGATCCGGTGATGATCACCATCGTCGATGCGGCCGCGCCGGCCCTGGTCTGGGAGTCGGGCGATGCGCTCGACTCTGGTGAAGCGCTCGTGGTGGGCGCGGGAGTCGAGGCCGCTGCGCTGGGCCTCGTGATCGTCGACGGCGGGGCGACCCGCGTGCGCGCGTGGCCGCCCGGCGCTGCCGGCTGGGCCACGGATCGCCCGCGCGACGTCGCCATGCCCGGCTACACCCATCTGGACGCCGGCGCTGCGGTGGCGTTGTCGCGCCACGTCGTCGACGATGTGGACCGGCTGCGCGTCGCCTGGCGGCTGGGGACGCCCGGCGACGGGATCGCGATCACCGACGTCGCCTGGGATGGCGACGACGGTGGCGACGTGGTGGTCGGTTTCGTCCCGGATGCATCGTGGCTCGGCGCCCGCGAGTGGACGGAGATCGGGCGGCCCCACCTCGTCGGCCCGCTCGTGCTGGCCGAGGTGCTCGCGCTCGTCGACAGCGAACAATCCCACCCTGGCGAGCGCACGGTCGCGTTCGCGCGGTGGTCGGCCGCCGGGCTGCCGATCCCGCAGGTGCTGCCGATCGGGGCCGAGGATCTCGATGCGCTGGCGGCCGTGCTCGATCTCCGCCCCGAGGTCGAGGTCAGCCTCGGTGGGCGCTTCGCGGGGGTGCGACCGGGCCGCCTCGAGATCGGCGCCGACGGGGCCGTGCGCGTGCCGCCGCTCCGCACCAACCTCGACGATCCGAGGTGGGGCGACATCGACGGTCCGCTGGTCACCTCGGTGTCCGCGTTCGGCTCGCGCATCGTCGCGGGCCTCGAGCCGGGTCGGGCGTCGGTGCTGGTGGCGTGGATCGACGACAGCGGCGACGGCTCGCCGGTGCTGCGCAGCGTCGGGCTGCCCGACGACACGCCCGCCACCGGCGCGCTCGCGCTCGCGCGGATCGGCGGCGCCATCGCTGTGCTCGTGCCGCGCGGCGCCGCCGACATGGTCGCGATCGCGACGAGCGACGGCAGCGCGCCGCCAGCGACGATGATCGGCGCCACCTGCGACTCGATCGTCACGCCGCCACGCCAAGACGAGACCATCGCGTCGGTCGAGGTCGCTTGCCTCCGCGATGGGGCGCTCTCGTTCGGGTTGTTGCGGGTGCAGTAGCGCCTCTGGGCGGCGTGCGCCCTCGCGCGGCGCCGCGGGCCGTATACTTCGCCGTCGTGGCCGTCGGTCGTCTCCGCAAGATCGCGCTCGCTGGCGTTGCCCTCGTCTTCGTCGTGCTGGCCGCCGGCGCGTGGTTCTTCCGCGTCGACGACATCCCGAAGGAGCTGCCGCCGGTGCTCGGCGATCCGGCGTCGATCGTGATCCCGCCGCTCGGCGACGTGCCCGAGCTGCGGCTCTCGGCGCTCGCGGGCAAGACCGCGTTCTTCATCGTCTACAGCCCGCAGATCGGCAAGTCGAAGGAGGGCCAGTCGCTCAACCGGGCCCTCAACCGCTGGGTGCTGCCGCCGGGCACCGTGGGCCACATCGTCGGCGACGCCGCGGGCTTCGGCATGTTCAAGGCCAAGGCCGAGGGCATGATGAAGCACTTCGCCGACGAGACCCGCTATCCGGTCCACGTCGATTTCGAAGGCGTGTTCGCGTCGACGTTCGGCCTCGCCAAGGGGCACCACGGCTTCGTCGTGATCGGGCCCGACGGCGCGGTGCTCGAGCGTCGCAGCGGCGGCGCCGAGGGTGCGGAGCTCGAGCGCATCGGCGTCATGCTCGGGGCCGAGGAGCCCCCGGCCGGACCGCCCATGCCCAGCTTCTCGCTCGGCGAGCTGTCATCGGAGCGCTGTGGGCACGGTACCCCGTGCGCGATCATCTTCTTGGGCCGCGAGGTCGCCCGCGCCGACGTGCCGGGCATCGACGACGGCTTCGACGGCGCCGAGGACGAGGCGATCGAGCGCATGAAAGACCCGTCGATCCGCATGGTGTCGACGGCGGTCAAGGCCAAGCTGAGGCGCGCAGAGGGTGCGATCGTCGGCGGCACGCCGCAGCTCGAGTTCCCCACCTGGCAGGTGATCGACGGCGCCCCCGAGGCCCGCGCCGCCTTCGGTCTCGACGCCACCGAGCCCGCGTTCGTTGTCATCGATGCGGACGGCCGGATCCCGGTGCTCGCCCGTGGCGCGATGCCGATGTACCAGTGGGGGCGCGTCGCCGACGTGCTCGGCGTCGAGCTCGACGACGACGACGACTGATCCCGCGCCGCGGCTACGGCAGCTCTATGCTGCGCAGGAAGTCGTCGCCTGCCGCGTGGCAGTGGGCGCAGGCGCTGTCCGTGCCGTAGTGCAGCGGTTCGCCGTCGCCGTCGTACTGCGCCCAGATCCAACCGCCGCGATCGCGGCGCATGATCTGCACGGTGTGCGCCGCGCCGTCCGGATCGTCGCGGCCCTCGCAGACCACGCGCGCGCCATCGGGCCACGCCGCGAGCGCGTCACCAGTGGCGGCCGCGTCGTCGATGCGCGCATCGGTGTAGATGATCGACCAGCGGCCGTGCGGCGCCTCGCCCTCGAGCGCCATCTCGGTCCACCCACGGTAGTCGTCGTCCTCGACCTCGCGCAGCAGCGCCCGCGCCGCGGAATCCCACGGGTCCCCGGGCGGCGGCGGTGGATCGCAGCCGATGACGAGTCCGAGGGCCAGGCACACGCCGCGCACCGAGCGAGGCTAGCACCCGGTTTGGCACCCGGCCCCGGTTTGGCACCCGGTTTTGCCACCCGGTTTGCCACCCGGTTTGGCACCCGGTTTGGCAGCCGGTTTGGCACCCGGTTTGGCACCCGGTTTGGCACCCGGTTTGTATGGTCGTGGCGGATCCTCTACAAGTCGGGCCGTGTCCGGACCCAAGCGCGCGTCGAGCGGTTCGCCCCCGCGATCGCCACCGCCATCGCCGGGGACTGCGCCGCGCGCCGAGTCGCCGCAGGTGGTGGCGGTCAAGGCGCTGCGTGCCATCTGTCGCACCGCGGGGTTCAGCAATCGCGTGCTCGGTGACGCGCTCGAACGCGGTGGTACCGAGCTCAGAGGCGGCGCCCGCGGCCTGGTGACGTCGCTGGTCTACGGCGTGCTGCGTCACCGCACCCGGCTCGACGCGCACATCGACGCCCACGCCCGGGATCCAAGGCGGCTCGGCGCCGTGCCGCGCGAGCTGCTACGCGTCGGCGCCTACGAGATCCTCGAGCTGGGCCGCGCGCCGGGCAACGCGATCGGTCACGCCGTCGATGCAGCGCGGGCCTTCGATCCCAGCCGCACACTTTCGGGTCTCGTGCACGGCGTGCTCGGTGCCCTCGCCCAAGGCGGGGCCGAGCTCGATGGCCGCCTCGCCGCCGGCGCACCGCTCGATGTCCTCGATCGGCGCTACAGCATCCCGCGGTGGCTCGCAGGCCGCTGGATCGCGCGGCTCGGACCCGAACGTGCGATCGCCCGCGCAGCGCGGCTGGCCGAGATCCCGACCGTCGATCTGCGCGTCGATCTCACCCGCACCGACGCCGAGTCGGCGCGCGCACGTCTGCTCGAGGAGCGACCCGGCGCGACCGTCGAGTGCGTGGTCGGGATGCCGCAGGCGCTGCGGGTGCATGGCGGCGGCGATCTGTTCTATGGCGCGCTCCACGACGAGGGCCTGGTCTCGGTGCAGGGGCTCGCGGCCCAGCAACCGGTGATCGTGCTCGCGCCCCAGCCGGGCGAGCGCGTGCTCGATGCTTGCGCAGGGCTCGGGGTCAAGACGCTGCAGCTCGCCGAGCGCATGGATCGTCGCGGGATGTTGGTCGCCGCCGACCGCGAGCAGGGCAAGCTCGACGAACAGCGGCGGCTGGGCGAGCGCGGACGGCTCGATGCTCCGGAACTCGCGCTGCACACGATCGTCGCCGATCTCACCGAGCCCTCCGCATCGCTCGAGGCCCTCGCGCCGTTCGACGCCATCCTCCTCGATGTGCCGTGTACGGGCCTGGGCAACCTCGCCCGGCACCCGGAGATCCGCTGGCATCGCCACTTCGCGGACATCGCCGCGGCCGCGGCCGTGCAGGCGCGGCTGCTCGCCCAGCTGCTGCCGCTTCCGGGCGCCCGCGGTCGGCTGGTCTACGCGGTGTGCTCGGGCGAGGCAGAGGAGGGCCCCGAGGTGGTGCACGCGGCGCTGGCGTCGGCGGCCGGGGAAGGCTTCGCCCTCGTCGAAGAGCGCACATGGACGCCCGAGGACGACGGCACCGAGGGCTTCTACGTCGCGGCGCTGGTCCGCCGCTAGCGGCGCACGATCTGGATCTCGTCGATGATCGAGACGCCGGGGATGTCGTCGTCCGGATCGGCGTCGAAGCGGAAGAGCGAGTGGTCGATGTTGCGGAGCACCAGGCTCAGGGGAAAGCTGCCGGCCGATGCGTCGGGCAAGGTGGGCAGGCCGGTGGCGCCCTCTTGCACGATCGTCGTGAGGTACTCGTTGTCGCAGCCGCCGACATCTGCGAGGCACGCGTCGATGTCGCGGTCGTAGTAGACGTGGAGGTGGCCGGTGAGCGCCTCGGGCAGGCCGTTCTCCACCGCCGGCCGCAACGCGAAGCGTAGGACCGACGCTTCGACCTCGATCGTGGTGGCGTCCAGCGGGAACGCGTCGCCGGGCCACGGACGCGTGATCCCCAGCATCGGGGTGGTACCGTCGCTGATGAAGAACAGGCGGTTGGCGAGGGCCTCGCCGTGATCGTACGGGATGCCGTCGTTGCGGATCGCCCGCACCGAGATGCGGTGGGGTCCCAGCGTGTTGTCGAACACGACCGGGACGCTGAGGATCCCGCCCAACGCGCCGGCATCGACGATCACCGGCGGGCGGTCGTCCGCGACGACCTCGAGGTGCCCCTCGCCGAAGACGTGGGGTGTGCCGAAGACCTCGTTGACCAGAACGAGCGTGCCCGACACCGTGACGTTGACCATCCGTGTGGCGCCGACCTCATCCTCGAACGGCAGCTCCTGATCGACTTCGGGGAAGCCGATCACGACGTCGGGCAGGGTGTCGGGTGCCTCGCAGCGGCCGTTGACGCAGCTCAGATCCCCGGGGCAGGCGTCCTCGGATTCGTCGCTGCACGCGAACACGCCGATGGCGGTGGGGTCGAGATCCGCGGTGAAGCAGCCCCCCAGGATCAGCAGCAGCGGCGATGCCAAGCGGCGCATGTTCAAAACCTCCCCGAGAGCAGCAAGCCGACGCCTGCGCGTCCGAAGTCTGGCGCGAGCGTGGCGGTGGGGCCAGCCCCGCTGCTCGATGTGGCCTTGGCCTTCGCCCGTCGCGACAGCCCGACCGCGAGCATGGCGATGCCGGCAAGGGCGATGCCCCCGCCGACGGCGACCGTGATGACCTGACCGAGCTCGAGGGCCTTGCCGCGATCCGCGATGTCGCGGGTCTCGCCGAAGGTGCGGCCATCGGGGTTGCCGCCGTTGGTCACTGCGTCGACCTCGTCACTGCGTCGACCGGCGGCGATGCCGAGGCCGAGTCCGCCGCCGATGGCGACCGCAGCGCCGAGCCCGGTGACCGTCGCGCCGGCGATGACGAGTCCGCGCCCGTCGGGTTCGGGTTCGATGGGCGGCGTGACGTTCGCCGCCCGCTTCGCCGAGGCGGCGCGGCGCTCGAGCTCCTCGCGTTGCCGCGCGATGCGATCCTCGACGTTGGCGCGATCGGGGACGTTGCGCTTGGTCTTCAGATAGGTCTCGAAGGCGCCGATCGCCTCCTCGGGCTTACCGAGTTTCTCGTAACAAAGACCGATGTTGTACTGGAAGTCGGGCGACGCGTAGAGCGTCGCGGCCTCGAGGAAGTCGCCGAGGGCCTGCTGGTAGCGCGCGTCGCTGTAGGCCGCCGAGCCGCGGGCGAACGCCGTCATCGCCCGCTCGAGCTGCTCGTCGTCGACGTCACGCGTCTCGGCGGGAGGCTCGGGCTCGTCGGTCACGTCGGGCAGATCCGACGACGGGGCCGCTCGCGCGATCTCGGGGCAGGCGAGCGCCAGCACCAACGTCGCCGCGGTCGAAGGGCACGCGCGGCGGGCGGGAGCCGAGGCAGCGCGGGCGAGTCTGCGCCACAACGGGGAGGAAGACGACGATCGCGACGCTGCGTGCACGGGGTGGCGGACACGATACCCCCAAGGCGGCGTACGCCGCAAAAACCGGCCGTGGCTGGAGTCTCCAGCCAGGCCGGTGGCCGGTGGCCGGTGGCCGGTGGCCGGTGGCCGATGGCCGGTGGCCGATGGCCGATGGCCGGTGGCCGATGGCCGGTGGCCGATGGCCGGTGGCCGGTGGCCGATGGCCGGTGGTCGGCGCCGATTCGTCCCCAGGCCGCAGACCGCGTCCGCCGGCGGTTGCCTGCCCGCACGCACACGGCCTACGATGGGGGCGACTCGCCATGACGAAGACGACCATCCGTCTCGAGCCGCAGGCGCTCGATCGCGGCCGCGACGGCCGCAAGCGAGCGTTCGTCGTCGTGCTGTCGGGTGATCGCATGGGCGAGATGTTCCCGCTGCGCGAGGGCACCCGCACCACGATCGGCCGCGGTCTGCAGACCGACGTGCGGATCAACGACGAGGGAATATCGCGGACGCACGCCGCCGTCGAAGAAGAGGGCGGCACCTACTTCTTGTGCGACGCAGGGTCCACCAACGGCACGTTCGCCAACGGCACGCGCGTCGACAGGCAGCCCCTGGTCGAGGGCGACAAGATCCAGATCGGCGCCTCGAGCGTCCTCAAGTTCACCTTCAACGACGATCTCGACGAGGACTTCCAGCGCAACCTCTACGAGTCGGCGTTGCGCGACCGCCTGACCGGCGTGTTCAATCGCGGTTACTTCAACAATCGCCTCGAGAGCGATGTCACCTTCGCGTTGCGGCACGGCAAGCCGCTCTCGCTGGTGCTCTTCGACATCGACAACTTCAAGCAGATCAACGACACCATGGGCCACCCGGCCGGCGACGAGGTCCTGCGTGGCCTGGCCGACCGCGTCGAGGGCACCACCCGCAGCGAGGACATCTTTGCCCGCTACGGGGGCGAGGAGTTCGCGCTCATCTGCCGCGACGTCGACGCGCTGCGCGGCTCGAAGGCCGCGTACCGTATACTGGACACGATCAGCGGCAAGCCCTTCGACGTCGACGGCCGCGCTCTAACCCTCACCGTCTCGCTGGGTGTGTCCGACCTCGCCATGTTGGTGCGACCCACCGCCGAAGCGCTCATCGAGGCGGCGGATGCCGCCTTGTACACGGCCAAGCGCAACGGTCGCAACCGCGTCGAGATCTACGATCCCGAGCACGAACCCACGCGACTGGTGTGATGGTGGCGGCGACACACCGCGGCCAGGGCGGCGCCCGATGACGACGCGCGCAGCGCTGCTCTGCGGCGTGTTGGCTCTGGCGCCTGCGTGTCGCGGCGAGGGGCCGCCGGTGGTGGTCGAGGCCGCCGAGGCCACCGACGCGAGCGCGGACCTCCCTCCGGCGACACCCCCACCGCCACCCGATCGCACGCTGTGGTTCGCCGACGGCCCCGGTCGTGAGGCGATCCTCGCCCGCGAGCGCGACGATCACCCGGCGGCACGGGCCCAGCTCGAGGCCCTGCTGGCCCAGCCCGACGTCGCGCTGTCGGCCGGCGATCGTGCCGCCGCGCTGCTGCTGCTCGGCCTCGAGGATCTGAAGGACCGCAAGCACGCCGAGGCGGCCACGCGCTTCGCCGAGTGCCGCGTCGCACCGGTGCTCGCGCCCATCGAGCCGCGGATCCGTCTGCTCGAGGCCCAGGCCCGCCTCGACGCGGGTGATCCCACGGCCGCGCTGGCGCTCGTCGATGGTCTCGATCCGAAGTCTGTCGGCGATTCGCCGCTGGCCGGCGATCTGCTCGTCATCCAAGGTGACGCGAGCCTGCGCACCGACGCCATCGCGCGGGCCCACACCGCGTACCGTCGCTACGCCACCGAGCATCGCGACGGCCCGCGCCGCCACGAGGTCGCCGCGAAGCTCGCCAAGAGCCTGGCCAAGTCCGACGACGCCGAGGCGCGGCGCGAGGCCGTCGAGATCTACGAGTCGCTGCTCGTCGCGGTGCCGCTGTCCGACTACGCCGAAACCGCCGAGCGTGAGCTCGGCCAGCTGCGCACCGCCGGCGTCGGTCGCCGTGGCCCCGAGCTCCGGGAGTTCGAGCGCCAGGTGGCGCTGGGCCGCATCGAGGCCATGGTCGATCGCGCGCGCTACACCCAGGCGGTGCGCGCCGCCGATGCGCTTCTGCGCGAGCCCGGCGTCACCGCCATGGAGCGCTGCGCCGCCCACTTCGCCAAGGGCACCGCAGTCTTCAAGCAGCGGGATCGTGCCAAGTCGCGCCCCCACTTCGAGCAGGCGGCCACCCAGTGTCGCGCAGCGGGGCCCCGCGGCCTCGACTTCGCGGTCAAAGCCACGTACCAAGCCGGGCGCGGCCGCTATGCCGAGGGCAAGTACGAACAGGCCGCGCGCACATTCGAGGCCCTCGCCACCTCGCACGACACCCACACCTACGCCGACGACGCGTGGGTGCTCGCCGGCGAGTCGTGGGAGGAGGCCGGCGATCGCGACGCGGCCCGCAAGGCGTGGGAGCGCGGGCTCGCGGTGGCGGGCGACATGGCCGAGGAAGCGCGTCGACGCCTGCTGGTCGCTGCGTTCACCCGGGGCGACGACGCCGAGGCGCTGCGTCTGGCCGAGTCGGGGCTCGCCGCGAAGTGGCTGACGCCGATCGAGCGCGGCAAGCTCCACTACTTCCGGGGGCGCGCCCTCGCGCGCAGCGGACGGATGGATGAGGCCCGCGCCGCATGGCTCGAGGTCCTCGCCGTCGCGCCGCTCGACTACCCGGCCCTACAGGCCCTGTCGCGCTTGCGCGAGCAGGGTGACGTCGTGTGGGCCCAGGCCGTCGCCGCGATGCACCGACCCGCCGCGGGCACGAGCACCGGCGCAGGCGCGACCCCACGCAGCGAGGCCGCGTTGGTGCTCGCGAAGCTCGGGCTGGGCACGTGGGCGCAAGAAGAGCTCCGCGCCGCCGACATCGGTGGCTGGCCGGCGGTGATGGTGCTCAACCAAGCCGGGCTGTACGGCGGCGCGCAGCGGCTCGTCGCCAGCATGGGCACGGCGTGGCGCCAGGTGCCGCCTGCCGCCGACGCGACCCCGTGGAAGGCCGCGTATCCGCGGCCGTTCGTCGAGATCATCGAGCCCGGTGAGAGCACCGCCGGCGTGCCGCAGTGGCTCACCTACGCGATCATGCAGACCGAGAGCCGCTTCGAGCCCCGGGCGACGTCGTTCGCCGGCGCGCGCGGCCTCGTGCAGCTGATGCCGTCGACGGCGAAGTCGGTCGCGCGCGACCTCGGCGTCGATCTGCGTGACGACGAGGTCCTCTACGATCCGGCGACCAACCTGGCGCTCGGTATCCATCACCTCGGATCGCTCGTGGCCCGCTTCGGCGGCGGCGACGGTGCCGTCGCGCTGGCGATCCCGAGCTACAACGCGGGCGCGGGCGCGGTCGATCGATGGCTGGGTGTCCGCGGCACCTTGGACCTCGACGTCTTCATCGAGGGCATCCCGTACGACGAGACCCGCAAGTACACCCAGTCGGTGCTGGGGCGGTGGCTGGCGTATCGCGTGCTCTACGGGACCGCCGACGATCTGCGCGATCGCCTGCCGTATCTGGCGCTCACGATCAGAGCTAGCCCGTGAGCTCCGCTCCCGGGTGGTGCGGACGCCGTGAGCCTCAAGGGCCCAGGGCGCGGGCGCCACCTGTGTTGCCGGTGAGCGCGTCCTTCGCGAGCTTGCGCTCCACGCCGCGGATCTTCGCCGTGAAAAACGCCTCGGCGCCGGCGTAGAGGCAGACGAACGTCCACACCGGCGACAGGTGGGTGATCCAGGCCAGGCTCCACACCGCGAACACCAGCGAGGCCCGGCCGACGTCGCCGTTGAGCAGCTGGCCGGTGCCGGGTAGAAACAGGCTCAGCAGGCCCGCGGTGACCGGCAGCCGCGGCTCGTCGCCCTCGTCATCGAAGCCGGAATCGAACCCGGCGGCCTCGGCGAGAATGCCCTGCTCGCCGAGCTCCACGGCGGTGTTGCGGAACAACGCCTCGAGCCGCTGCTTCTCGCCGAGCGGCAGGCGATAGTGCTTGGCCGCGCCGCCGGCCTCGACGAGTTCGCCGGCCTGGACCATCGCGTCGATCGACGTCTCGAGATCCTGGCGCGGCCGCGCGATGATCCGCGCACATCCATCGAGTGTGATGTGATCGACGCGCGGGTCGGAGAGGATCGCGAGGATCTGGGCCCGCACCGGCATCGGCGGCGGCGGCTCGACCACCGGCTCGCGATCGCGGGCCGTGAAGTCCCAGCCTGCCCGCGACGGCGACGCGACGCGGTCAGAACGGGGCGACGCCGACTCACCCTCGCGCAGATCGGCGCCTCGCGCCGCGGGCACGTCATCGGGTGCGCCACGGCGCAGCCGACCGAGTCGGCTCGACCATCGCCCGCGGCCGCCCGCCTGGCTCATCGTGAAACGCTCCCGTTCGCCTGATCCACCACGGTCTCGCCCTGCGAGGGTAGCAGTCCACCGCCGCAGTCGCCACGACTGCCCCGCGGAGGGCTGTCGCCCGGACCGAAACGGGGATTCGCTCGCGGCCCGCAGCCTCTGCGCGGTGGGGCAGGGCTCACACCGGGACGTCGAAGCTGCGCAGCGCCTCGTTGAGGCTGGTGCGCAGCTCGGTGCTCTCCTTGCGGTATCCGATGAGAAGCGCGCATGCGATCTGGAACTCACCGGCGGGGAAGCGCCGTGCGCGGGTGCCCGGCACGACGACGGCGCGCGGCGGCACCCGTCCCTTCGACGTCACGGGCCGCTCGCCGGTCACATCGATGATCGGTGTCGACGCGGTGAGCACGACGTTGGCCCCGAGCACCGCCTCACGCTCGACCCGCACCCCCTCGACGACGATCGCGCGCGAGCCGATGAAGCAGCCATCTTCGATCACCACCGGCGACGCCGACGGGGGCTCGAGGACACCACCGAGGCCGACGCCCCCCGACAGGTGCACGTTGCGGCCGACCTGAGCGCAGCTGCCCACGGTCGCCCAGGTGTCGACCATCGTGCCGGCGCCGACCCACGCGCCGATGTTCACGTAGCTCGGCATCAGGATCGCGCCGCGCTCGATGTGCGCGCCGAACCGCGCGGTGGCGGGCGGTACGGCCCGCACGCCCAGCTCGGCCCAGCCGCGCTTGAGCGGGATCTTGTCGTAGTACTCGAACGGCCCGACCTCGAGCGTCTCCATCCCGCGCACTCCGAAGTACAGCAAGATGGCCTGCTTCACCCACGCGTGGACCTGCCACTCGCCGCCTGGCTCGGCGGGCGGCGTGGCGACGCGCACGAGCCCGCGGTCGAGGGCTTCGATGGTGTCGTGCACGGCGCGCTGCGTCGCCGGCTCGGCGAGCAGCGCCCGGTCGGCGAATGCAGCCTCGATGTGCGCGCGCAGGGTCTCGATGTCGGGCTCGGTCACCCGGCGTTCTTCGCACGAAGGCGCGGGGGGCGACAAGCGTCAGGCGGCGCGGCGCTCGACCACCGTGGTGTCGAGGTCCTGCAGGATGCGAGTGCGGCGCAGCGCGGCGCGGACGGCAAGGCCCGAGAGCAGCACGTCGAGGGCGCTCTCGGGTCGCATCGGCGCCGATACCGTGGGATCGACCGCGCGCACGGATCCGTCGTCGGCGAACGCCGCCTGCAGCAGTCGCATCGCGCCGAGGTGCTCGCCGGGCACCACCGCATCGGGGGGCATCAGGCCGAAGCCGGCGCGCCAGCGCTCGCGTGCACCGGACGGGATCGCGAGGCTGCACACACGGGCGCGCAGCTCGGCCGTGTGCGGCGACTCCTCGCGCGCACCGAAGGCCGCGTCGAGCAGCACCGCCACTGCCCCCTCGTCCGCCGCCGTGCGCGAGGATTGTCCGGCCCCGAGCATGAGCAGCTGCGAAGGGTCGAGGGCCGGCGTGACGAGCTGCGCGAGCGGGTGTGCCGGTCGCAGGCGCGAGGGCCAGCGCGGCGGCGTGAGTCCGGTCGCGGCGCCGAGCTCGGCCTCGAACGTCTGCAGCAGCGCGAGGGCTCCGGGCTCGCCGGTGGCCACGGCGTGGGCTCGGACGAGCGCCACCGACCACCGCCCCCGGCCCGGGCCGGCGGTGGCCAGCAGATCGAGCATCGGCGGCTGATCCTCGGCGAACAGCACCCGCCACTGCCTGGCGAAGCCGCGGCACGCGGGCGACGACGATGCGTGGCGCGGCGAGGACCAAGACATGCCGCGGTCATCGTCCGCGCCGTGGTGGGACTTGAGCCGACGCGTGCGGCCCGAGTCCGCACGATCTTCCGAGCGTCGGGGTTGCCGCGGGTCGATGACCACCCAATAGACCGATTGCACCCCGAGGTAGACCCCATGCAGGCCGCAGACTTCTCACCCAAATTCCCCGAGTCGATCGCCGACGCCCGTTTCCGCTCCAGCCCGCCGGTATATCTCGGCCACTCGGCCGCAGCGCGCCGGGTGCAGGCCGTGATCCAGCGAGCGGTCCGCACCAACCTGCCCGTGCTCCTCGTGGGCGGGGCCGGCACCGGCAAGGAGACCATCGCCCGCATCCTCTATCACTTCGGTGGTGGCGAGGTGCCGAGCATGGAGGTCGTCCGCGGCAACGAGCAGCCACGTCTGCTGAATCTGGGGGCATTCACCTACCTGAGCCGTCTCGAGGATCTCTCGCTCGAAGAGCAGGCGCGTCTGCCGGCGCTGACTGGCCTGGGCCGCATCGTGATCGGCACCCGCCTGCGCCCCGAGAGCGAAGAGGGCCACAACCGGCTCCACCCGCAGATCGTCCGCTGGGCTTCCGGCATCCGCATCGACGTGCCGAGCCTCTCCGAGCGCATCGAAGACCTCGAGATGATGGCCATGGACATCATCGCCAAGACCCCGGCCAAGCGCCCGATCGGCGGCATCGCCGATGGCGCCCTCGATTGCCTGCGTAGCTATCGCTGGCCGAACAACGGCGACGAACTCACCGAGGTCCTCACCCAGGCGATCTCGATCGGAACCGGCGAGGTCATCGAGCTGCGAGATCTGCCCTCGCGCCTGCGCGTCCGCGACGTGCACAACGTCCGCGCCGAGTCGCCCGAGCGTCAGCTGTGCCTCGAGGAGGCCGAGAAGCAGGCCATCCGTCGCGCGCTCAACTACGCCCGCGGCAATCGTCGTAAGGCCGCGCGCCTGCTCCACATCGGCAAGACCACGCTGTACCGCAAGCTCAAGCAGTACGACCTCGAGTAGTCGGTCCTCTCGCCGCTGCATCTCGCGCCCGCCCGTGCCCCACGCACCGGCGGGCGCGCTGCGTTCGTGCTCTGGGGTTGTGCGCCGACGGGTCGCGGACCATCCTTGTCGCCCGGCCAGGGCCTGTGGGCCCGCCGCGAAGCGCCCACCGATGTCCGCCGCCGCCCCCGTCAGCAAGCTCTCCGACTGGATCCCACCCGGGCGAACGCGCGACGCCGATGTGATCCTCGAGCGGTTCCTGGGCTGGCTCGCGACCACTGGTCTCGAGCCGTACCCCGCCCAAGAAGAGGCGATCTTGGAGCTCGTCGGAGGCCGCCACGTCGTGCTCGCCACGCCGACCGGATCGGGCAAGTCGCTGGTCGCCCTGGCGCTGCATTTCAAGGCGATGTGCGAGGGCCGGCGGTGCTTCTACACCTCGCCGATCAAGGCGCTGGTCAACGAGAAATTCTTCGATCTCTGTGATCAGCTCGGCGCCGCCAACGTCGGCATGCTCACCGGTGACGCCAGCATCAACGCCGGCGCCAGCATCATCTGTTGCACCGCCGAGGTGCTCGCCAACCTCGCGCTGCGCGACGGGGCGTCGACCGCGGTCGACTACATCGTGATGGACGAGTTCCACTTCTACTCGGACCCCGACCGCGGCATCGCCTGGCAGATCCCACTCATCACCGTGCCGCACGCCCGGTTCTTGCTCATGTCGGCGACGCTCGGCGACATGTCGGCGTTCGAGAACGGCCTGAAGTCGTACACGGGGGCCGAGGTCGCCATCGTGCGCTCGGAGCAGCGTCCGGTGCCGCTCGACTGGGAGTGGCGCGAGACGCCGCTGCACGAGACCATCGGCGATCTCACCGGGCTCGAGCGGGCGCCGGTGTACGTCGTCAGCTTCACGCAGCGCGAGTGTGCCGACATCGCCCAGGATCTCATGTCGGTGAACCTGTGCAGCCGCGAGCGCAAGGACGCGATCGCGGCGGCGACCGCTGGGGTCCGCTTCGACTCCGTCTATGGCCCGGAGATCAAGAAGCTGATCCGCCACGGCGTGGGCCTGCACCACGCCGGGATCCTCCCCAAGTACCGCAGCGTGGTCGAGCGCCTCGCCCAGCGCGGCCTGCTCGAGATCATCGCCGGCACCGACACCTTGGGTGTCGGCGTGAACGTCCCGATTCGCTCGGTGCTGTTCACCAAGCTGTGCAAGTTCGACGGCAGCAAGACCCGTGTGCTGTCGGTGCGCGACTTCAAGCAGATCGCCGGACGGGCCGGGCGCAAGGGGTTCGACAGCCAGGGCTGGGTGCTGGCGCAGGCGCCCGAGCACATGATCGAGAACCTGCGGCTCGAGGCCAAGGCCGGCAAGAAGAAATTCGTGCGCAAGCAGCCGCCTGCCCGCGGCTTCGTGCCCTGGGATCGGAGCACGTTCGAGAAGCTGCAAAACGGCCAACCCGAGCCGCTGCAGTCGCGCTTCGAGATCACCCACGGCATGCTGCTCACGGTGCTCGTTCGCGAGGTGGATCCGCTGCAGCGTCACGGTGGCTACCGCCGCATCGTCGAGCTCATCGCCAACAGCTACGAGCGCGCGGGGGCGCGGACTCGGCATCGCCGTCAGGCCGCGCAGATCCTCCGCGAGCTGCGGGCGGCCGGCGTGGTCGAGCTGGTGCCCGACGTCCGCCGCGGCCGCCCCGCGCTGCGGGTCAGCGAGCTGCTGCAGGCCGATTTTTCGCTGCACCACACGCTGTCGCTGTACCTGCTCGATGCGCTCGCACAGCTCGATCCCACCGCGCCGACCCACACCCTCGACGTGCTCTCGATGGTCGAGTCGATCCTCGAGAGCCCGCAGGCGGTCTTGCTGCGCCAGGTCGACAAGCTCAAGGGCGAGCTCATCGCCCAGCTCAAGGCCGACGGCGTCGAGTACGAGGAGCGGATGGAGGCGCTCGAGAAGGTCGAGCACCCCAAGCCGCTGTCGGACTTCATCTACGCCGCCTACGACGGCTTTCGCGTGCGCCACCCGTGGGTGGCCCGCGAGAACGTCAAGCCCAAGTCGATCGCCCGCGACATGTTCGAGCGCTCGTTGGGCTTTGGTGGCTACGTCAAGGAGTACGGCCTGCAGCGCAGCGAGGGCGTGCTGCTGCGCTACCTGACCCAGGTCTACAAGGCGCTGCTGCAGAACGTGCCCGAGGGCATGAAGGACGAGTCGTTGCTCGAGCTGGAGACGTGGCTGTTCGCGCTGCTCTCGCGCGTCGACAACACGCTGCTGCTCGAGTGGGAGCGGATGTTGGCGGTCTCGCGGGGCGAGCTCGACACCGCGGTGCTGCGCACGGGCGGCGACGATGCTGCGGTCGGGATGCCCGATCCCGCTGCGGACCCGCGGCGCTTCGGTGCCCGCATCCGCGCCGAGCTCCACGCCCTGGTCGCCGCGATCGCCAAGGGCGACGGCGAGGACGTGCTCACCGTCATCCGCCACGAGCCCGCGGATCCGTGGACGCTCGAGCGCCTGGAGGCCGCGGTGGCGCCGTACTTCGAGGAGCACACGACGCTCGACACGTCACCGCGCGCGCGGCTGACTCACCTCACGGATTTGCGCGAGGTGGCGCCGCGGCAGTGGGTCGTGCGCCAGACCCTCGTCGATGGCGAGGGGGACACGTCGTGGATGATCGAGTGTGAGATCGATCTGCGGGACGTCGCGGAGTATGAGGGTCCGCTGCTGCGGCTGCGGCGGATCGCGAGCTGAGAGAGCGACAGCGATCGGTAGGGGGAAGGCCCCGCCGGGCTTTGCTCGGTGGAAGGGGGACCTGGTCGAGCACGACGACCCCGCGACGGCGCGCACGCTCGCGGAGCAGGCGCTCGCATCGCCCGCGATCCCCGAGCGCAGTCGGACCGAAGCGAACGAGGTGCTGAAGCGACTCGACGCGGGCACGACCCCAGCCCCGTGATCCCGACGGCCCATCCGATGCGGCGCGCCGCCGGTGGAGCGCCGGTCGCCACGGTCTCGTCCCGCAGGCCCGGATTTCCGGCCCGCAAGCCCCGTGTTCACCCACTCCCGCGCCGCGCGAAAGTGCGCCGGCGAGGCACGTGCGCATCGCCCCCGCGCTTGCGATACTCGCATCCGCACGATGCACTCGGATAGTCCTACCCGCGCCCTCGCGTTGCTGGTCCTGACCGGCTGCGGCGGCGTCACGGTGCTGCAGGGATCCGACTCGGCATCGGATCGCGGCGAGGCGAGCAGCGACGGTGTCGCATCGACCGGCAACAGCGGCGTCGACACCTCGGACGCGGCCTCGTCGTCCTCGGCGACGACGTCGTCATCCGCGTCGGGCATGGGCTCGAGCAGCTCGAGCACCGACGGCACAGTCGGGGCGAGCTCGGGTGACGCGGGCTCGAGCAACGCCGAGGCTTCGGGCGACTCGAGCACCGAGCCTGGCGGCGGCGACACGTCCGCGGGCACCTCGTCCAGCGCAATGCCTTGCTGCGACGGGACCGAGGGCGGCGCGAGCACCGGCGAGCTCGAGGGTCCCGCCTTCGTCGACATCACCGTTGCCGCGGGCCTCACCCACCACCAGGGCACGCCGCAGCCGGCGGGCAGCTGCCTCATCGACGCGATCGACCCGCCGGTACCGGGACTGTTCTGCTCTCCCGAGCGCGTCTCGGGAGGCGCCGCCGTGGCCGACGTCGACGGCGACGGCTGGCTCGACGTCTTCATCACGCGGCCGTACGACGAGGACCTGCTCTACCGCAACCTGGGCGACGGGACGTTCGTCGACATCGCCGCGGACGTCGGGCTGACCGGCACCCTCGGCACCGCGGGCGCAGCCTTCGGCGACGTCGACGACGACGGTGATCAGGATCTCTACGTCACCACGCTCGGCCAGCTCCAGCACTCCCTCTTCATCCAAGAGGATGGGCTGTTCACCGAGCAGGCGCTCGAGCGCGGTGCGGCGGTCCTGAGCGAGCACCAGCACGCGGGGACCTCGGTCGCGTTCGCGGACTACGATCTCGACGGCGATCTCGACCTCTACGTCGGCGAGTGGCGCACCCACGCCGTTGGTGACCATCCCTCGCACGCACGCCTGCTGCGCAACCTCGGCCCCGAAGCGCTCGGCTACTTCGAAGACGTCACGACGGCGGCGGGCATCGCCGTCGACGACGTGTGGCAGACGGTGGACGGCGACATCGACGGCACGTTCGTGTTCTCGGTCGGCTGGACCGATCTCGACGATGACGGCTGGCCCGATCTCCTGCTCGCCTCCGACTTCGCCGCTTCGCGTCTGTTCTGGAACGCCGGCGACGGCACCTTCGTCGACGGTACGCTCGCCGCAGGTGTAGGCACCGAAGAGAACGGGATGGGCTCGGCGACGGCCGACTATGATCGCGACGGCGACGCCGACTGGTTCGTCACGTCGATCACCGGGCCGGGCAAGACTGGCAACCGCTTGTATCGCAACGACGGCGATCGTCTGTTCACCGACGTGACCGACGACGCGGGCGTGCGTGACGCAGGCTGGGGTTGGGGCGCGGCGTTCGTCGATCACGATCTCGACGCCGACTTCGATCTGGTCGCGACCAACGGCTGGTACGCGACCGCGGCCTTGGCGGACCCGATGGTCGCGTGGACCCTCGACGGCGATGCCTACGTCGCCGAGCAGGACGCCCTCGGCCTCGTGGACACCGGGCAGGGCCGTGGCCTCGTCGCGTTCGATGCCGACAACGACGGCGACCTCGAGATCCTGGTCGTGAACAACCGCGACGAGGTGAAGCTGTTCCGCAACGACACGCCGCGGGCCGGTCGACACTGGTTGCGCGTGCAGACCCCGGGCAGCGCGAGCAACCGCGACGGCATCGGAGCCATCGTCACGGTGACCACCGAGCTCGGTCCGCAGCGCGTCGAGATCGGCGGCACCAGCCACCTGCTCGGCCACGACGCCCGCGAGGCGCACTTCGGCCTCGGCGACGCGGTCACGGCCGACGTGGGTGTGCTATGGCCGGCGACCGGCGCGACCGCGGCGCTCGACGACGTCGCGGCCGACCAGATCCTGGTCATTGCCGAACCCTGACGGTTGTCGCCGAACCCGACGATCGTCGCCGACCGGCTCGAACCGCAACCCGTGGATCGAGCGCGTCGGGCGGTTGCTCCAGCTCTCCGTCACCGTGATCAACTCCGCTCGCGTCAGGACCTCGTGCGTCTTGGGCAACGGCAGCCCCGTCGCCTGCATGATCTCGCTGAGCGTCGATACCGTCGCGGTCAGCCCCGTCGCGTTCACGGGTGGCGAGACGCGCAGGCAGAACGGCCAGGTGTCGACGTTCTCCTCGCGCTCGCGGGTGAGCGTCCGCGAGGAACGTCGCCGGCCGGCACCGGCGAAGGAGAATTTCCGCGACCGGCGGTCACCTGACACTGTGGCAAAAACGCCCGCGCCCCTCGCTCGATAGCGCTCAACGCGCCCTGGAGGCCCTTTGGAGCCCGAAATTGGCACCGTGGCGTAACGGTGTCGTTCGGGCGAGGTGCGCGCCTATCCTCCGACATGCTCCGCGGCTTCTTTCCCCTGATTGACACTGCCCGACACCGTCGACATGTCCTGCTCGCCGCCCTCGTGGTCGGCGCCTGCGGCGACGATGGCACCGAGGCAACCTCCAGCAACACCATCTCCGGGACCGACACGTCGACCTCCGAGTCTGACCCGTCCGATCCGAGTGACACTTCAGACACGAGCAGCGCAGGGACTGTCGACCCGGATTCGTCGAGCGGCCCCGGCGAGTCGAGCGAGTCGAGTGGCCCCGGCGAGTCGAGCGAGTCGAGCGGCCCCGGCGAGTCGAGCGAGTCGAGCGGCCCGGGCGAGTCGAGCGAGTCGAGTGGCCCCGGTGAGTCGAGCGAGTCGAGCGGCAGCACTAGCGTCGGACCCGCCTGTGGGAACGACGTCATCGAAGACGCCGAGATCTGTGACGGAGTCGATCTCGCCGGCGAGGACTGCATCGCGCAGGGCTTCGAGGGCGGCGTGCTCGGATGTGCGGACGACTGCACCGCCTTCGACACGAGCAACTGCACCGATGCGTCGTGCGCCCACGACCTCTGCGTCGAGGGCGAGGTACTGGTTCCAGACTGCGACACCTGCGTCGAACAGATCTGCGCCGTCGACCCGTTCTGCTGCAACGACAGCTGGGACGCCACATGTGTCAACCAGGTCACCTCGATCTGCGGCATCGTCTGCCCCGGTTGCGGTAACGACGTCATCGAGGGTGATGAGGTCTGCGACGGCACCGACCTCGCGCTCGAAGACTGCATCACGCAGGGGTTGCCCGACGGCACGCTGGGCTGCACCGCCGATTGCACCGCGTTCGACACGAGCCTGTGCACCGGTCTCGGCGACGGGGACTGCTGCGTGGCGAACGGATCTCCTGGCTGCAACGACGCGGCCTGCGAGGACTCGGTCTGCGCCGCCGATCCTTTCTGCTGCAACACCCAGTGGGACATCGTCTGCGCGAACGCGGCGGACGCGGATCCCAACTGCGCGACGGCGGCGTCGTGCGTGAGCGACTGCTGCGCCGCCCATGGGACGCCGGGCTGCGACGACGATGCCTGCGAGGCCTCGGTGTGCGCCGCCGATCCGTTCTGCTGCAACAACCAATGGGACGTCGTCTGCACGAACAACGCGCTCGTCGACCCCAACTGCGCATCGGCGTGCGGCGGTGGCGGTGCGGTGTGCGGTGACAATCTCGCCGAGGGCACCGAGGCGTGTGACGGCGCCGATCTCGTCGGTGAGGACTGCATCACGCAGGGCTTCGACGGCGGCGTGCTGGCGTGCGCGGGGGACTGCACCGGGTTCGACACCTCCGGCTGCACTGAAGGTCCCAGCGACTGCTGCGTCGCCCATCTGACGCCGGGCTGCGATGACGCGGCCTGCGAGGCCTCGGTGTGCGCGGTCGATCCGTTCTGCTGCAACAGCCAATGGGACGTCGTCTGCACGAACACCGCGCTCGTCGACCCCAACTGCGCGGCGGTGTGCGGCGGCGCGGTGTTCGCATGCCAGGACCAGGGGATCGGCGGCACGATCGGCCCTGCGGTGGCCGCGGGCAACACGCTCGGCAGCGACGACGACCTGGATCCGAGCTGCGGCGCTGGTAACGCCAACGACGAGGTCATCGCCTTCACCGCGCCGTTGGCCGCGCAGTATACGTTCAACACCGACGGGTCGAACTACGATACCGTGATGGCGCTGTTCTCGGACTGCGCCACGCAACTGGCCTGCGACGACGACAGCGGCGTCGGTACGCAGTCGCAGATCGTTCGCAACCTCGCCGCAGGCGAGGTCGTGCTGATCCTGGTCGACGGCTTCAACGGCTCGACCGGCGCCTGGACGCTGAACATCAGCTCGCCTTGAGCTGATGGGCGGGATCTCGGCCGCGCAGGGTTCGCCTGCGCGGCCACGGGCTGCATCACGCGGTACGAGAAGCTTTCACTTCTCGACTGCGCCCTGCGCCGTCCGGAACCGACGCTCCGCGTCCTCGGGGTCGGCGTGGTGCGCATGTTCGACGCGGCCGCCCCGGTCAGGATGCCTGCGCGAGCGGCCGGCAACACGACCGTGCGGATGCTCTGCAGCTTGGTGGCGCGGAGCGCCGCCGCGGCCTCGCGTGGCTCGCGAGGCGCGGCACGCAGCGCTTGCTCCGTGGTGACCACGACCACCGGAAGTGTGAGCACCGCGAGCGTGGCCGATGCCCACAGCATGCATGGACGACCGAACACCGCCGTGTCGAGCTCGCCATACGCGAGCCCGTCGATCCCACGACCGACAAAGAGGACGAAGAACCCGAGGCCGAACAGTCCGAACACGATCGATGGCACGCCGGCGAGGGCTCGGACTGTCTGCCAGTGATCGCCGCCGCGCTCGGTCTCGCCGAGCTCGGCGGCGATCGTCGCGGTGACGGTGCGCGCACCGCTGGTCGGCGCGGCGTCCACCACCGCGGCGTTGCCCGAGACCATGAGCACGATCATCGTCTCGCCGATCGCACGACCGAATCCGAGCACGACCCCTGCGACCACCCCCGGTGCTGCGGCCGGGAGCACCACCCACAGCGCGGTCTGCCAGCGCCGAGCGCCGAGCGCGTCGCTGGCCTCGCGCAGTGCACGTGGCACCGCGGACAGTGCGTCCTCCGCCACCGAGAACACAATCGGGATGACTGCCAGCGACAGCGCGAGCCCGGCCACGAGCGCGTTCGCGGCGTAGGTCAAGTCGAGCGCGCGTTGCGGCGCGGGCGCAACGAGCATGAGCGCGACCAGCCCCAGCACGACCGAAGGCACGCCCGCGAGCAGCTCGAGCGCGGGCTCGAGCACCCGCCGTTGGCTCGGGCGGGCGACATCCGAGACGAATACACCAGGGGCGAGCGCAACCGGCACGGCCGCGGGCAATGCGATCGACGTGACCTCCAGCGAACCGACCAGCAGCGGCATGACGTCGAGCTTCGGTGGCTGGCCCACCGGTTGCCACACCGACCGGCCACGGTCTCCGGAGGGCAGCAAGAGATCGCGGAGTACGGCCCAGCCCCCATCGCCCCATGGGATCGGCAGTGCCAGGAAGGCACTGTGTGTGCGCGGCGAAGTCGTGCCACTCGAGCACGCGCTCCTTGAAGAACGCGTAGGTGCCGGAGCTGTTCTCCCGCGAGTAGGACGCGATCGGTTGGTCCGCTCCGCCGAGCTCGTTCCAGCGCTCGATGTCGCCGCGATAGATCCGTGCGAGCTCGTCGATGCTGATCGACGCGATCCCGTCGTCGACGTGCAAAAGCCGCTGCGCAGGGCGCAGCTCGGCACGCCCGAGCACCCTGCGTCGAGCGAGCGAGCGAGCGCGCGAGATCGACGCGGGGCCTCAGCCGTGCGTGTCACCCCGGGTCGTCGTGCCGCCACGCCACCGGTCGATCCTCCGTTGCGCGGCCGCCGAGTCATCGGCGAGCCCGAGGCGCTCGAGCACCGCGACGCTCGCACTCGTGGTCGCGATCGGATCGATCCCCGCGCCGCGCAGCAGCTTGCACTGGCACACCGCGCAGGGCTGTACGGCGAGCGCGTCGAGGTCCTCGATCACGTCGACCGGACCAAGCAGGCAGCGCGCGTAGTTGCAGTGCGTGAGGCCGAACATGTGCGCGAGCTCGTGTCCGAGCAGTCGCACACTGCGGCGCAGGATCGTCGGCTCGAGGTCGTCGGGCCGCCACCCGCCGTGGAAGCTTGGATCGAACCGCGCGAAGCTGGCGATGCCGTGGCGCCCGTGATGCAGCGACCAGCCAAACGCGTAGTGCTGCTCGGGCACGGCGAATAGATCGACGTTGACCAGCGTGAGCATCGCGTAGGCGTGCGGCGGAAGATCGCTCTTTACCGCGCTCAGCAGCGCGCGGGCGTCGATCTGCGTGATGGCACCGCGTTGTCGGGACGCGAGCGCCGAGGGCTGGAGGGGCCGCGCCGGCAGCACCTCGACCGGCAGACCGAAGCCCGCGGCGATCACCGCGGCGAGCTCTTCGAGCGCCGGGGTGCGCACCAGACCGACGAAGTCCTCGCCCTCCACCACGTCGAAGGGAAAGTGCCCCAGCGGCTGCAGCACCAAGGTGCGGCGCTCCGAGGTGATCGGGTGGGGTTCGCTGCGCAGGTAGTCGGCGACCGACTGCGGCAGCTCGACGTGCCGACGCATGACCGCGGTCGCGCGCGCCGGTGCCGGCTCGTGTCCCTCGGGATCGGCGAGCCACCGCGCGTGATCGGACGATAGATCATCGAGCGGGCCCAGGGCCCCCCGCCAGCGTGGGCTGGACTCGCGCCGCGCCGTGGCGGGGAGCGGCCGGGGGCGTTGGGTGTCGGGCGTCGGGGACGTGTCGGCGGCACACGCCGCGACGCCCAGGACGCTGCCGGCGAAGCGTCGACGAGACCACCGCACCCATGGTGGGACGATCGACGCGGCGCGGAGTTCCCGAGGCAGTTTCTGCGGGTGAGCTCGCGGCGACGGCGGGCATTTGCTCGATCGCCTCGCACTGGTCAACCTTCTCGGATGACCCTGCGACAGTTGGCTTTGATCCTGCTTCCCACGGCTTTCCTGGTCCCCGCGTGTGGAGGCGACGATGGACCCGAACCCACCGGCGGCGGCCAGACGTCCGTCGACTCGGAGTCGGGGACCGCGGACAGCTCGGGGACCGCGGATGGCCCTACGACGACCGGCCCGGGCGAGTCCACCGGCGGCGGTGAACTGGCGTGCGGCGACGCGCTGGTATGCGACACCGGCGAGGTGTGCATCGAGGATGTCATCGCCCCGGCATGCACCAATCTCGACGATCCCGAGGCCATGTGTCCGCCCGGACAGGATCTGACCTACTGCGGCGGGGCCGGGATCCCGTGCTGTTGCGAGCCACCCCCACGCTCCGAGTTCCGCTGCATCACCCCGAGCGGCTGCGGCGATGTGGTCGACTGTACGTGCCTCGGCGAGATCTGCACCGAGGGTCGCGAGTGCGCGGCGCTCGGCGTGGATCCCACTCGCGCGTTCGCCTGCGAGGAGCTGCCCACGCCATGACGCGGCGGTGATCAGTCGGTCGGGTCGCTGCCCATCACGCGCGCGAGATCGTCGGGCGTCTCGCGGTTCTGTCGAGCACCCGGATCGTGGAGCTCGACCCGACGGCGACGCGAGGTGACATGGGGCTCTCCAAGCAGATCGCGCAGCGTCCGCTCCGGCGAGAGCGGGAGCGAGCGCGCGCGATCGACGACCCGCCGACCGGGGCGATCGAGATCAGAACCAAACCCGCACGCCCAACACCGGCCCGTGCATCCGCACGCGACCCACACTGCGCAGCTCGTACCCACCGTAGCCTTCGAAGCGCCGCACCATGAAGCCCAGCGTGCCGCGCACCGTGCCCGTCGTCGCGCCGCCCAAGCGGCCGACGTCGCCGCGCGCCGAGATGACCAGCGGGCGCACGAGGAAGACGTCGAGTGTCGTCGATGCGTCGAAGCCCACCGCATCCTCGCGCCGCGGATCGTCGACGCGCGTGGCGTCGATCATGTACTGCGCGCCCATGCCGAGGCGCCAGATCACCTTCGGCTGCATGACGAACGCGAAGTACGCGTTCGTGTTGCCGAGCCACAGGCCGTCCGGACCGTTCCGATCGATATATAGGCTTGCGTCGCTGCGCAGGGACAACCGCCACCATGCGGCTTCGATGTCGAAGGCGCCGCGCCACGAATCGTTCCGCAGGTACGCACCTTCGACCGCGGCGCGCAGCGACCACGACTTGCCGCGGACTTTCGTGGCCGGACCCGCGCCGAGTCGCCGCACCCAGCCTCGATAGGGCCCGCGCGTGGGATCGGGCCCGCCCGCGAGTTCGCGCTGCTCGTAGGGATAGCGGGCGAACCCCGGGCGACCGAGCCGCGCCGACGTCTCCGTGATCGACTCGACGATCGCCGCACTGATCGAAGCGGCAAGGGAGCCGCTGTCGTCGTCGTCGTCGTCGTCGTCGTCGCTCGAGTCGTGACTCGAGTCCGAGCTGCTCCCAGAGCTCGAGCCACCGCCGACCTCCGAGCGGAGATCGTCGAGCGGACCGGCCATCGCCGTGCGCGGCGCGAGGCAGATCGCGAGCACGACCCATCGTGCGAGATTGCGCCAGCTCATCAGTTAGAGTGATGACGTGCGAGTCGTCGATCCGGCAGGAGCATTCCGCGGACTCCGTCCCACTCGATGACGCGGATCACAGACCGTCGTACGGCCCCGACACTGTTGCACGCATGCGACGCGGTACGGGGCTGGATCAGCGACGCGTGCTCGCGCCCGCGAAGCGCAGCGGCGAGAGCTCGCCGTCGTCGGCGTGCGTCCTGCGAAGCCGCGTCAGCGCCCCAAGAAGCCACGCAGCGCCTCGGCGATCTGCGTCTCGCTGCGCCGCGCCCAGTCGGCGCCCGACAGCGGCCTGCCCTGGGGGCGGCCGCGGCCGTCGACGCGATACAGCGAAGGGATCTGCGGGGCGGTGAAGCCCAGGGCGCTGAGCTCGTCGTCGAACATGTCGACGTCGACGCGGATGAGGACGGTGCCGGCGAGGGCGTCGGTGACGGGGCCGGTGCCGAGCAGGCGATCGAGTTTCTTGCACGGCTCGCACCAGCTGGCCCGCAGCTCGACGGCAGGGATCCGGCCCTCGGACTTGGCCCGCGCGGCGAAGATGGTGAGCTGCTCGTCCAGCGCGCCGGCCCGCGCGTCGACCTCGAGGATGGTGAGGGTGTGCGCCGCGTCGGCGACCGCGGCCTGCGGCATGGCGACAGGGCCCGCCGGCAGCATCGGCTCCTCCGTGGAGTCCGGCGCCGCGACTGTCGCCCGGAGCGCCGCAACAGCTCCCGGATCGCTGTTTGCCACCGTGCCCGGCGGCGTCGGATTGTCGTCGCGGGGGCAGGCGATCGTCGCCAGCGCGAACATGCCGAGGCGCACGAGCATCGTCATCGGTCGCGGCACGTCGCGCATCGCCACACGCCCACGCGGCGCGATCACGGCGCCGCCCCCGAGTCTGCCGGCGCCGCGGCGGGCTTGCGTCCCTGGGCGATCCACGTCTCGAGCAGCTGGATGTCCTCGGGCGCGACCGCAGGGAACCCCAGCGGCATGCCCCGCACGCCGCCAGCTGGCGTACCGGCAATCTCCGCGTGACGGGCCAACAGGTGCGCGACGATCCGCGGCGTTCCATCCGGCATCACCTCGAACAGCGATCGCCGCGCCCCGTGAAGGCCACGATCGCCTCGACGTCGGCGCGCGGCAGGGCGAAGCGCGGCATCGAGGGCTCGAGGTTGGGCCGCAGATCGTGGGTGTCGGCGAGGAAGTCGGCGATCCACGCCCGGCGGAATCGTGGCCCCGCCGCAAGCGAGGGCACATCGACGAGCGAGTGGATCCGCCACTGGTAGCCCGCGAGCTCGTCGGGTGGGACGGGGAACGTGCCCGCCATGATCGCGCGGTGGCAGCCGACGCAGTCGAGCTCTGCGGTGGTCGGAGCGATGCCCTGGATCGTGTGGCAACGGACGCACTCGTGTTGGCTCAGCAATGCGGCGCCGCGCTCGACCAGCGAGGCTTGGGCAGCGGGCTCGAGCGGCGCGACCGCAGGCTCGGCCGCGGCCGCCGGTGCCGACGGAGGACTCGCTGCGATCGGCGGCGCGTCGTTTGGAGGTGCCGCATCCCCACAGCCGGTTGCGAGCGCCAGCGCGACGGCGAACGGAGTCCGATCGAGGCCACCACCATCACCGTCGAGAGTCGGGACATTCGCGCTACCTCCGAGGGGCTGAAGACGACCGACACCGGCAAAAGGTTTCGCGCCCCGAACATGCCGTCCCTGCCTGCGCAAGTCGGCGGAATCGCCGACCCATCCGCGGCGCGTCAGCGGGTGGCCGGACGCTCGCCGTAGTAGATCGAGACCACGGTGAAGATGGCGGGGCCCCGTGGCCTTTGGACCTCGACGTCGTCCCCGGGCTCGCGTCCCAGCAGCGCCCGACCCATCGGGCTGTCCATGCTGACGAACCCACGGTCGGCGTCGGACTCGTCGGGGCCGACGACACGCCACGCGTGGGTGCCACCGTCCTCGTCTTCGACCACGACCCACGCGCCGAAGCCGACCTTGCCGTCGGTGCGCGGCTGCTGCTCGGGATGGATCACCTGCATCCGCTCGAAGCGATCGGCGAGAAACTTCACGCGCTTGTCGATCTCGCGCAGCCGCTTCTTGCCGTAGATGTACTCGGCGTTCTCCGAGCGGTCCCCGTGCGCCGCCGCGGTCTGGACCTCGGCGGTGACGCGCGGCCGCTCGATCTTCCACAGCTGCTCGAGCTCTTCGCGGATCTTCTTGTGACCCTCGGGTGTGATGTAGATGGGGAGGTGAGCCATGGCGTGCCGCGTGGATCCTCGCATCGACCGGGGGCTCCGGTCGCGCCGACGGGCGTTGTGCCCCAGAACCGGCGTCGACGCGGACGCTTCTGACGGGCCCGATTCCGCGATCGACGCAGTCGCGCTGGTCAGCGTGCGTGCGGCGTTGCGCGGCCGCACGCCCGAGGCCCTGCGTGCCGAGTGCACGGTTGCTTCGCTGTCGTTCGCGCTCGCCTCCGATCAGATCACGCCCTTGGCCTCGAGCAGCTCGACCACTCGCCGGGCGCACTCGTCGATCGTCAGCTTGTCGGTCTGCAGCACGAGGTCCGGGGCTTCGGGGGCCTCGTAGGGCACGGAGATCCCGGGGAACGAGCGCATCTCGCCGGAGTCCGCCTTCGGGTAGACGCCTTGGTCGTCGTGGGCGCGTCGCCAGTCCTCGGGCGCGTCGACGTAGACGACGAAGAATCGATCGTGCCCGACGACCTCGGCGGCACGGCGACGCACCGCGGCATGTGGCGCGACGAAGGCTGCGATGCACACCAGGCCCGCGACGTTGAAGAGCTTTGCGACCTCGGCCGCCCGTCGGAGGTTCTCACTGCGCTCGTCGGCGGAGAAGCCGAGATCGCGGCTGAGTCCGTGGCGCATGTGCTGGCCGTCGATCACCGCGACCGCGCGACCGCGATCGAACAACAGCCGCTCGATGGCGTGGGCGATCGGTGTCTTGCCCGCCGCGGGCAGGCCGGTCAGCAGCACCGTCGCCGGCTGCTGACCGAAGCGAGCGGCGCGTTCTTCGGGGCCGACCGGGCTCGACGGCTCCTCGAGACCCGCCGCCGCAGGCGTGTCCCAGACGCTGGTGGCGTCGCCGGCCGAGGTCGAGTCGAGGATCATCCCCGCGCCGACGGTCGCGTGCGTGAGCCGATCGATGAGGATGAACGCGCCGGTCTCGCGATTGCGTCGGTACGGATCCATCGAGATCGGCTGGGCGAGCTCGAGGCGGCAGCGGCCGATCTCGTTGAGCGCGAGCGCCGGCGCCGGCTCGCGCCGCAGCGTGTTGATGTCCATGCGATAGCGCAGCGTCGTGACCCGGCCCGGCGTCGTGCGCGTCGTGTGCTTGATGATGTAGTCCTTGCCCGGCAGCATCGGGGCATCGGCCATCCACACCACGGTGGCGTCGAAGCTCTGGGTGCTGTGCGGCAGGTTGTCGGGGCGGACCAGCATGTCGCCGCGCGACACGTCGATCTCGTCCTCGAGCATCAACGTGACCGCCTGCGGCGCGAAGGCCTCGTCGAGATCGCCGTCGAAGGTGACGATGCGCTCGACCCGACTGGTGCGCTTGGACGGCAGCGCCATCACGGGGTCGCCGCGGCGCACCCCACCCGACGCAATCGTCCCGCAGAACCCGCGGAAGTCGAGGTTGGGGCGGTTGACGTACTGCACAGGGAACCGGAAGTCGATGAGGTTGCGATCCGACGCGATGTGCACGTTCTCGAGCAGGTGCATCAGCGTCGCGCCCTCGTACCAGGGCATGTTGGTGCTGCGGTGGATGAGGTTCTCGCCGGGCAGCGCGGCGATCGGCAAGAACCGCTGATCGACCATCTCGAGCCGCGCCGCGAACTCGCGGTACTCGTCGACGATGGCCTCGAAGCGGGCCTGCGAATAGTCGACGAGGTCCATCTTGTTGACCGCGACGATGATGTGCTTGATGCCGAGCAGCGACACGATGAACGAGTGGCGCTTGGTCTGGATCTGCACGCCGTGACGCGCGTCGATCAGGATGATCGCGAGATCGCACGTGCTGGCGCCGGTCGCCATGTTGCGGGTGTATTGCTGGTGGCCCGGGCAGTCGGCGATGATGAACTTGCGCTTGGCGGTCGAGAAGTAGCGGTACGCGACGTCGATGGTGATGCCCTGCTCGCGCTCGGCCTTGAGCCCGTCGGTGAGCAGCGCCGGATCGAACGCGCCACCCGTCGTGCCGAATCGCTTCGAATCGATCTCGAGCGCGGCGAACTGGTCCTCGTAGACGACCTTCGAGTCGTAGAGAAGCCGGCCGATGAGCGTGCTCTTGCCGTCGTCGACCGACCCGCAGGTCAGTAGGCGCAGCATCTCCTTGCGCTCGTGCTGCTCGAGGTAGGCGTCGATGTCGCTGGCGATGAGGTCGGACTGCTGGGACATGGCAACTTCGAATCGAGCGATCAATCAAACGGTCAGTAGTAGCCCTGGCGCTTCTTGTCCTCCATCGACGCGCCGGGATCGCGGTCGACGGTGCGGCCCTCTCGCTCGCTTCGCGTCGCCAAGAGCATCTCCTGGATGATCTCCGACAAGGTGGCGGCGTGGCTGCGGGTCGCGCCCGACAGCGGGTAGTCGCCGAGCGTGCGGAAGCGGACCCACTCGGGGCGGGCCTTGTCGCGCAGCGCCTGCGGCGTGCGGTCGTCGTCGACGGCGATGAGGTTGCCCTCGAACTCGACGCACATCCGCTCGGCGGCGAAGTACGCCGGGACGATCTGGATGTCCTCGAGCATGATGTACTGCCAGATGTCGAGTTCGGTCCAGTTCGACAGCGGGAATGCCCGGATCTGCTCGCCCTTGTGGACCATCCCGTTGTACAGGTTCCACAGCTCGGGGCGTTGGTTCTTCGGATCCCAGGCGTGGTTGGCGTCGCGGAACGAATAGACCCGCTCCTTGGCCCGGGCCTTCTCTTCGTCCCGGCGCCCGCCGCCGAACGCCGCGTCGAATTTGTATTCGTCGAGGGCCTGCCGCAGCGCGCCGAGGTTCATGACGTCGGTGAACGCCTTGCTGCCGTGGGAGAACGGGCTGATCCCCGAGCGCAGGCCCTCTTCGTTGATGTGCACCAGGGACGACATGCCGAGCTCGCCGACGATGTGGCGGTCGCGGAACTCGTACATCTGGCGGAAGTTCCAGGTGGTGTCGATGAGCAGCAGCGGGAACGGCGGCTTGGCCGGGAAGAAGGCCTTGCGCGCGAGGTGCAGCATCACGCACGAGTCCTTGCCCATCGAGAACAACATGACCGGGTTCGAGAACTCGGCGACTACCTCGCGGAAGATGTGGATGCTCTCGACTTCGAGCTGCTGGAGGTGCGTCAGGTTGTAGGAGGTCATCGCGAAGGTCACGGGGCGGGGCGCCTCGGCTCGAGCGATGATCGAGGTGGACGGGCGGCGCGTCCAGTCGGACCGACCGGTGGCTCGGGCGCGGCCCGCACCCGCCGTCGCCGTCGCGGTCGCGTGCGACCGCCCGTCGCGTGCGTCCACACGGCAGCGTCCGCGGCGTCAGCCCGCGGAACAACACGGGGGCGCCCGGGGGAAATCGCGGCCGCGGCGCGGCGATGGAACTACGAGAACTGCTGCGGAGCCGCCGCTTCTCAGGAGATCGTCACGTCACGGCGTATCGGTCGGCCCCGGATCGGCGAGGTGCCCGCTTCCGGCCGCGCGGACGGCCGAGCGCGGCATCGTGCGGGATGGGGCGGCCAGCTGGCGCTGCTGCGGTGCCGGGAGCATCCCCTGAACATGGCTGCGCCCCACATGCATCGCTTGTTCTCGACCATTTGGCGCCTGTGCCATACTCCCGGCAGCTTCCGCCCGATGGCCACACTCCGACAGGCAACCGCGATCATCGAGACCCGTGGTCCGTGCAAGCTCCCCAAGCTCGAGTCCGCGATGGAGAAGGCCCTGGTCGATCTCGGCTGGGAGCGCACCTACGAGGGCAAGGAGGCGGCGCCGCCCGTCGACCCGCCCGATGGCGCGGCCCAGTTCGTGCTGATGGTCAACGAGGAGGGCGCGGCCGCCATCCAGACCAACGAAGAGCTGGTGGTGCGCGACCTCTCGCGGATCGTCTCCGAGAAGCTCGACGTGCCGTTGCTGGTGTTGCTCACCACCGGCTCGATCTTCGGTCGGCGGTCGGTCGAGGTGGTGTGCCGCAAGTTCGAGTTCACCTCGGGCCAGGCCACCGAGCTGCCGGTCATGGCCGCGCACACCCGCGATGTCAGCGACGTCGAGCAGAACGAGCTCCGGCAAAGTGACAACGCCCTGCGCGCGCGCGTCAACGGAGCCAACGAGTCGCTCCTCCGCGCCGAGGGTACCGCCGGCTTCAAGGCCAAGAAGTTCACCAAGTTCAAGCGCAACCTCCAGGCGGTGAAGTTCAGTTCCCCGCGCCTGAGCCGACTGATGGAACAGATCGAGGCCTGCGAGTCGTGGTCGGTCGCCGAAGCGGGCGCGCAGCGGATCGTCAAGCTCGTCCTCGCCGGCGGCGCCAAGAGCATGAGCTACGTGAAGCCCGACGAGCTCGCCGAGATCGACAAGGCCCTGTCCTCCCGTCCCGAACTCGTCCGCCGCCGCACCTGACGCGTGGCCGAAGCGACCCACGGGCGGAAAAGGCTAGTACGCCTTCGCGATCAGCACCCGCTGCGCCGAAGGGGCGCCGCTCTTGATGCACACCCCCGGCTCCGGCGCCGGCCCCTGTCCGGGCAGCGGCACGCAGCGGATCGTCGCCCTGGTCTCGGCCTTGATCGCCGCCTCGGTCGCGGCGGTGCCGTCCCAGTGGCACCACGCGAAGGCGCTGTCCTCGCCCGCGAACGTCTCGAGGAACTGATCCCACGTGTCGAGCGAGACCGTGCGTTCGTCGCGACGCCGCAGCGCCTGATCATACAGCGCGTCCTGGTAGGCTTCGAGCCGCGCCCGCGCGGTCGCGATGAACTCCGCCTCGGGCAGGAACTGCTTGCCCGTCGCCGCAGGGGTGTCCACGCGCATCTTGAGGCACACCTGACCCTTGTCGAGATCCTTGGGCCCGAGCTCGATGCGCATCGGCACGCCGCGGCGCTCCCAGTGATAGAATTTCGCGCCGGGTCGGAGATCGCGGTCGTCGATGCGGACCTCGAGGAAGTCGCGGTAGCGGGCGCGCGGTGGGGCGAGGTCGATGTCACCCAGCGCGCGGGACAGCCGCTCGGCCGCGGCCATGACCCGGCTGCGCTCGTCGTCGTTCTTGAAGATGGGGATGATGACCGCGTGGATCGGGGCCATCCGCGGCGGCAGCACCAGGCCGGCGTCGTCGGAGTGGCTCATCACCAGACCGCCGACCAGGCGCGTCGACACGCCCCAGCTGGTCTGCCACACGTACTCGAGACCGCCCTGCTCGGTCTGGAACTTAACGTCGAACGCCTTGCCGAAGTTCTGGCCGAGATCGTGGCTGGTGCCCGCCTGCAGCGCCTTGCCGTCTTGCATGAATGACTCGATGGCGAAGGTCTCGACGGCGCCAGCGAACCGCTCGGACGCGGTCTTGATGCCGCGCACGACCGGCATCGCCATCATGCGCTCGGCGAAATCCCCGTAGACGTCGAGCATGCGCAAGACCTCGGCCTTGGCCTCGTCGTGGGTTGCGTGGGCGGTGTGCCCCTCCTGCCACAGGAACTCGGTGGTGCGCAGAAAGAGGCGCGTGCGCAGCTCCCAGCGCACCACGTTCGCCCACTGGTTGATGAGCATCGGCAGATCGCGGTGGCTCGAGATCCACTTGCCGAAGAAGTGACCGATGATCGTCTCGCTGGTCGGGCGGATGACGTAGGGCTCTTCGAGCTTCTCGCCGCCGGCATGCGTGACCACCGCGAGCTCGGGCGCGAAGCCCTCGACGTGCTCGGCCTCGCGCGTCATGAAGCTCTGCGGCACCAGCAGCGGGAAGTAGGCGTTTTGGTGCCCGGTGGCCTTGAAGCGCGCGTCGAGGTCGCGCTGGATCTTCTCCCAGATCGCGTAGCCGTACGGCTTGATGACCATGCAGCCCTTCACGACCTTGGCCGCCTCGGCGAGATCCGCCTCGCGGATCACGTCTTGGTACCACTGGGGATAGTCTTCGGCGCGGGGCGTGATCTTGTCGGCCTTGTCGTTCATCTTCGGATCCGGCGGGGCGGAGCATGCCACAGCCGCGCACCGCTGCGTCGGCGGGGGGCGCCCCCATCAGGGCTCGCGCCGCGCGGCCGGTGCCTGGGCGGCGGTGTCTGGCGGCGCGGCGCGCAGCAGCACCCGCGCCAGGCCCACCGCCGCGACGACGCCGGATGTCGCCATCGCGCCGAAGAACCACAGGGGGGCGGTGTGCCCATGGCGCGCCAGGCCGATGGCGCCTGCCGACAGGGTATCGGCGCGCAGGCTCGCGAAGCCCACGAGCGGGCTCGACTGCGGCAACCAGTGCGAGCGCCGCAGATAGTCGAACTCGGGCGTGCCGGTGGTCGTCAGGTGCAGCATCCACTCGAAGATGCTGTGCAGCGACAGATACACCTCGAGCGTGATGGCGATCGCGACGACGGCGAGCACGCCGAGCCGACGGCTCCGCGGTGCGCCCCCGTGCTGCTCGAACACGATCGCCAACGGGACGATCAGAAACGGGATGATGGGTACCAGGTAGCGCGGACCGATCGACCAGCCGCCCCACCAGTCGCTGCGTGCACCGACGAGCAGCCAGCGCGACACGGCGATCGCGAGCACGAACCACGCGACCGCGGGCAGGCGCCTTCGCATCGCGGGCCACGCCGGCAGCGCGAGCACCAACGCCGGCGAGTACAGCCACATCGAGCGGCCAGGTCCGAACATCGTCGCCGCGAGCGCCTCGCCGGGGAGCACCCAGTGGCTGTAGTGATCGTAGCGCCCGGTCTCGAGGGGATCGCCGAAGCGCAGCCATTGGCCGAGCAGGAGCAGCGCGACGCCGATGCTCGCGATCGTCACTGCACCGACGACGACGCGCCGCGCATCGCGATGACCCAGCAGGCCGTACGCGAGCAGGCACGGCAAGGCGACGAGGTTGAGCACGTGCACGTGGCAGGTGACGGCCGCGAAGCCGCCCGCCGCCCACGACCACCTACGGGCGCTGTGTTCGTCACCGCAACCGAGCGCCGCGTGGACCTCGGCGATGCACCACGCCGCCCCGACCAACGTGAGCGCCGACAGCGGCTCCGACAAGAACGTGCGGCTGTACGGCCACGCGAGGGTGCCCGTCGCGTAGACCAGCGCGACAAGCGTGGCGGCACGGACACCGAATCCCAGCGCGAGGAGCCAGCGCATCAGCAGCCACGCGCACACCGGCGTGACCCACACATTGGTCAGCGCGACGCCGAAGCGGGTCCAGTCGGCCTGCTGCGAGCGCGCATGCAGATAGTAGTGATCGGAGCGCAGCGCGTGGCGCCACGGCGGGGGCGCAGCGGCGGCGCCGAGCTTGCCGAGCGCGTAGCCGGGCAGGGCGGCGACGGCCAGCGCATGCCCGAAGAACCCGTAGCGCTCGCCGCCTCGGCCCGGCGCCCAGCCAAACGTGCCATCGGCCCGTGAGCGGAGCTCACCGGTGCGTTTGGGGATGCCCTCGATCACGATCGAGCCGCGCTCGTACAGCGCCCGCGTCGTCTGGAAGACGATCTCGTCGTCGGGAAAAAGGATGCGGCCCGGCGCCGTCCACAGATAGAGGACGACACAGAGCCACAGGAGCCATCGACCGGCGGCGCGGGATCCTCCGAGCGCACGGGTGCGCGTGCGTGCGGGGGCGGCGGACATGCTCGCCGACGCGGTGTCCCGGCTCAGCCCGAGGTGCCGCCCGAGGTCGACATGCACATCGACGTGTCGAAGGTGCACATGATCGGGTCACACGCGAGCGTGCCGCCGTTGAGGCCGAGGCTTTCGCAGGTGAAGCCCTGGAGATCGGCTCCGTCGCACTGCTCGCCGGTGCTGATGGCACCGTCGCCGCAGCCGGACGCCGAGGTGTCGTCGGCCGGGCCCGAGGTGCTGGTGCCGGGATCGCCGCCGCTGGTGCTCGCGTCGGCGGAGTTGCCGGTGTTGCTGTCGCTCGCGTTGGTGGTGGCGCCGCCAGAGCTCGAGGCTTCGCCGCCGGAGCTCGTGGTCGCCGGCGGATCCATCGTCGCCGACGAGGCGGTGAAGCCGGGATCCTCGACGTCCTTGCCACACGCGGCGACCAGGACCAAAGCCATGACGAATGCAGTGCGCACCATGGAAGCGACTGTCACCCCGCGGGCGGGCGTTGGTCAAGGGATTCGCAGGTCAGCCGGTGCGCTGCGGGCTCACGCCAGCCGCACGCGGGGCGCATGCGAGAGGTTCATGCGGGGGGCGCAGCGGCAGTCCGGCGTACGGACTGGGCTGCGCTCGAAGGAGCTTCGCGTGACGCACCGGTTGTCCCGGGGGCGTCCGAGGTTCCCAGTGTGACGGGCCTCGCTGCCGCCGCGGCGATCCATCATGTATTGTCGTGCCGTGCCCGACGCGCCCGCGAGAGCCGAACGACGTACCTTGACCCGCGGCGCCCGAGCGTGTGCAGCCGCGCTCACGGTCGCCCTGGCCTGGCCGGTGCCCGCCCACGCCGGCGTGTGGTCGCTCGGGATCGCCCCGGCTGCGACCGCACCCACCGCTGAAGCACCCGTGGCGAGCCCGGGGCCCACAGCGTCCGAAACCGCGCCGAAGTCCGCGGCCGGCGGAGCGGACATGGACGAGGTCAAGCGGATCTACTCGTCGGGCAAGGTCAAGTACGAGACCAAGAACTACAACGGTGCGATCGATGACTGGACCAACGCGCTTGGCATGCTCCCCGAGTCGCAAGAGAACCGCGAGATCCGAAACGACCTCGTCTACAACATCGCGACCGCGCAAGAGAAGGCCTACGACATCGATCGCGATGTCGCCCACCTGCGCACGGCGAGGGCGTTGCTCGTCGATTTCCTCGAGGCCTACAAGTCGATGTATCGCCCCGACGAGCAGACCGTGGCGGAGTTCAAGCGCGTCAACGACCGCATCGCTTTGCTCGACGCGCGCATCGCCGAGGCCGAGCAGGCCGGCCCAGCCGTGCCCGTGCAACCCAAGACCGAGAAGCGTCGCCTCGATCTCGAGGTGAAGCACATCCTGCAAACCGACCCCGAGCTGTCGCGGCAGTACAAGAGCGGCCGCGGCATGGTGATCGGCGGCGCGATCTCGCTGAGCATCGGCGGCGTGTTCCTGCTCGGTGCCGGGGCGGTGTCGGGCTTGAACGATGCCGACACGGTCTCGAGCCGCAGGCGGGCCAACCGCAACCTCGCGATTGCCCTCGCTGTAGTGGGGCTCGCAGGCGCGGCAGCGGGAGCGACGCTGCTGGGGATCGGTATCCCGAAGCGACGCAGGGCCAAGGAAGCTGCCGTGCAACGTGTGGTGGTCAGTCCCACCTTCGCGCCCGAGGCCGGCGGAGGGCGATTCGTCGGCCTGGGAGCGAGCGCGCGGTTCTGATGCTTCGCTGATGCGTGGACGGAACGGCGGCGCCGTTCACCGTCGCGGCGGTGTCACACGGAGCCGCAGGGCCCAGCACCGCGACGCGCGGCGCAACCGCGCGTTGATCCGATCGTCACCACGCCCGTACACTGTCGTTTGTGGGGACGACCGCGCCGGCCGACATGCGGGTAGTGGCCGACGGCACGCATCTGGGCAAATACCAGCTGCTCCGTCGGATCGCGACCGGCGGTATGGCCGAGCTCTTCCTCGCCCGCGCCGTCGCCCTCGCCGGGTTCGAGAAGCTCGTCGTGCTCAAGCGGATCTTGCCGCAGCACGCCGAGAGCGACGAGTTCATCACCATGTTCCTGACCGAGGCGCGGCTCGCGGCCACGCTGCATCACCCGAACATCGTGCAGGTGTACGACATCGGTGAGGAGGCGGGTCACTACTTCTTCACCATGGAGTGGGTGCAGGGGCAGGACCTGCGCCGCATCGTCCGGGCGGCGCGCAAGGCCGCGGTGGCGCTGCCGCTCGAGCACGTGCTGCACATCATCGCGGGTGTCGCCGCCGGCCTCGACCACGCCCACGCCAAGGCCGACACCGACGGTACGCCGCTGGGCATCGTGCATCGCGACGTGTCGCCGTCGAACGTGCTCGTCACCTACGACGGCGCCGTCAAGCTGGTGGACTTCGGGATCGCCAAGGCCGCCGCGTTCCAGAGCAACACCGTCGTCGGCACGCTCAAGGGCAAGGTGCCGTACATGTCCCCCGAGCAGTGTCGGGGCGAGGCGGTGGACTGCCGCAGCGACATCTTCTCGATCGGCACGCTGCTGTGGGAGATGACCACGGGGACGCGGCTGTTCGCCGGCGAAAACGAGATCGCCATCATCAACCGCGTGGCGAGGGCCGAGGTGCCGCTGCCCACGTCGGTGAGGCCGGAGTATCCCCCGCAGCTCGAGGCGATCGTCATGCGGGCGCTGCACTCGGAGCCCGAGCAGCGCTACCAGCACGCCGTCGATCTCCAGATCGATCTCGAGGACTTCTGCCGGGAGCACCGCCTGCCGGTCTCGTCGGCGCGCATGGGCAAGTTCATGCGCGAGCTGTTCGCCGAGGAGATGAAGGTCAGCGCCGCGCAGCTCCACGCCGAGCGCAGCGACTCCGGCTCGAGTCACCCAGGTGCAAGTTCGGGCAGCGCGGGGATCGGTGTGCCAAGCTCCGGGCCCAGTCAGTCGGGGCGTGCTGGACTCAGCGGCCCGTATCCCGCCCTCGCGCACGTCCTGCCACCTTTCCCCGGCCTCGCAGGCGGCACCGCGCAGACGGTGGTCGACACGGCGGACCCACTCGAGATCCCGAGCGAGCTGATCGAGGGGCCGGCGACGCCGCGCGTCGAGTCGGCTGTCTCGCGCAGCACGGTCACCCTCAGCGACGCGAACGACGGCGTCGGAGCCGACGACTCGATGGTGGTCCAGGGGCGCAACCGCCCGTGGAAGGTGATCGCGGCGGCGGTGGTCATGCTCGGCCTCGGTGGTTCGGCCTACATGGCGTTGCGGCCGGACCCCGCCGATGACACCGCCGCGTCGGCGCCGCCCGTCATCATCCGGGCCGACACGCCGGTCGATCCGAACGCCGGGCCGACGCCGGGCGAGCTCCCGACGCCGGCGCCACCCTTGGCGCCGGTGGGGCTGGGGTCGGTCGCCCAGCCACCCGCGGGCGACGCTCTCGATGGGATCGAGGTGCTGCCCGACGCGCCTGCGAACGCGGTATCAACGACCGGCACGCCACCGACTGCCGCGCCGGACGCGAAGCCCGATCCGGTCGCGAAGCCCGATCCCGTCGCGAAGCCCGATCCCGTCGCGAAGCCGAAGCGGCCACCGCCCGACAAGAAGCCCGACGCGAAGAAGTCACCACCGCCGCCCGAGCCAGCAAAGAAACCGTGGGACCCAGACGCAGCCATGCCGCCCGAGTGACGCGGGTTCGATCCGCCCGCACCGCGACTTCCTTCGCGACGATCGCCTTCGTTGCGATCGCGAGTCTCGCCTCCCCTGGGGTCGCGCGGGCGGTCCCGACCGATCCAGTGGCCAAGGGTCACCTCGAGCGGGGCAACGCGGCCTACGCCAGGGGTGACTTCAAGACCGCCGTAGACGAGTACCGCAAGGGCTTCGCCAAGCAGGACGACCCCGCGTTCTTGTACACGTGGGCCCAGGCCGAGCGACGCCGGAACGACTGCGCCTCGGCGGTCAAGCTCTACCAACGCTACCTCGCGACCGACCCACCCCAGCTGTCGGCCGAGTACGCGCGCGACGGCATCCTCAAGTGCGCCGAGATCCTCGCCGGCGACTTCGTGATGCCGCCGGGCGACGCCGCGGCCGGGGACGATGGCGACGAGCCCATCGTCGACGACGAGGTCGACCCCGAGTCGACGCCAGCACCCGACGACCGGCGCAAGTGGCCCCGCGATCCGGCGGCGGCGGTGCTGGTGTCGTTCGGCGCGGCGGGCGTGCTCGCGAGCACCGGCGTGCTGGTGGCGGCGTCGATCGACAACAACAGGCCGTCCACGGACTACGGGGTGTTCGACGATCGTCAGCAGCGAGTCCGCCGGTTCCAGATCGGCGGAGGCGTCGCGCTCGGTGTCGGCGTGGGCCTGCTCGCCGGCGGTATCGCGCGGTGGATGTTGCTGCGCAACCGGGAGAAGCGTCAGGGCGACACGCAGGTCTCCGCGATGCTGGGGCGCGGTACCGTGGGGCTCACGTTGGGTCGGCGGTTCTGATCGCCTCTGTGCGGAGCACCGGCGCCGCCCAGACCCACAGCGCCAGCAGCGGCAGCAGGCTCCACGCGCCGGGCAGTCCGAGCAGCAGCCCGAGGTTGCTGGCCAGCGCGTCGGTGCTCGCGTCGCGGCCGAGCACGTGACCGAGGGCGTACTCCCACAACGGATCGCCGTGCTGCGGCGCCTCGGGCATCGCCGCCGTCGCGAGCAGCATGAACGCCGCACTGACGGCTGCGAGTGTCGCGAACGCGTGCGGCACGACGCGGCGGGCGGCGACCAGGCCGCAGGCGAGCAGGCCGAGCATCGGCACGACGTGACGCGGGCCGATCGCGGCGCCGCCGTCCCACATGTAATAGCCGGCGTTGAGCACCAGGTAGTACACGCACGTGGCGACGGCGATGCGCGCCGGGACGCCAGCCAACACCGGATCCGTGTGGCGGCGCAGTGCTGCAGCGCCGAGGCCCCACGCTGCGAGCAGCAGCACGGGGGACAGATAGAAGAGGCCACGGTAGCTACCGAAGGTGACAGCGAGCAGCACCCGGGCATCGGGCACGCCGATGCCGTAGCGCACGCGCATGCCCTCGGCAAACTCCGGTAGCCACACCCAGTCGTAGCCGGTCGACAGCGGGTGGCCGAACGCGACGGTGTGGTAGAGCGCGAGCAGCAACGCCCACGGTACGGCGCCGGCGCTGAGCCACAGCGCCGATCGCAGGCCGCGGCTCGCCCACCACCACAAAGCGAAGCCGGCCGCCGGCACGGCCGCGGTGTACTCGATCGTCACCGCGACCCCGAGCACCGTGCCGACGAACGCGGCGATCCGCCCGTCGCCGTGATGCGGCGGCGTCAGCGTGATGATCGCGAAGGCGACCATCAGCAGCGCGCCGCAGCTCTGGTGGCCGTACAGCGCGGTGCTGTAGGCGAACGCAGGCGTCGCGAGGCCGTAGGTCAGCGCGCATGCGCTGGCGAAGGCGACGTTGCCGGCGGCCTGACGCAGCGCGACCAGCCACAGGGCGATCGCGCCGATGACCGAGAGCACGCCGACGCTGAACACGCTCGCGAAGTACGAGCCGAGGCGATGGGCGCGGTTGTAGTGCAGCCGGTCGCCGGGGCGGCGCTCGGTCACCGTCGGCACGCGACCGGCCTTCGCATCCCGCGGATCGAGCGGGATCACGGACACCGACGGCCGCTCACCGCCGACGATCCGGCCGATGCCATAGACGACGGCGTACGGCACGGTCGCGAGCACCGAGGCGCCGGGGGCTTTGTCGCAGTAGAAGTGACCGTCGCGAAAGCTCTTGTCGCCGGTGGTCTCGTGATCGGGATCGATCGTCGTCGATCCGCGCTCGACCAGCGCGCGGGTGAGGGCGAACCGCGAGTTCTGATTCCACGCGGGCGCCGGCACGAAGTACGCGTAACTGCCGAGCAGCACCGCGACCAGCGTCCACACCGTGCGGGCGTGGGTCCGCAGCGGCGCCCACAGCTCCGCGGCCGCGTTCACGGCACCGGGGCGGGCATCGCCGCGACCAGGCCGCCGAGGGCCTCGCGCGACGCTTCGGCAGCGCCGGCCTCGGGGGCCTGCGCGAGGCGCTGGAGCATCTGGTACGCGTCCTCGTAGCGGCGCGCCGGGTCGCGGTCGAGGTTCTTGCGCAGCACCTCGCCGAGCTTCGGCGAGAGGCCGGGGACGCGGCGGGCGGGCTGGCCGATGTCGAAGCGCGCGACGTTCTCGCGGGTCGCGGCCGCATCGTTGCCCGCGAGGCAGCGCTGGCCGCGGAGCATCTCCCACAGCATCACGGCCATGGCGTAGAGATCGCTGCGGGCATCGGCCACGCCCTCGAGCCGCTCGGGCGCCCAGTAGGCCGGATCGCCGGCGGTGCGATCGTCGTGCTCGGGGGCCAGCCAGCGGCTCTTGGCCGACGAGAAGTCCCACACGACCACGTCGCCGGTGCGCGAGCACAGGACGCTGGTGGGGGTGAGTCCGCGGTGCACCGCGCCGAGCGACACGATGTCGCCGCCATCGTCGAGCTCGATCTCGAGCTCGTGGATGTGGCGGACCGCATCGACGATCTGCGCGAGCACGTAGACCGCGACGTCGGGGCCCAGGGCGCGCTCGGTGCCGGGGGTGCCGTGACCGCACAAGGTCGCGAGGTCGAGCCCGTCGACGCGATCGAGCACCACGTAGGGCAGGCCGTCCTGTTCGCCGGCGGCGTGGACCGTGGGGATCGAAGGATGGTTGCACGCGCGCAGCAGTCGGCTCTCGTGTTCGAAGCGGGCACGGCGGAGATCGCCATCGGCACCGCGGGTGGTGTCGAGGAGCTTGACGACGTAGCTCGGGGCGCCGTCCTCGGGCTCGTCTTCGTGGCGCGCGGTGAACGAGCGGCTGGTGCGACCCACGACGCCGAGCGGTTCGACGAGGCGGTATCGGCCGAGGTGGAGCAGCTCCATGCGGGGCCAGTGTGCATTGTCCGCCGCGGTGCTGTCCACGCCCTGTGCATCCGCGGTGCCGGCACGATGCGGTAAGGTGGGCCCCGTGGACGCTCGCGCCGACGTGGTGATCCTGGGCGCCGGGCTCACCGGTTTGTCGTGCGCGCTGCACCTGACAGGGCCCGCAACCGTGCTGGAGCGCGCTCTGCGGGTGGGCGGCAAGGCGTGCACCGACCGCCGCGACGGCTTCACCTTCGACATCACCGGCCACTGGCTGCACCTGCGCGATCCGAGGAGCAAGGCGCTCGTCGCCGATCTGTTCGCGCCCGGAGATCTCGTGGAGATCGAACGCCGCACCGGGGTCTTCACCCACGGCGTGATGCTGCCCTATCCGTTCCAGGCCAACCTCTTCGGCCTGCCGCTGCCGGTGGTCCACGAGTGCCTGCTCGGGTTGTTCGAGGCCGGGCGCCGCACCGATGTGCTGCCCGCCGACGCCAGTTTGCAGGCGTTCGCCGAGCACCGCTTCGGCACCGGCATCGCCCGCCACTTCTTCGTTCCGTACAACACCAAGCTCTGGGGCGTGGCGCCCGATCGCCTCACCAGCGCCTGGGTCACGCGGTACGTGCCGGTGCCCGAGCCCTCGCAGATCCTCGCGGGCGCGATCGGCATGCGCCAAGAGGGGCTCGGCTACAACGCGCACTTCCTGTATCCGGCGGCAGGGGGCATCGACGCGCTCGGCGAGGCGATCGCGGCGCGGCTGCGCGATCGCGGCCAGGTCGACGTGCAGCTGGACGCCGAGGTCGAGCGCGTCGATCTGGCAAGGCGCACGGTGCACCTGACGGGCGGCCGCAGCGTGACGTACGGCCGTCTGGTCTCGACGATCCCACTGCCCGTGCTCGTCGACCGCATCGATGCGCCGCCCACCGCGGTGCGCGAGGCCCGGGGCGCGCTGCGCTGGGTCCGCTGGCGTTACCTCAACGTCGCGACCCGCACGCCCACGCCATGCCGCGAGCACTGGGTGTATGTGCCCGAGCCGCAGTTCCCGTTCTTCCGCGTCGGCATCTTCACCAACGCGTTGCCGGCGATGGCGCCGCCCTGCTGCGGCGGTCTCTACGTAGAGCTCACCTGTCGCGACGGCGAGCCCGACATCCCCGCGGTCCTCGCGGGGCTCACCGCGATGGGCGCGATCACCAGCCCCGACGACGTGCTGTTCACCGAGCAGCACGACATCGAGTATGCCTACGTCGTGTTCGACGAGGCCCACGCTGCTGCGACGGCGACGATCCACGACTGGCTCGGGCGCCACGGCGTGCTGAGCTGCGGCCGCTACGGCGCATGGGTGTACAGCTCGATGGAGGACGCGCTGCTCGATGGCATGGAGGCGGCCGCGTGGGTGCAGCGATGATCGAGCCCGAGGTGTCGGTCGTGATCCCCGTCTACAACGAGGCGGTGATCCTCGAAGAGAGCGTCACGGCGCTGTGCGCCGCCTTGCGCGAGCGCGGTCAGCCCTTCGAGATCATCCTCGCCGAGAACGGCAGCCGCGACGACACCGCCGCGATCGCAGATCACCTGGGCACGCGCATGCCCGAGGTCACGCTGCTGCGCCACCCCGAGCCCAACTACGGCGGAGCGCTGCGCCAGGGCATCCTCGCCGCGCGCGGCCGCTATGTCGTGTGCGAAGAGATCGACCTGTGCGACGTCGAGTTCCACGCCTGCGCGCTCGAGCTGCTGCGTGCTGGCGTCGCCGACATGGTCGTCGGCAGTAAGGCGATGCGCGGCGCCGACGACACGCGGCCGGTCGGTCGCCGCGTCGCCACGCGCGTCTACAACGGCATGCTCCGCGTCGCGGTCGGCTTCCGCGGCACCGACACCCACGGGCTCAAGGCGTTCGTCCGCGAAACGGTGACGCCGGTGGTGCGGGCATGCGTGGTCGAGCACGACGTCTTCGCCAGCGAGCTCGTGGTCCGGGCCCATCGCAGCGGGCTGCGTGTGCTCGAGATCCCGGTGCACGTCCGCGAGAAGCGGGCGCCGTCGGTGCGCCTGCTCAGCCGTGTGCCCAAGGTGCTGCGGCATGTCGCGCGACTGATGGTCGCGATCCACGGCTCGGGGCGCCCCGGTCAGGCGCGCCACCGCGATGGCTGACGCCACGCAGGTGAGCGTCGACCTCGACGGGATCGCCTGCTACCACGCGATCCACGGCCTGCCGCCGCCACCTGCTGCGGCGCTCGACGTCGCGATCGAGCGGTGCCTGCCCCGGTTCCTAGAACTGTTCGGCCAGCTCGGGGTTTGCGCGACGTTCTTCGTGATCGGTTCGGATCTCCGGCGGGTGCTCGGCGGCGGCGGCACTGCGGCCGACGTCCTGCGTGCCGCCCTCCGCGAGGGCCACGAGCTGGGCAACCATGGGTATGCGCATGCGTACGACATGGTCTGCGCCGATGATGCGACGCAGCGCGCCGACCTGCTCGCCTGCGACGCGGCGCTGCGCGAGCTCGGTGCCGTGCCCGAGGGCTTCCGCGCGCCCGGCTACACCCACGATGATCGACTGCTCGCCGCGGTGCAGGCGGCCGGTTACCGCTACGACAGCTCGGCGCTGCCATCGTTGTCCTACTACGCCGCCAAGGTCGCGGCGATCGGCTGGCATCGGCTCCGGGGCCGGCGCTCGCACTCGATGGTGCGTGGGGCCGCCAGCTTCTTCGGGGCCCGCTTGCCGCACCGCCACCGCAGTGGCCTGGTCGAGCTGCCGATCTCGGTGGTGGGCCCGCTCCGGCTGCCGCTGGTCGGCACGTTCCTGCTCGCAGGGCCTGCGGTGCTCCGTCGCGCACTGGCCCGCGGCGCTGCGTCGCTGCCGGTCGCGCACCTCGAGCTCCACGCGCTGGATCTGATCGACGGCGAGCGCGACGGCATCGAGCCCGCGCTCGCGCGCCTGCAGCCCGAACTCGGCACTTCGCTCGAGCTCCGTCGCGAACGTCTTGCCACGTTCTTGCGCGCTCGCGGCGGCTTCGAGCGGCTGTGCGATGCGGCCGCGCGCGTCGGCTGATGACGGCTACTCGAGCTCGGCGGCGCCGCGGGTGCGCTTGCGGGCGCGGGTCATCGATGTCTCGCGTCGCACCGCCATCGTCGCCAGGCGGTCGGCCTCTTCGTTGCCCTCGAGGCCGGCGTGGCCGCGGATCTTGAGCAACTCGATCTTGGGCAGGTTGACGAGGTGGCCCTTGATCTCCTCGATGAGCTCGAGGTTGGCCTTGGCCTTCCAGCCACCGATGAGCACGCCGAGGCTCCACCCGCTGTCGGTGTAGAGGTGGATCAGCCGGTCACGCTCCTCTTCGCGGAGCTGCTGTAGCCCGCGCAAGATGGCGGTGAGCTCGGCGATGTTGTTGGTGCCGCTGCCGATGAACTCCGAGTGCTCGACGACCTCGTCGGGCCGCTGCAGCACCACGCCGACGCCGGCCGGCCCCGGGTTGCCCGCGCAGGCGCCGTCTGTATAGATGATGATCGTGTCCTCGCCGGGCGGTGTCGCCGGGCTCTCGCGGAGCACCTGGTTGGCTCCAGTGGTGTCGCGGGCATTGCCGCCCATCTCCTCGTCCGAGACGATCTCGCCATCGACGTCGAGGAGGTTCTCGGGTCCGGCGCGGTAGGACTTGGCGGTGCCCAGGCGGTAGCGCAACTCGACGCGCCCGCGGTGCACGATGGGTTTACCGGAGGCCAAGACGCGTGCGTAGACGGCTTGTCCCTTGAAGTCGAACCTCTTCCAGGGCATGGGCCGCAGAGGGTAGCAGGCGGGCCGCCCGCCAAGGAGGCCGCGGCGTGCGCGATGTTCGGTTTTCGAGTGCGGGACCGCGTTCCGCTCGCTGTGGCAGACAGCCGAGGCGCGATCGCAATGCTCCGGCCAGCGCACCGCGGACGGCGATCGCACACGCGACCTCACGCTCGCGTTCACGCTCGCGTTCACGCACGCGGATGCAGGACCCGCGCGGCGCATCGAGAAGCGCCAAAATGCGCGGTCGGACCCCGAGCACACGCGCGCTTTTCCAGTTGCGCCCACCCCACCCCTCGACTAGAACCGTGCGCAATGAAGCGGACGTTCGTCACCTCCACCCTCGCGATGGCCCTGCTTGGAGTCGCTGCCTGCAAGGGCGGCGGTGCGGACTCGGCAAAGCTCATCCCCGACACCGCGACCGTCGTCGGCGGTCTCGATGTCGCCGCGATCGTCAAGTCTGAGAGCTACACGACCAACAAAGAGATGATCGAGAAGGGCGACGGCAAGGAGATGCTCGACGCCGCGACCGCGTGCAACATCGGTCTCGACAAGTGGAAGACCATCACCTTCGGCATGGATCCCACCAAGAGCGCCTTCGCGGCGGTGGTGAACGCCGACGGCATCGGCAAGGAGGAGAACCTCACTTGCATGCACGGCAAGATCAAGGAGAAGCAGGGCAAGGACCCGTGGACCGTGGAGGACAAGGACGGCAAGAAAGTGCTGACGATGGAGGACGGCAGCGTCGGCTACATCGTCAACGAGGGCTCGATCGTCGTCGCCTCGAAGGACTGGTCGGCCGGGGTCAAGGACCTGATCGACGGCAAGGGGAAGTCGGTGTTCGACGGCGCGCTCAAGGACGTCATCGCCCGCGCTGACACCGGCAAGACCATGTGGGCCGCCGGAACCCTCCCGGCCGACATGCTCAAGGGCAGCCCTGCCGACGGCGCCAAGGACGCCGCCGGTAGCGTCGATCTCTCCGACGGGGTCGCGATTGCCGCGTCGGTGGGCTTCGCAGATGCCGCTGCTGCCACCGCCAAGAAGGACGAACTGCAGGCCCAGTTCGACCAGATGAAGGCGATGGCCGGCACCATGGGCATCCCGCAGACGGTGGTCGACAGCGTGAAGATCGACGCCAGCGGCAACGCGGTCACCGTGTCGGTCAAGGCGAACAAGGAAGAGACCAAGCAGATCCAAGACGGCGTGATGAAGCAGATGGGGGGCTAGCTCGCCCGCCGATCGAAGCACGCAGCCGGCACGGGATTCCCCTTGCCTGCCGCCCCCCGAGGGGCGATGTTCGCGGCCCGCTCCTCCCCGAGGATCGGGCCGCGTCCATTTCGGCCGCGGAATTTCCTCGTAGCTGCGAGTTCCCCCGCGGGCTCGATGGCGGCGACGACCGAGGTTCACATGAGCAAGTCACCCCAGCAGATTGTCAAAGAGCGCCACGGCGAGAAGTCCACGCTGATCGATGCCGTCATCGGTCTCGTCGAGCCCCTGCACGGAGAAGAGAGCGACGCCCACCGTCGCCGGCTCCGCAACGTTTCCAACGCCAAGCTGCTCCACCTGCTCGCGGTCGGCGAGCGCGTCAAGGAGCTCGGCGGTCGCGATGCGATCGTCACCAAGATCCTCGAGCTCAAGGGCCAGCCCAAGGATCACGAGTACGCCGACCGGCTGCGCAAGCTCTCGCTGGGCCGCATCGTCGACATGCTCGGCTCGTTGCAGCGCGCCGCGAAGCGCGACGGCGCGGCGCCCAAGGCCGCCGCGAAGAAGATGACCAAGAAGGCGACCCCGAAGGCGCCTGCGAAGTCGACGAGCGCGGCGTCGAAATCGGCGCGCTGATCGAGCGTCAGCGAGTCACGAGGAGGACGGTTCCCGACGGGCTCTCGCCCGGCGGGAGGAAGGAACAGGAGGTCCCTCGTCCAGACTGACGCAGCGAAGATTTCGAGCATCCCTTCACACAGGTGGCGTGGCGACGACGGCTCCGTGGCGACTTGGTCACGGGGCCGTTCGCGTTCGTGCGCTGGCACGGCGCGGAGCCGTCGACGTTTGGTGGCGGGCCGTCCCATCGGTCAGCGGGCTGTTGCTACCCTACCCGGCATACAGGCGCGTGCGCGCCTCGGAGACCTGCCATGCAACGCAATCTGAACGTGCACCTTCGTTGGTTGACTGCGCTCGCCGTCCTGCCCGCCTGTGGCGACGACGATGGGGCGATCGCGACCGCATCCGACACCGACACCGACACCGACACCGACGACAGCAGCTCGTCGGACGCCGCGACGATCACCCTGACCACCGCGGATACCAGCGCCGGGCCGACCACCACCGACTCGTCGAGCACGGGCCCTGTGGCCGAGTGCGGCAACGAAGTGATCGAGGATGGTGAGGTCTGCGACGGTGCCGACTTGGGCGACGCCACCTGCGAGTCGGAGGGCTTCGGCGCCGGTACGTTGCTGTGCGCCCCCGACTGCGGAGGATTCGACACCACCGAGTGCGCAGCGGCCACCGAGTGCGGCAACGGGATCATCGAGGACGGCGAGGACTGCGACGGCGCCGAGCTCGGCGACGAGACCTGCGTCAGCCAGGACTTCGACGCCGGGGACCTGGCCTGCGCCGACGACTGCACCTTCGACATCACCGCTTGCGTGAACTTCTCGTGCGGCGATGGCGAGATCAATGGCAAGGAGGAGTGCGACGGGGACGCGCTACCCAAGGCTGCCGAGTGCGGCGACTTCGGCACCGGCACCGTGGGCTGCACCAACAACTGCGTGCTCGACTACAGCAACTGCTGTGGCGACGGCAGCGTCGGCAGCGAGGAGGTGTGCGACGGCGACGATCTGGGCGGCGCGAGCTGTGGGATCGTCGGCGAATTCGATGCTGGAACCCTGAGCTGCGCTTCGGCCTGCACCGAGTTCGACACCTCCGACTGCACCCTGTGCGGCGACGGGGTCGCCCAGGGCGCCGAGGTGTGCGACGGCGACGATCTGCTCGGTGCCGACTGCACCACGGTGCCAGGCGGCTTCGTCGGCGGCACCCTGACGTGCGACGGGGCGTGCGGCATCGACACCAGCGGTTGCAACTTCTGCGGCAACGGCGACATCGACGACGGCGAGTCCTGCGACGGCGATAACCTGGGCGACGCCACGTGCCTGAGTCTCGGGTTCACCGGCGGCACCCTGGGTTGCACGGCGTGCGGCCTCGACGAGGGCGGCTGCACCGACTTCCCGCTGCCGGGCGCAACGGAGCTGGTGATCACCGAGATCATGCAGAATCCGGATGCCCTGCCCGACGACGAGGGTGAGTACTTCGAGCTCCACAACCCCAGCCTGGTCGAGAGCTTCCAGCTCCAGGGCTGCGTGGTCGAGGGCGGCGCGGTCGACGAGTCGTTCGTCATCGCAGCGGATCTGGCGATCGACGCCGGTGACTATCTGACCTTCGCGTTCGCGGCCGATCCGGGGTTCACGCCCGACTACGTGTGGTCGGGCTTCTCGCTGAACAACGTCACCGACACTCTGCGCGTGGTGTGCGACGGCGTGACGGTCGACGAGGTGGCGTACGACGACGGCGCGACCTTCCCCGATCCCACCGGGGCGAGCATGCAGCTCGAGCCGACCTCGACCGACTCCGTGTCGAACGACGTCGGCGGCAACTGGTGCGAGTCCGGGGTCCCCTTTGGCTCCGGAGATCTCGGGACCCCAGGTTCGGCGAACACGAGCTGTCTGCCGCCGGTGTTCACCGTCGACTTCTGCCGCCTGCAGTTTCCGACGGCCGTGTCGGAGCTCGAGGGCACGGCAGTCGACGTGTTCGGTCGGCTCTTCATCGGCGGCTTGACGGATCTCTCGGGGACCAACGATCCCGAGCCGAACGTGCTGATGCAGGTGGGGCACGGCCCCGATGGCAGCGATCCGGCGGTGAGCGTCGACTGGGTCTGGGAGACCGGGGCGCCCAACGACGAGTACGGCGCGCTCTCGCCCGGCTACGAGCCGAACAACGACGAGTACTTGGCGACGATGACCGTGCCCGATCCGGGTGAGTCCGACTTCGCGGTGCGCTTCACCGGCGACGGCGGCCTGTCGTACACGTACTGCGACGGCGGCGGCGCGGGCTCGTCGAATGGCTACGCGCCCGCCGACGCCGGGCAGATGACGAGCCTGCCGCTGGGCGACCCTGCGGCGCTCTACTTCAGCGAGTACTACGAGGGCACAGCCTTCAACAAGATCCTCGAGATCTACAACCCCGGGGTCGACCCGGTGAACCTCGCCGACTGTACGGTGCTCTCGTACGTCAATGGCAGCGCCGTGCCGAGCCCGCTCGGTGGCATTCCGCTCACGGGAATCGTCGGGGGCGGTGATGCGCACGTGCTCTGCGACGACGTGTTGGAGGCGTTCGCGTTCTGCGATCAGCTCGCCGAGTCGTTGACGTTCAACGGTGACGACGCCATCGAGTTGCGTTGCGACGGCGCCACGAACGACGTCATCGGCCAGATCGGGGTCGACCCCGGGACGGCGTGGACCGGCGGTAACCCGGTGCTCAGCACCCTCAATTTCGTGCTGCGCCGCAACTGCGACGTCACGCAGGGCGACGCCGACGGCTCTGACGCCTTCGACCCGTCGATCCAGTGGACTGGGCTGCCCATCAACAGCCTCAACGCCCAACCCGAGAACACTGGCGATCTCGGCCTCTACGTCTGCATCGACTAGAGCGCCGCCGCTGCGTCCCTGCCGCTTCGGCGGCAGGGACGAACCCCGCCGCTACTTCTTCACGAGCACCGCAACGTTGACGGTGTTGCCGAACCCATCGCGGGCCCGCAGCACCACGCGGTGGCTGCCCTTCGCGAGGTCGGCGGGCAGCACGACCTCGAACGCCTCGCTGCCGCTGTCGTACAGCCCGTCGGCGGCGCTCACCACCCGCATGGGCCCGCCGTTCAGCGAGTAGCTGACGTCGCGCACATGGCCCGAGTCGTCGCTGGCGACGGCCTTGATGCGGGAGCCGGTCACGGTCGGCTTGGAGATCGCCGGTCGCTGGCGATCGACCATGAACGGCGGGCTGATGATGCCGTCCGTGCGGGCCTTGCCCGTGCCGTTGGTGGGTTCGTCGCTGGCGACGACCTCGATCTCGTAGACGCCGTCGGGCACGGTCGAGATGTCCCACTTGAGCTCGAGCTTGGTGACGAGCTCGCCTTCGGGGTTGAGGTCGAGCCACGCGTCGTTGCCGGCGCCCTCGGGGCGCACGCGGATGTCGTAGACGAGGTCGTCGTCGTCGCGGGCATCGACCTTCCACGAGATCGTGACCTTGGAGTCGGTCTCGCTCTCGTCGATGTCGGGGCGCGCGATCTCGACCTTGGTGAGAAGCGGTGACAGGTTCTCGGGGGCGTAGAACGCCTCGATCTCGCGGAGCTCGGCCCCGGGCGCACCGAGCACCACCTCGAGCTGCAAGAAGCGACGCTGCGGCAGCACGGCGAGGTTGCCCCGCCACGCGGTCGACTCTCGCGACAACGTGATGGACTTCCACTCGCTCCAGCGCTTGTCCGGCTCAGCGCTGGGTCCGCTGCGCGCGCGCAGGCTGAGCGGTCCGTCGCCGCGCAGCCGCACGGTGCCGAAGGTCGCCGGCTGCGAGGTGTCGAGGACGTCGGTGGTGTACGTCGCCTTCTTCGCTGGCGCCGCGCCGAGCTCGTACACGGCGGCACCGTGGGCGGCGGCGGCGATCACCTCGCCCTTGGGCCCCGTGCACAGCGCGGTCGCCTGTCGCTCCTCGAGGTCGGCGACAGTCGCGACGTCGCGGGGGCCGCGGACGCGATAGATCTTGGCGTCGTCGCTGCTCGACACCAACACGGTGCCGACCTCGTCGAGGGCGAGCACGCTGCCGAAGTACTGCTTGTCGCGCTCGAGCCACGTCTCCCACGTGGCCTCGAGGGCGCGGTCGAGGTCGCGCTTGGGCCCGAGATCGACGTGATAGATCTTTCCCGATGCCTGCACCGTGCGCTCGCCGTCGAGCGATCCAGCGGGCGCCTGGCCCACGAGGCTCGTGCGCTCGAGGTTCTTGGTCAGGGCATCGAGGCTCGACAGCTTGCGATCGGTGAAGGTGTTCACCGCCGCGACGAGGCCGGTCTTGGTGGTGGCGAGGGCCCGCACCTCGTCGCCCGCGAAGTCGAACAGCAGCTCGCCTTGGGGCTTGTCGGTGATGCGATACAGCTTGGCCTGTGGCGCGACGCCGACGACGAGTTCCTTGCCGACGGCGACGAGCGACAACACGTCCTTCTCGTCGACATCGAGCAGCACCTTGGGATCCTTGCCGGCGAGCGACAGCGACCACACCTCGCCCTTGGGCCCGGTCGCCACGACGAGACGGCCGCCGTGCACCTTCAGCGCCCAGATCTGCTCGACGTCCAGCGTGGCGAAGGGCGTGACCTTGCCGGCTCGGTTGATGCGCACCAGTTTGCCGCCGGGCAAGGTGGCCGCGACGATGTCACCGCCGTCGAGCTCGACCATCGCGCTGACGACGACGCCCTCGAGCTTGGCGAGCTCCTCGATGACCAGCCGCGGCAGGTCGTCGTCGCCCGCGGCGTCCTTGTCCTTGTCCTTGTCCTTGTCCTTGTCCTTGTCCTTGTCCTTGTCCGTGTCCTTGTCCTTGTCCTTGTCCTTGTCCGTGTCCTTGGGCGTCCGCGCGAGCTTGCCGGCCTTGGCGCGCTTGCCCGGGACCACGCGCTGGATCGTCGCCGCGTCGGCGGTCCCGACCAGCGTGCCGGACTTCGTCGACAGGCACGAGAACGCGGTGGTGCCGGGGACCTCGCCGCGCGCCGGGGAGAACCCGACGGTGACGCGGCCCGAGGACTCGATCGCCGCCCCCGAGGCGTCGCCCTTGTCGAACTCGACCTGGTTCGAGACCGTCCAGGTGCGGGTGCCGCCGGCGGTGGCGGTGCCCGGTGCCGCCAGTGCGATGGCCGCCAGCATGCCCAGTGCGTGCTGTGAGGTGCGGCGGATGGAGTGGGTTCGGACGGGCATGGTCGTCATTTCGTGCGCTTGCGCGGCTGCACCGACACGCGCAGCGTGTGGATGCCTTCGATGATGTGCTTGGTGGGGATGACGCGTCGCGCGAGCTGCTTGAAGCGCACCGCGTCCTGGGTCGAGCTCTGATCGGAGAGGGTCTCGAGTACGCTGTCGGGGAGCTGATTGAGCAACCCGTGCTTGGTCGAGAGGCCCTCGTGCTCGCGATAGATGCTCGCGACGATCGCCCGCGACGGATAGATCTGGGCGATCGTGGTCACGAGATCGTCGAGGTCGCCCGGCAGCGGGCGATAGGGGCGGACGTAGTCGCCGCCGGCGATCTCGATCTGGATGTCCTCGCCGCCGGCATCGTCGGGGATGCGCAGCGGCAGGACCTCGATGCGCTCCTCGCCCTTGTAGCCGCGGAGCACCACGTCGAGTTGGGCGATGTCGCCGGCCCGCACCTCACCATCGTGCAGCCGGACCATGCGGATCGAGTCGAGGGGCGTGCCGTACTCGAGGGTGATCTCGTGGCGTACGCGCCGAATCGACCCGACCTCGAAGGGGTTGTCGAGGACCGAGGACAAAAGCGCGATGCTGCGGCTGCCGCCGAGCATGCGGCCGACCACGCCCTCGGGGAAGAAGACCTCCTCGTCGAGGTGGACGTCGCGGGGGCCGCTGCTGGTCGTGATCGACACGTCGCTGATCACGTGCACGACCACCTCGGTGGCGTCGCGGGCGGCCTCGTCGACGCCCTCGGCGAGGACGACGGCGACGAGGTTGGGCGTGAGGCTGACGCCGACCGCCACCTCGTTGTCGTAGGTGCGCGGCGGCAGATCGGGATCGGGGCCCTTGATGGTCGCGCTGACTGGGATCATCGGGGCCCGCAGATCCGTGCGCAGCGCGATCGCCGGCTGGCGATCTTGGTACATGAGGCCCTGGATCTGCAGCGGGCTCGACAGCTTCACCGAGCGCTCGAGGCTGGCGATGATGGTGTGCACGCGCGCATCGGCGATCGGCACGTTGGTCGGGCCGTCGTTGAACATCGAGTGGCCGAACGCGAGCAGCCGATCGCCCTTGGGCCCGACCCACGTGACCGTGCCATTGCCGGCGACCGAGCTGTCGCCGCGCACCATCACCACCGAGACCGAGTCGCCCATCTTCCACTTGCGCGGCGCAGCACTGGCATCCGCCGCAGCCGCACCGCTGCCGCCGCCGCGCACCGGCTGCATGCCGAAGGCCTCGACGAGCATCTGGGTCGCGCTGCCAGACAACCCCGAGATCGACAGCGGCACCGACAAGGGCGTGAGGCCCTCGGCGGGATCGAGTTCGGCCGGTCGTCGCCGCGGGGGCAGGGGATCTTGGCGCAGGCCGAGCACGGTGTCCGACCAGCCCTGCACGCCGCCGCGCGCCTTGGCGGCGCCCTTGGGGTGGGGCAGCACGTCGGGACGGTAGGGCAGGCCGCCGATCTCGAGCATGTTAGAGATCGGCGTGAGCGCGCCCAGTGGGTCCTTGTTGAAGCGCCAGCCGTACGACAGCGCGCCGACGAGCTTGCCCTCGATGAAGATCGGGCTGCCGCTCATGCCGCCGACGATCCCCGAGTGCTGGAGCCGCGGATCGCTCGACTTGAACAGCACGGCATCTTGCTTCGGCAGATAGTTGCGGATGGTGTCGACGACCTCGATCTCGAAGCGCTCGGACTCGGTGCCCGAGAACACGGTGACCGCGTGGCCCTTCATGCCGGGCTTGATCGCCGAGACCGGCATGGTCTCGACCGCGGCGGCCTGCGAGCCGACGGCGAAGGTGATGCCGCCCAGCACCGCGCTCAGCACGGCGGCGGGCAGTGCGAGGCGGGCGAGTGCGAGCAGCCGCCTGCGGACCGCGAATTGCGTGCGCGGGGCCGCGGTGCGTGGGGGGGTGGCGTCAGCCGGCATGTCGCTCGAGTGCTTTCTTCATCGTGTCGACCAGATCGTCGACGGGGCTGTAGTAATAGATGGTGCGGCCGCGGTTCTCGTTCGACAGCCCCGGATCGGCGCGCCCGGATTCGGGGTCGATGAACAGCACGCGCGGCACGTAGGTGCCGTCGGGCGCGAACTCGAGGGCGCGCGGCACCTCGTCCTGGTCGACGTTGACCATCACGAATTTCTCGCTGAGCGTGCGGAGTTCGGGCTCGGCGAACTTGGGCTTGAGCGCCTTGCACTGGCTGCACCATTTGGCGTGCACGACGAGCATCACCGGACGCGCGAGCTTGGCGGCCTCGGCCAGGCCCTCGTCGAGCCCGCGCCACGCGATCTGCTCGCCGAAGCCGTTGGCGGGGGCCGTGGCCGTGCGGGGCTGGTCCGCCGCACGTGTCGGCGCGGCCTTGGCCCCGTCGGCGCCGCGGTCGGCATGCGGAGCGTCGATGCAGGCCGTGGCAGGGCCAAGACACAGCGCCGCGACGAGGATCAGCAATCGCATCGTGGAGTGCGCCACTTCTCGCGCGTACGATATCACGGGCCCGAGACCGGGCCAGCTGCATGCGACTGTCTGCACCCTTGGCGTCCGGCCGCCTGCTCGGCCGGCGCAAGCGCTTCTTCGCCGACATCGCGCTCGACGATGGGCGGACGATCGTCGCCCACTGTCCCAACACCGGACGTCTGCTCGGCTGTCTCGAGACCGGTGCCCGTGTCGTCGTGCAAGGCCGCGGCTCGGCCACCCGGACGCTGCCGTGGACGTGGGTGCTCGTTCGCGCCGAACGGAGCTGGGTGGCCGTGGAGAGCGCCATCGCGGTCGCCGGGGTGCGCGACGCCTGGCGCGGCGGCTTGCTCCCAGAGCTCGGCCCCGCGACGTGGGCCCACGCCGAGGTGCCCTATGGCATGTCCCGGCGCAGCCGCATCGATTTGGTGCTGACCGACGCGACGCGCGCGGCGCTCTCGGACGCGCCGGCGGGCGGGGGCTCACGGGGCGCAGCTCCGGGCTCGGACGTCGGCGTGGGGCCGATCGCGCCGCCGCGCTGGGTCGAGGTCAAGGCGACCACGATGGTGACGGGGCGGGGAGCTGGGCGCGTGGCCGCGTTCCCCGACGCGGTGACCGCCCGCGGCAGCAAGCAGCTCGAGGATCTCATCGGCTGCGTCGAGGCCGGCGCGCGCGCTGCGGTGGTGTTCGCGGTGATGCGAACCGACGCCGCCCGCCTCACCGTGGCCGATGCGATCGACCCCGCGTATGGACGCATGCTGCGGTCGGCCGTGGACCACGGCGTCGAGTTGTATGCGGTCGGCGCGACGATCCGCGTGCACGGCGGTCGGCCCTCGCCGTCGTCGGTCGCGATCGACTTCACGCGACGGCTGCCGATCACGCTGTGATCGGAATCGGCGGATCAGGGCCGCTCGACGCGGCCATCGGCGTGACGGGCGAAGCGACCCTCGTCGCGGTCGTGCACCGGTCCGTCGCTGGGCCACGGCCAGCCGCCGAAGCGGGTGCGGCGGTAGTCGGCGAACGCTTGCTCGATCTCGGCGCGGGTGTTCATCACGAACGGACCGTGCTGGGCGACGGGCTCGCCGATCGGCCGCCCCTGCAGCATGAGCAACGAGGCGGGCTGCTCGCCCGCGCTGACGGTGACGGCGACGTCACTGCGGATCTGGGCGCCGTGCCGAGGTGCGATGGGATGCGCGCCCAGCGTGACACCGTCGCCGCCGAACACGTACAGCGTGCGGCCGATGCCCGGCGACGCGGCGGGCAGGACGATCTGGGCTTCGGCCTCCATCGTGAGCGTCCAGATCGCGAGGTCGGCCTGGGCGTGGCTCGCCCACGACTCGGGTGGCGGCGCTGGGGCTCGCGCATCGCCGTACGCGCCGGCGACGATCGACAGCCGCGTGCTGCGGCCCGCGGCATCGCGATGCCTGAGCTCGGGGATCGCCTCGCGCCACAGCATCGAGAAGTGCGGCGTCGCCATCTTTGCGGCGACCGGCAGGTTGAGCCAGATCTGGAACAGCTCGACCGGGTTGGGGCCGCCCGTGTCGCGCAGCGGAAACATCTCGGAGTGGACGATGCCGCGGCCGGCGGTGAGCCACTGCACGTCGCCGCCGCCGAAGCGGGCGGTGGCACCGAGGGAGTCGGCATGATCGATGACGCCCTGGCGCACGATCGTGACGGTCTCGAAGCCGCGGTGCGGGTGCTGGGGAAAGCCGGGGATCACGTCGCCGTGATACATGCGCCAGCCGTCGATACCCGCGAAGTCCTGGCCGATGCTGCGGCCGGCGAGTGACACCGCGGGCCCCATCTGCGCGTTGCCGGCGGGATAGGCGTCGACGTGGTGCACGCAGAACAGGAATGGGTCGGCAGTCGCCCACACGAAGTCGAGCGGCACGACGGCGAGCACCGTGGCATCGCCCGGCACAGCGTTCGTCGGCGCGCTGCTCAACCCCGCAGATCCTTCAGCTTGCGCTCGAGCTCGATGACCTTGGCCTGGGCCCTGGCGTAGTTGGCGTCGACGAGCTTCTTGCGGCCCTCGTACACCTCGAGCTGGCGCTGCGGGTCGGGACCATTGGCTGCGCGTTCGCGGACCGCCGGCAGCCGATCGGAGAATTTCTTGCGGTCCTCGAGCTCTTTTCGCGCACGCTGCAATCGACCCTCGTACCAGGCGATCTCCTCCGCCGTGCTCGTGAACGTCGGCGGGGCGTCGTCCGCGGGCACACCGGAACCCGCGGGCGCCATCCCGACCTCGGCGAGGTGGACTCCGGGGTTGAGCCTACCGCCACGGCGATTCTGCGAGGGCTCGTCGTAGTTCCGCGGAGCGACGCCGCCCTTGCGGCCAGACGCGGCGCCAGACGCGGTGACCGATCCGTCGCCGAACTCGCCGGCGGCGCCTGCCTTCGCGCCCTCGCCTGCGCGCGGGGCGTCCTCGCCGCCCGGCCACATCACGATCGCCAGGAGCACCGCGAACAAGGCCCCGATTCCGGCGATGACGGGCATCATGCTGCGACGCTCGCCGTCCCCGGCGGTCGCCACCACTGGCTCTTTCGACTTCGATTCCATGACCGCGACAGTATACCCCAGCCCCCCGGCCGGAGACCACGCGGGCTGGATCGACATCCCGCTGGTCGTCGACGCCGGCGCCAGCGGCCATCGCCTGGACCGATTCTTGGCCCTGCGCATCCGCCGACTGTCGCGCACGCGCGTGCAGACCATCATCGCCCGCGGTCAGGTGCGGTGTGTCGAGCGCCCCGGCGAGCAGCTCCGCGCCGCGTCCCGCGTGCACGCCGGCCAGACCGTGATCGTCTCGCGGCCCGCCCCGGTCGAGCCGTCCAGCCCGCACACCGCGTCGGTGCTGCACCACGACGGCGCGCTGCTGGTGCTCGACAAGCCGGCGGGTCTCGCCGTCCATCCCAGCGCGCGCTATCACAAGCACACGCTGACCGCGGTGCTCCGCGACGTCTTCGGGCCGGGGCACGGCTGGGAGATGGCGCATCGCCTCGACCGCGAGACCTCCGGCGTCATCGCGTTCGGCCGACACGGAGGCAGCGCGAGCATCCTCAAGCGCGCCTTCGGCCGCCGCCAGGTCGCGAAGCAATACCTCGCGATCGTGCATGGCATACTCGCCGGATCGGTGCGAATCGACGTGCCGATCGGTGCCGCGGTGGGCTCGCGCGTGCGCATCAAGATGGGCCCGCGTGCACTCGCGGACGGCGGCATGACCGCGCTGACGGAGGTCACGCCGCTGCGCCACGCCGCGTTCCGCGGTTCGCCGATCACGCTGGTCGAGGCCCGTCCCCACACCGGTCGTCAGCACCAGATCCGCGTGCACCTCGATCACATCGGTCACCCGGTGCTCGGCGACAAGCTCTACGGCATCGACGAGTCGGCATTCCTCGCGGTCTACGATCACGGCCGCTTGATGGACGAGTTCGAGGCCGAGCTCGGCCTCGGCCGCCAAGCCCTGCACGCCCATGTGCTGGAGATCGACCACCCGGCCCATGGCCAGCGCATGCGGCTCACGGCGCCGTGGCCGGCGGATCTGGCGGCGATCGTGGCGATGCCGACGGAAGCTGGACCACCTCGCCCACCAGCACCGCCACCCCCACCGTCACCCCATCTCGAACCTCGACCTTGATTTGCGCGACGTCGTGGCCGCGCGCGAGCCGGATGCGTCGATCCGGCAGCACGATCTCTTGCACACCCGGCTTCGTGCGCGAAAGACCAAGGCGCGCGATGCCATCGGTCCACACGAGCTGCTGGGGCCGCTCGACGTCGTCGACGTCCGCGGACACGCTGTAGCTCGGCATCATCGGCGCCTCGCGCTCGGCGTCTTCGACTTCGATCGAGCGCTTCACCAGCCACACCGTGCCGACCAGGGCGAGGCCGATGAGCGCCACCAGCACGATGCGCAGCGGGAAACCGGCGCGGTAGGCATCGATGCCACCAGGCGGCGGGCCGGCGGGGGGATCGGCGAGCAGCTCGTCGTCGCCGCCCGAGGTCGGCGCCCGCAGGCGGCCCGCAGTTTCAGGGGCGTCCACTCAACCCTCCGCGTCGCGGTTGGCTTCGTCGATGAGGCGTGCGCCCTCCATCAACAGATGGGTGGTCGACGACCGGACCGTGTCCTCCATGTCGACCTCCATCGCATTGAACGAGAACGCACCGGCGCGCCAGGTGAGCATCACATAGACCGACTGACGGCCGTCGAGATCGAGTCGCGAGTCGAGTCGCGACGAGACCACCTGACCGCCGCGGAGGAAGATGCGCCCGACCGCGCCCGACTCGAGCTCCTTGAGGGTGATGACACCGCCCTTGCGCTCCATTTCCATCATGACGAGGAGGCTCGACAGCCCGAGCTGTTCGAGGCGACCGCTCATCGCCGTGTTGCGGCGCTGGGCAGGGAATGAGCCGGTGGCGGTGACGTGCGAGGGCGTCTCGGGGACGGCGGGACGGACCGCGACGGGGACCGGCGCTGCGATCGGGGGCCCAGGGGTCGGCGCGGGCGCCGGCGTGGGTGCGGGTGCCGGCGGGTAGTGGGGGCCGGCCTGCTGCGGCGGGTAGCCCGGCGGGTAGGGATATGGCCCCTGGCCCTGCGGTGGGTACGGGTAGGGCGGATAGCCCTGCTGCTGCGGATAGCCCTGCTGCGGCGGATAGCCCTGCTGCGGATAGCCCTGCGGTTGCTGTGGCGGCGGATACGGGTACGGCACTCCCGTCATCGGATCGATCGTCGCATCGCCGCGGCTGGGCGGTGCCGGCGTGAACTCGCGGCCAGCATTCGTGATACCGCTCGCGGTCTGGTAGCTGCCCGCGCCTTGATGATTGGCGAGCGCCGACGCCACCTTGCGCTCGAGATCGCTGAAGCGAAACGGCTTGGCGAGGTAGTCGTCTGGCGACAGACCCAGATCCCGCAGACGTGCCTCGTCCTTGCCGAGGGCGGTCAGAAAGATCACCGGCACCGTCGCGAGCTCGGGGATCGTGCGAAGTTGCTGTACGAAGGTCCAACCGTCCATCACCGGCATCATCACGTCGGAGATGATCACGTCGGGCCGAACGGCACGGGCGCGCTCGAGGGCCTGGCGTCCCTCCCGCGCCGTATCGACCACGTAGTTCCTCTTCTCCAGGGTCGCGCTGACCATCCGGAGAATCCAAGGGTCGTCGTCGACGACGAGCACGCGTGCGCCCACAGTCGTAGGAGCGTAGCAGGCCGCGCCGCAGCGCGGCGCGAATATTCGGAGCCGAGGCGCGGCCTGTCCGCGGCGGTGCGTGACGTGCAGGGGTACGGCGCGCCCGGGGGGCCGCACCCGCGCGCGGGCGCATGACTACTGGGCAACCGCGACGACGTCAGCGGCGGTTGCGCCAGCCGGGGGTGCCAGCGTCGCGACGTGCTGCGTCACCGGGGCGAGGCCGGCGGCGCGGCCGAAGCCCACCGCGATGCGACCGCGATTCGCCATGGGCGCCGGGCTCGACGACATCCAGCTCGGACGGAGCTGCGCCCACACCACGTTGGCCACCAGCCCGAGCTTGTCGCGCGCCAGTTTGGCGGCGCCCCGCGCGTGGCGAACGCGATCGGCGACGGGATAGTGCGCCGCGTGCTTGGGGATGAGGCTGACGTTCAGCGCATGGCCGGCGGTGCGCAGGTACTCCGACAGGAACACGGACGGTCGCCGCTCGGCGCAGGACAGCAGCGCCATCGAACGCCGGCGCGCAGTCGGGCCGCTCTGCCAATAGTCGAACAGCGCCCGCCGGATCGCGCGGGCGCCCTCGGTCTCGCCGCGGAACGCCTCGTAGATCGCGCTCGCCAACGCCTGGCGCGTGGGCACGTAGCGATCGTGCTCGACCCGATAGCGGCGCAGCGCCTCGTCGTCCAGCCACGGCTCGCCCGCCGGGGCATCAGCGCGGCGGCGCGCCTGCTCGCCGAGGGTCTCGGCGTCGCGCAGGCCCATGGTCATGCCGCTCGCGGTGATCGGGTGGGAGCAGCCGGCGGCGTCGCCGACCAGCGCCAGTCCGGGGAGGACCGCGGTCGGAGCGGGCAGTTCGACGGTGGGCGCCATCTCGAGCGGCCCTTTGCGGGCGAGAATCGCCGCGGCGACCTGCTCGGACAGCGGCGACGGGATGAACGGCACGAAGGCGCGCAACAGGTACTGCTTGATCGCCTCGCCCTTGACCGGGAGCTCGCGCGGCAGATCGAAGGAGATCCGCGTGATGATGGTTCCGTCCGGTTCGCGGTGGATCGGATAGGCGAGCACCGGGCCCCAGCCGCCGAGCATCACGTGGGCGTAGTTCGGCGCCGGCAAGGTGGCGTTTCGTACCTCGACACCGGCGGTGAAGCCGATGGTCTCGCGCGCATCGGGGATCTGGGCGAGCTTGCGGACGGTGCTGCCCTTGCCGTCGGCGGCGATGACGAGGTCGCAGGCGACCTCGAACGTGGTGCCATCGCTGGCCTCGAGCATGATCCCGCAGAAGCGGCCGGTGTTGTCCCGGCGCAGCTCGGCAGCGGCGACACCCTCGATCATCTCGACCCGGCCCTCGCGCGCGAGCTCGCCCCGGATGGTCCGCACGAGCACCTTGTGGTGCACCGACAGGCCGCGCGGACGCTCGCCCTCGATCTCGGCATAGGCCAGATCGACGTAGGCGGCGTCGGCGTTCTCGAACGCCGCGAAGCCGTCGACATCGACCGCACCGGCCTTGCGCAGCGGCTCGCAGAAGCCGAGCGCGTCGAGCACGGCGGCGCCGCGGGGGTGGATCCACTCGCCCGAGAAGCGGGGTTGCACGCCGGGGTGGCGATCGACCAGCAGGATGCGGCGGGTGGCGTGGGGGTCGGCCTGCACGAGGGCGCGGGCGGTGGCGCAGCCGGCGAGGCCAGCGCCGACAATGACGACGTCGTAGTGAGCGTGGATGGGTTTCACGAGCGTAGGTCCGTGACTTGGGCCGCGAGGGCGGCGTATCGGCGGAGCGCCGCGGCACCATGGCGCGCGGCGGAGGTGGGATCGAGCGTGTCGGGCGAGAGCCCGGGGCCACCGTCGTGGGTGGCGCGGCCGCGGACGAAGGCCTCGGCGTCGCGGTCGATGGCGCCGAGCAGATGACGGGCGGCGCGCTGGGCCTGCACGCAGGCGTGGCCCAGATCGACGAGGGCACCCAAGGCGATCGTGGTGTCGTGCAGCGAGCCGAAGCTGCCGTCCTCGCGTTGGCGGGCGCGGATGCGACGCTCGAGGCCGCGGCGCAGCGGGTGATCCTCGGGCAGCAGCGCGCCCGCGGCACCGGCCACGGCGCACGCGGTGGGCAGCGGCACGTCGTCGCTGCCACAGCCGACGGTGCGTGCGAGGAAGTCGATGCCCCGCTGCACGCGATCGTCCTCGGTGCGCAGACCGGTGGCGGCGAGCCGCTGCAGCACCGCCGCGGTGAGTCGCACGTGTACCGCGTCGTCGGGGCGCCCGTACGCGAGCAGATCGGCGTCGGTCCACGGCAGCCGCTGCAAGAAGACGTCGGCCTCGCCGCGCTCGAACCGGGCGAACGCACCCGAGCCCTCCTGCATCGCCAGCATCACCGCGGTCGCGCGCCGCGACGCCGCCCACGCCGGGGCGGCAGCGGGGTGTTCGGGGGGCAGCGTCGACAGGGCACCGAGGGCGCCGAGCGTCGCATCCAGATCGAGGTGCGAGCGGGCGCCGGGTTCGGTCGGCCAGCCACCCGCAGGCGCGTCGGCCCGCGATTGCCAGGGGCCGGGATCTTGGAGCTGGGCCCGCAGCAGCGGCGCGATGTCCCGATCCTCGAGGCCGGTTGCCAGCAGCGGCGCCGTGATCGCGAGGGGCTGCGCGCCCGATCCCTGCGCGACGTGGATCGCGTCGGTCCCGGGCGACGGCACCCGACCCCGGGCGCGGCGCAGGTAGTCGAGGCCGCGACGGATCCGTGGGTCGTCGGTCCGCGCGCCCATCACCCGCAGGGCGATGAGCGACAGCAGCGTCGGGCGCGTGGAGAACCAGCCGCCGTGATCCTGCTGCAGCGCGTCGAGCCAGCGCAGCGCGTGGCGTTGCGCGAGCTGGGGCAGCGGTCCACGGGGCAGCTTGCGCGACAGCTTCACGCCGCGATCGAACGCCTGCAGCAAGTCGCCGGCGAGTCCCGGGCGGGTCAGGCGCGGGGCGACGAGCGTCTCGCCCTGGCGCCGCAGCAGTAGCTCCGAGACGTCGGCCAGGTGCAGCCTCGCCGGCGCGCGGGCGATGAGCAGGTACGGCGTCAGCACGCCGCGGGCCCACGGCGAGAACCTCGCCGGCGACATCGGGACCTGCGGCGGCAGCAAGAACAGCTCGCTCGGGATCGCGGGCAGCCACGTCCACTCGATGAGCCCGGCCATCGCCAGCCACAGACGGACCTCGAAGTTGGCCCGTTGCGCGCCGCCGAGCGCATGCACGACGCGCACGGCCTTGAGCATCGGCTCGCTGCCGCGGTGGTCACCGGCCTGAGCGAGGGCCCAGTAGGCGAGGGCGGTCAGCGAGAGATCGGGGCGCGCATGGACGTCGAGCCACGCGCCCGAGTCGTCCTGCGATGCGCGGACCCAGGCGAGCATCGCCTCGCGCTCGCCGGGCTGGAGATCGAAGAGCAGGCGATCGGCCAGCAGCACCTCGCAGGTCGGGCCCACGTCGGGGATCTCCACCAGCCACCGCGACTCGGGGCGGCGCAGGCTGGCCCCGTCGGCCGCGGCGGTGCGCACCCGCTCACGCCAGGGCGCGAGCGCTCCATCGAGCTGCACGAGGGCCCGCTCGACGGCGGTGTCGCGGTGCGCGATGCGTCCGCCCCGGGATGCGGTCGGCGTGGGCTTTGCGGGTGGAACGGCGTGCAGCATGGGTTCGGAGGGCGTACGCGGCATCCGCGACGGCGGACGCTACCATGGTCCCAACGTGCTGACCGAGTCGGCAGCATCCGAGCTGTGATCCCCATCACAGCCCGTGGCTGGTCACCAAGCGTGCCCTTGCAACCCGTGCAGCTGGCGCGATCGGACCTGCGCACCCAGGGCCCCTCGGGAATCGGCGGAGCGCAGGAAGCTGGAGCCCCGCGCGCGCTTCTGCGAGACTCCCGAGACGATGAGTCTGACCCGTCTTGGTCTCGCCCCGGTGTTCCTGGTCGCCCTGCTTCCGCTGCTCGGTTGCCCCAAGGACGACGAGATCTTGACCCACGGCGTGGTGAAGTTGGAGATGCGCGTGAGCGCCAACCAGGACGGCGACCCCTACGTCGGCACCGCGACCGCCACCATCACCATGACGTACCGCGAGTGTCTGCGGGACTTCTACACGGCGAACCCGGATCTCCGCCAAGAAGGTCGCGAGGGCGAGTTGATCTTCGGCACCGAGGAACAAGGCGGCGAGGGCTGGGCCGATCGCCTGTGCGAGTCCGGCCCCGGTGGCCTCGCCGACTGCACCGTCGCCGAACTGCGGCAGCAACTCGACGTCGTCCAGCAGCTCACCATCACCTATGGCATCGGCGGCGCCCTCATCGGTCGCACGTTGCAGTTCGGACCCGTGCCGACCGCCGAAACCGCCGGCTGCCCCAATCCGGTCGTGCGCTTCGCCAGCGCCAAGGGCTACGACGGCGCCGGCAACGAGATCTGGAGCGCCGACGCCTCGTCTCTCGACGCGATCACCGGTCAGGGCGCCGCGATCGACCTCCGTGCATCCCGCAACGACTAGGGCACCGGGCGTGCACCTGCGCCGACGCGCGCTCGCGTGGTGGGTGCTCGCCTCGCCGGTGGTGGGCTGCGACAAACCACCTGTGCCCAGCGACCCGGTGGTGCCCGTCGACGAGCCCCCGCCGCCACCGCCACCCGAGTGTCGTGCGGCGCCGCCGGGCGAGCTGCTCGCCGAGTGGATCGGCCCCGAGCGCTGCCCGATCTCCGTGACGCTCGCCGGGGGCATCTTGCGGCTCGAGGATCGGTCGATGACGCGGCCGTTGGTGGCGACAGGGCCGGAGCCGACCTGCGTGAGCGCGACCTGCCGCTACGAGGGCGTGACCACCGAGCTGGGGCCGATGCTGGTGGTCACCGAGCCGGGTGCGCAGAGCGAGATCCCCACGGCTGCGATGCTCGGCGTCGTCGCCGGGGACACGCTGGTGTTCGTGGATCTGTGGGCCGGCGCCGGTGCGCCGGTCGTCGAGGACGACACCGCGCTCGGGCCCTCCCACGGCCTCACCGCGATGCGCTGCGGTGACGAGCTCGGCCTCTTCGCGCGCGCGCGGGTGCCGAGCCTGGGACACCTCCAGGTCCCGCCAGAGCTCGCCGTTCGCGAGGGGCGGATGGCCCTGCGCCGCGGCGCCACGGTGCGTCCCGCGGACGCCAAGGGCTGCTCCGCGATCGAGCTGCCGCTGCCGTAGCGCGCGGCCTCAGCTCGGCACCAGGCACGCGCCGATGTCCTCGACACCGGGCGAGGGCGACTCGAACAGCGGCACACAGGTCGAGGGCTCGTCGCAGCCGCCCAGCAGCAGGTCGCACACCACGGTGCAGCAGTTCGCCGCCCCGCACTGCGGCACCAGGGCACCCGGGAGGCACACGAAACCCTGGCCGCAGCCGGCATCCTGATCGATCGCGCACGGCTCGTCCTGACCGCCGACGTCGTTGGTCTGCGCGAAGGCGCAGGCGAATCCATCGCTCCCGCGTCGGCACTGCAGCGGCGCGGCACAGCCACCCTCGAAGGGGCTGCACTCGTCGGCGCAGTACGGGATCTGCTCGACCAGATCGAGCAGGCAGACGCCGCCGTCGCAGTCGCCCGAGTCCAGGCACAGCGGTACGCACAGCGCGGCTTCACTCGGGTCGGCAATGCACGCGTAGCCCGCGGGGCAGCCGTCGGCGCCCGAAGGCGAGGGCTGGCATGGGGCGAACGGATCGAGGCTCTCGTCGTCGAGGACGCAGACGTACGCGATGGCGCCCGATTGGGCGACGGCGGAGCACTTCTCGTTGGGGTTGCATCCGGTCTGGGCGATCGGATCGCACTCGAACGTCGTCGGCGCGCCGGTCTCGTCCTCGGAGTCGCCGGACTCGCCTGGATCCAGCGTGAGGGTGAGATCGTCGTCGGTGGTGCCGAGCGAGCCGCCGCTCGGCGATGGTCCCTCGTCGTCCGATTCGATGTCGAGGCGCTGGCAGGCGACCGCGAGCAGCAACGGGATGAGAGCGGTGCGAGACGAGGCCATGGGCGGGTAGGCTAGCGCGGCGGTGGTTGACCGGCCACCGCGGGCGGCTGCCCTCGCGACCGGCGAACGGGCAAACGCGCCGGTGGCCACGCGCTTACACGGCGCTCGGCTCGACGAGGGTGGCCACGCATTGGCCGACGAAGCGTGTGGTGATCTCGAGCAGCGTGGTCACGTCGGCATGGGCGCGGGCGCCGAGCGTGACCAGCGGCGGTGCCGACATCGCAGGTGCGAGGATGGCCGCGGCCAGGGCCACCGCTTCGACGCCGAGCGGCCCGCGATCGCCCGCGGCGAGGCGCGCGAGGTGCTCGACATACGAGCGGCCCCAGCGGATCTCGAGCGCGGCAGCACCCGGCGCGTCGGGGTGCTCCGACCACGCGACCAGCATTGCGTTCATCGCCATCCCCGCGGCGCGGCGACAGTGCGCGATCGCGGTGCGTCGTTGCGCGACGTGTCGGTGCGCGGCGTCGAGCTCCGCGCGTGCAGCCGCGGCCCACTGGGTGGCGCCCAGTCGCCACAACCAGTGGTCGGCGACGATCACGGCGCGGCGCTGCCGTCGGAGGTGCTACCGCCGGTGCTGGTCCCGCCCGACGTCGACCCGGTGGCGCCGGTGGAATCCGTGCCGGTGCTGCCCGTGGTCGAGCTGTCCGATCCCGAGGACGCCGCCGTTGTCCCGGTCGAGTCGTCCGACGGCAATTCCGGCTCGAAGTCCCGCTTGCCGCCGACGTCGTGGTAGTCGGGCGCGGCGGTGTCGTCGAACACATCGTCCATGTCGGTGGGCACGCCGTCTTGCTCGATGCACCGGCCGGGCTCGTCGTTGCCGGAGGGACTGATGCACGCGTTGATGATCGTGCCCGCCTGGGCGCACACCAGCCCGCGGCGACACTCGTCGGGGCACAGGCAATAGTCGCCCTCGCCGGGGCGGCACGCGACGAAGAAGCCCAGCGCGGCGCCGAGCACGATGGCGATGCGGCGCATCATGACAGCGGCTTGTACTCGACCCGCACGACCTCGAGCTCGCGGGCGCCCTTGGGCAGGTGCAGCGTCACCGAGTCGCCTTCGACCTTGCCGATGAGGGCGCGCACGATCGGGGAGCGGATCGACAGACGACCGTGGTCGGCGTCGGCTTCGTCTTCGCCGACGATGGCGTAGACGGTCTGCTCGTCGCTGTCGACGTCGAGCACGGTCACCGTGGCGCCGAACGCGATGCGATCGGTCTTCATCGGCATGGCGCCGGGGTCGAGTACCTCGGCGTGGGCGATCCGGTACTCGAGGTAGCGCAGGCGACCCTCGAGGGTGCCCTGTCGCTCCTTGGCGGCGTGGTACTCGGCGTTCTCGCGCAGATCGCCGTGCTCGCGGGCCACCTCGATCTCACGCACGTTGTCCGGGCGCTCGACCTCCCTGATCCGCTTGAGTTCGGCGCGCAAGCGGTCGAGACCGTCGGGCGTCATGGGGAACGTGTCCTCGGACATGGGTCGACGACGATAGCAGGGTTCGGCGCCGCACGTGGGCGGGGGTGGCAGCGCCCTCGCTGCGGGCTCGCGTGATCAGCGGTAGCCGGCGCGGCTGGCGGGCGCGGTCTCCGGCGAGTAGCCGGGGCGCCGGTGGAGCTCCTGCAGCGACAGCGGGGCCCGCCGCGCCGCGCTGCCGTCGCGGGCAATGCCGCCGAGGTGTGCGATCGCCTCGCCAGCCGCGAGCGCGCCGGAGACGGTCGTGAAGTACGGCAGCCGCAGCAGCAGCGCGGTGCGGCGGGTGGTGAAGCTCGCGGCGCGGTTCTCGGCGGTGTCCGAGGTGTTGACGACCATCGCGATCTCGCCGTTGAGCATGGCGTCGACGATGTGGGGCCGGCCCTCGGTGGCCTTGTTCATCGTGGTGCAGGTGATGCCCGCCGCCCTCAGGTGGGCCCCGGTGCCGCGGGTCGCGACGATCTGTAGGCCCTGCTCGACGTACTTGCGCGCCGCCGCGACGACGTCGTCCTTGTCCTGGTCGGCGACGCTGATGAACACGCGGCCGGCCGTCGGTAGCCGCGTGCCCTCGGCGACCATCGCCGCTGCGAACGCGCTGCCGAAGTCGGGGCCGATGCCCATGACCTCGCCGGTGCTGCGCATCTCGGGGCCGAGCAGGGTGTCGACCTCGGCGAACTTGCGGAACGGGAACACCGGGATCTTGACCGAGACGTGGGCGGGCACGAACTCGTGGGCGCCGAGCTCGGCGAGGGTCTCGCCGGCGGCGACGCGGGCGGCGATCTTCGCGAACGGGATGCCGGTGGCCTTGCACACGAACGGCACCGTGCGCGAGCCCCTGGGGTTCACCTCGAGCACGTAGAGCCGGCGGCCGCGCAGGGCGAACTGCACGTTCATCAGCCCGATGACGCCGAGCTCACGGCCGAGCATGCGCGTGACCTGGCGGATGACGTCGAGGGTGTCGCGCGAGACGTTGACCGGCGGCAGCGAGCAGCACGAGTCGCCCGAGTGCACGCCGGCCTCCTCGATGTGTTCCATGATGCCGGCGACCACGATCTCGGTGCCGTCGCCCACCGCGTCGACGTCGAACTCGGTGGCGTCGCGCAGGAATTCGTCGATGAGCACCGGGTGGTCGGGCGAGGCCCGCACCGCGTTGCGCATGTAGTGATCGAGCTGTACGTCGGATCCGACGATCTCCATCGCGCGGCCACCGAGCACGTAGCTGGGGCGCACCAGCACGGGGTAGCCGATCTGGTGGGCGACCATGAACGCCTCGTCGGCGGACCGCGCGACACCCCAACGGGGGCAGGCGACGCCGAGGCGGCGCAGGAGCTGGCCGAAGCGCTCGCGATCCTCGGCGAGATCGATGGCCTCGGCCGGCGTGCCGAGCAGCCGGTAGCCCGCGGCCTCGATCGACTTCGCGAGCTTGAGCGGCGTCTGCCCGCCGAACTGCACCAGCACCCCCACGATGGTGCCCGAGCGGGCCTCGGCGTCGAGCACCTCGAGCACGTGCTCGCGGGTGAGCGGCTCGAAGTACAACCGATCCGAGGTGTCGTAGTCGGTCGACACCGTCTCGGGGTTGCAGTTGATCATGATCGTTTCGTAGCCGGCCTCGCGCAGCGCGAAGCAGGCGTGGACGCAGCAGTAGTCGAACTCGATGCCTTGACCGATGCGATTGGGACCACCGCCGAGGATCACGACCTTGCGGCGGCCGGACACCTGGGCCTCGTCCTCGTCTTCGTAGCTCGAGTACATGTATGGTGTCTTCGAGTCGAACTCGGCGGCGCAGGTGTCGATGCGCTTGTAGACCGGCCTGACCTTGCTCTGCAGCCGGCGGGTGCGCACCGCCTCCTCGGAGACCCCGATGAGCTGGGCGATGCGCCGGTCGGACAGGCCGTTGCGCTTGGCGAGGCGCAGCGCGGCGGGACCCGGCACCGTGCCGCGCTCCATCGTCGCCTCGCACTCGATGACCAGGCGGATGTGGTGCAGGAACCACGGATCGATGTTGGTGCGCTCGGCGATGGTCTCGAGGGGGATGCCGCGGCGGAACGCGGCGCCGATGTGCCACAGCCGCTTGGGCTGCGGCCGGCCCAGCATCGCCACCAGTTCCTCGTCGCTGCACGCAGGCTCGAGATCGAAGCCGTAGGTGCCGTCCTCCATCGAGCAGATCGCCTTGCCCAGCGACTCGCGGAAGGTGCGGCCGATCGCCATGACCTCGCCGACCGACTTCATCTGGATCGACAGCGTGTCGTCGGTGCCGGCGAACTTCTCGAACGCGAACCGTGGGATCTTGGTGACGACGTAGTCGATCGACGGCTCGAAGCTGGCCGGCGTCGCCTTGGTGATGTCGTTGTCGAGCTCGTCGAGCGTGTAGCCGACGGCCAGCTTGGCGGCGAACTTGGCGATCGGGAAGCCGGTCGCCTTCGACGCCAGCGCCGACGATCGCGACACGCGCGGGTTCATCTCGATCACGATCTCGCGGCCGGTCTGGGGGTTGATGGCGAACTGGATGTTGCAGCCGCCGGTGGTCACGCCGATCTTGCGTACGATCATGCCGGCGTGGTCGCGCATGCGCTGGTACTCCTTGTCGGTCAGGGTCTGCGCCGGCGCGACGGTAATGCTGTCGCCGGTGTGCACGCCCATCGGATCGAAGTTCTCGATCGAGCAGATGACGACGAAGTTGTCGGCACCATCGCGCATCACCTCGAGCTCGTACTCCTTCCAGCCGAGCACCGATTCCTCGAGCAGGACCTCGCCGTCGGGGCTCTCGCCCAGCGCGAACTTGACCCGGCCTTCGAACTCCTCGCGGTTGTACGCGACCGCGGCCCCCGACCCGCCCATGGTGAAGCTGGGGCGGATGATGATGGGGAAGCCGAGATCGTCCATGGCGGCGAACGCGTCGGCGGCCGACCTGCAGTAGTGCGATCGCGGGACATCGAGCCCGATCTCGAGCATCGCCTGCTTGAACTGCTCGCGATCCTCGGCGCGGGCGATGACGTCGACCGCGGCGCCGAGCAGCTCGACGCCGTACTTGGCGAGGATGCCCTGCCTGGAGGCCGCGATCGCCAAGTTGAGGGCCGTCTGCCCGCCGACGGTGGGCAAGATGGCGTCGATGTCGAGGCTCGCGAGGATCTGCTCGAGCACCTCGGGGACCAGCGGCGCCACGAAGGTGTGCGCCGCGATCTCCGGGTCGGTCATGATGGTGGCCGGGTTGGAGTTGAGCAGGGCGACCTCGTAGCCGTCCTCCACCAGGGCCTTGACCGCCTGCGTTCCCGAGTAGTCGAACTCGCACGCCTGGCCGATGACGATGGGGCCCGAGCCGAGCACCAAGATGCGCTTGAGGTCGTCGCGGCGGGGCATCGCGAGCGGCAGCGTGCACCACGGGACCCCGCCAGGCAACGGCCGCGGCCGGACGCGGCGCGCGCGTCAGCGGCGGACGATCTTGCCCTTTTGCAGGAGGTGCTCGTTGCCGAGGTTCTTCACCACCACGTCCTGCGCGTCGGAGACTTCCCAGTCGAGCGTCGCGAGACCATCGAGGATGCGCGTGCGCAGGCGGACCGAGTCCTCGTCGGGGTTGCCCAGCCGCGCGAGCAGCGGGGCCTTGGCGCGTTCGTCCGCGATGTCGACGAGCTGCTCGACGCAGAAGTACCGCACGCCCTCGTCGGGATCGTCGACGTAGCGGATCAGGATGTCGGCGACGCGCGGATCGTCGATCTCGGCGAGGTGGGTGAGGACCTGCAGCTTGGTCTTGGGATCGCGGGCGTACTCGGGCGGGTGACGCTCGAGCATGCCTTCGATGATCTCCCACTCTTGCGGGCCATTTGCGACGTCCTCGAGGATGCGCATGGCCCAGGCGACGTTGTCGGACTCGAGGCAGAACTGGCGCAGCGCAGGCAGGACCTTGGGCCCGAGTCCCGCCAGCTCGCGGTACGCCCAGCCCTTCTCTTCTTCGTCCTCGATGCTCTTGGTGGCGATGACGGTGAAGCGCCGCATCAAGCCCACGAGCGCCTCGTCGGAGCCGTCGTCCAGCAGCTGCTGCATCGCGTGGTAGCGATCGGCCGACTGCGTATACGGGTTGGTGATCAGCTTCACGTGCTTGTCGAGACGCGACTTCGCACGGCCGGTGGTCGAGAAGATGTCCTTGAGGCCCACGATGTACTCGGCCTTCGGGAAGGCCGCACTTCTTAGCGCACACGGGCCTGCCGTTCAAGGCCGCTACCGAGAGGCCCGCGCGCGCTGCGGCCGCCTCGCGCTCGCGCTCCCTCAGATCGACGTGGTGCCGCCGCTGTCGGAGCTGGAGCTGTCGGAGCTGTCGACAGCAGTGGTGCCCGTGCCCGTGCCCGTGCCCGTGCCCGTGCCCGTGCCCGTGCCCGTGCCCGTGCCCGTGCCCGTGCCCGTGCCCGGCTGGGTATCACCCCCGAGCTTGCACGCGCCGAGGTTCGCAGCGACATCCGTGCCGTCGCGGTGACAGCAGCCATCGGCCTCGCAGCTGTAGCCATCGGGGCACGCCGGCGCGGTCGCGGGATCGCAGCTGAACATCACGTCGGCCGCCGGCGCATCGAAGCAGCCGACGACGATCCCGCCCGCCAGCCCGAGCAACGCATACCCGACCCGTTGGAATCCGAGGTGCATGCGTCGCATCAGAACTTCACCTGCATCCCCGAGCCGCGCCAGTGCAGCCGCGCGTTGCTGCGTGGCGCTCTGTCCCTGCGCGCGCGAGCGCTGGCGACCCCGAGCACCGCGACGCCGGCGACCACCGCGGCGAGTCCGACGACCGCGAGGCCGATGCCGGCGTTGGCCTGGGCCCGGCCGCGGCGCAGCGCCGACTCGTACTCGCCTTCCACGTCCTCGTAGCGGGTCTGGGCGCCGGTCGCGAGGTCGAAGCGGACCGACAGGCGCAGTGCCCGGTCTTCTTGTCGCTCGGCGAGCCCCGCCATCACGCCCGCGAGCGTGCCGACCGCGACGCCACCGAAGAGCGTCCACCAGCCCACCGCCTGCATGGGCGTCAGTCGCTCGGGGACGTCGTCAGCGGTGGTGTCGTCGCCCACGGGTGCAGGTGTCGGGACCTCGGGCTCGGCAGGCGCGCTGGTCTCTTCCTGCGTCGTGGGCTGCGTCGTGGGCTGCGTCGTGGGCTGCGTCTTGGGATCGCGCGCGACCGTGCCCGCGTCGGCGCCCACCGATGACGTCTGAGTCGGCACCTCGGTGGCGCCGCTGAACACCCGCGTCGACGCGGGCCCGGCGGGCGTCTCGGTCGCGATCGGTGCGCCCGCCGGCGCGGATGCAGCAGCGATGCGCGGCGATGCGGTGACGACTGCGACCCCACAGAGGATCGAGAGGAACGCTCGCTCGGCTCGCCCAGACGCCATCTGGGCGCGGATTGTAGTCGAGCCCCGGCGCCGGCGCGAGGGGCCCGTGCCGGTTTGACAGGCGGGGCAAACCGGCCATGCTTCGGGCGCCGAGGAGTCGACCCTGGCCGCTGGCATCGCCCCCACCTCTACGATCATCGCCGAGCTCCGCGCCGGTCGCCCCGTCATCGTCGTGGATGACGAGCACCGCGAGAACGAGGGCGACATCATCATCCCCGCCGAGATCGCGACCGCACAAAACATTGCGCTCACGATCCGATACACCGGCGGCGTGATCTGTCTGGCGATGCCGAACGCGGTGGCCGACCACCTCGAGCTGCCGCCGATGGTCGAGCACAACACTGCCAAGCGCGGCACTGCATACACCGTGTCGATCGAGGCGGCGCACGGAATCGACACCGGGATCTCCGCCAAGGATCGGGCGCTGACCATCCAGACCACCGTCCGGCCTGGCGCCGCTGCCCGGGACCTCGTGCGCCCGGGGCACGTCTTCCCCCTACGTGCGCGAGACGGCGGCGTGCTGCGACGGGCCGGCCACACCGAGGCGGCGGTCGATCTCGCACGCCTCGCCGGGTTCCAGCCCGTCGCCGCGGTCAGCGAGCTGATGCACGACGACGGCACGATGATGCGCTTGCCCGCCCTGCTCGAGTTCGCGGAGCAGCACGGCTTCGTCGTGGGCACCATCGCGGATCTCATCGCCCATCGCCTGGCCACGGATGCGTTCGTCTCGCACGTCGCGACCGCCAAGCTCCCCACCGCCCACGGCGAGTTCTTGCTCCACGGCTTCGAGGACGGCCTCACGGGGGCCGAGCACGTCGCCCTCACGATGGGCACGGTCGACGACGGCGCGCCGGTGCTCGTGCGCGTGCACTCCGAGTGCCTCACCGGCGACGCGCTGCACTCGTTGCGCTGCGACTGCGGTGCCCAGCGCGACGCCGCAATGGCGGCGATCGCCGCGGCCGGACACGGCGTGCTCGTGTACCTCCGGCAAGAGGGCCGCGGCATCGGGCTGCTCAACAAGATCCGCGCCTATGCGCTGCAGGACGGCGAACTCGACACGGTCGAGGCCAACTTGCGTCTCGACTTCGCCGCGGACCTCCGCGACTACGGCATCGGCGTGCAGATCCTCCACCGCCTCGGCGTGCGGCGCGTTCGCCTGCTGACCAACAACCCGCGCAAGGTCGCGGGGCTGGCGGAGCGGGGCATCGAAGTCGTGGAGCGCGTAGGGCTGCACGTCGGCGCCAACGCCCACAACGCGCACTATCTCGCGACCAAGATCGCCAAGCTCGGTCACCTCGCCGAGTGATCGTCCGCCCGCGCCGTGCGCCATCGCGGCGGGTGTCAGCTCACCCGCCCCGCGAGCGTCGCAGCGCCGGGCGCCGGGGGGCCGGACGGCGCGTCGCGGCGTTCCTGCTAGCATACATCCCCGCCAATGCTCGACGGGTTCCCCGAGATGGTCGATGCGCGGCGGCCCGAGATGGTCGATGCGCGGCGGCTCGAGATGGTCGATGCGCGGCGGCCCGAGACGGTCGATGCGCGGCGGCCCAAGATGGTCGATGCGCGGCGCAGCCTCGCGTGCCTCGTGCTCGCTTCGACGCTCGCTGTCGCGTGCGACAAGGAGCGCGCGCCCGAGTTCCCGGCCGCCGAGGTGTTCGAGCCGCCGGTCGAGGTCCACGGCGAGTGGCGTGGCGAGGTCGCCGGGACGAGAGGCACCCTGCGGGTCGACGATCTCGCCGGTAATCACTATCGCGGGATGTTCGAGGGCGGGGAGGGCCGCCGCTACGTGCTCAACATGGAGCAGCTCGAGGCCCCCGGACCGGACGGTGGCGCGGCCGTGTCGAACCTGGTGCACTTCACCTGGCAGGACGGTCGCGGCGATCGCGGCGAGGGGTGGCTGCTCGTCAACCGCGACGGCAACGCGCTCACCGGATCGTTCGGACGTGGCGACGGCACGACGTCGGGCGCGGGCGACTGGACGTTCGTGCGTGCCGACGCCGAGCGAGCGGGCTGAGCCGCCGCGGACGGGGCGGGCGGGTGCGCCGCGTCGTGGTCGCGATCAGGGATTCCGTCAGGCGAGCTGTACGCGGGCCTGACCGGTCGGGTCGATCTGACCCTTGATGTCGGCCTGCACCGAGAGCGCGTGGGTACACGCGGCGGACGTGGCGACGGCATCCGGTGGCACCGCGAGCTCGACTTCGATGGTGTGCCGCATGCCGGGCTCGACGGTCACCGTGAGGGGCATCTGCCATTCCGCGCAGGTCGTACGTGTCCAGCCGGCGGTCATGGCCAAGCGCGCTTCGCCATCGACGCTGTCCTCGTCGTGGGTGTTGCCACTTGCATCGACCCAATGGCGCACCGCCTGCACCAGGCGCAGCGTCAGCGCATCGACGGCCGCGGCTTTGCTGCCGCCGACGATCACCACGGCGAATCTGGCGGTGTCACCGGGCGCCACCGCATCGCTCGGCGGCACGACCTCGATCTTCGCCCCTTCGCCCCCGAGGCTGTCGCGCATCTTCTCCGAGAAACCCATGGGTGTGCTCCGGCGCCGAAGCTACCGCGGGCCCGGGAACTTGACCATCATCGCGTGGGTTGCCCGAAGGTGTGGAGAATGCACACGGGTGGTGCACGAGCCGAGCTGGCAGGTCGTGGAGCCACCGTGGAAATTCGGTCATCGTCGGTGTGGCGACCCTACCGCCACCGCATGCCCCCCTGTATGCTGCGCGGCATGCTCCCCACCAGGCGACGCGGTATCGCGGTTCCGCTCTCGTTGCTCTTCTTCACCTCGGCGGCCGTACCCAGCTGCGCCAAGCTGGAGGAACTCACCGGCAAGAAGGATGAGCCGGTCGCAGCCAAAGACGACAAGGCCGCCGACGGAGCCGATGCCAAGGGCGAGGATCCCAAGGCCGAAGGTGCCGAGCCGACCCCCGTCGCGGTGCCGGTGCCCGAGGCGATCCCCGTGCCGGCGATGCTCACAGGCCTCGATCATCTGCTGTCGCTCGTGCCCGATCAGCAGGCCGAGTTCGTGCTCGTCCGCGACGCGTCGGTGCTCGCCGAGTACGCCGAAGAGGGGGCGAAGTTCGTCGAGGGGCCGCTCGCGGCGCTGGGGGCCGATCCCACCGGCCTGCCCTCGGAGATCGGCCAGGCCAAGACCGAGTTCGACGGCGCCAAGGTGAAGATGGCCGAGATCGTCACGGCGATCGCGGCGTCGGGCCTGCGTCCCAACGAAGGGGGCGCGATGATCAAACTCGCGAGCGGCAAGCGCCTCGTCGTGTTCGCCGCCGACAAGCCCACCGCGATCGTCGATCTCGCCAAGGCGCTCGGCAGCGACGCCGGCGGAAGCGACAAGTGCAAGGCGCTCGAGGGCAGCACCGGCTGGAACGTCTGCGGCGACGACCAGGCCACCGTCGACGCTTACAAGCCGTCGACCGACATCGAGGTCACCCGCAAGCTGTTCGTGGATCGTCTGCCGGGCGTCGATCTGGAGGAAGCCAATCTTCTCGTGAAGGTCACCAGCGACGGCCAGCCCGTCACCGCCACCGTCGCGACGTTGCCCGGTCTCGTGCACCTCGCGGCCGCGCTGCCCGACACGCCCGAGATGGCGCAGATGAAGACCCTGCTGCAGCCCGGCGAGGCGCGCACGCTCGATCATGTCCAGCCCGGTGCGGGCTTCGTCTGGATGCGGGTCAACCCGGCGCTGATGAATGCGGGGCTGAGCTCGAAGCTCGGCGCCGGCGTGCCGCCCGAGCTGACCCAGACCCTCGGCAGCCTGACCGGCGAGTTCGTCGTCGCCGGCTCGGTCGCGCCCGGCGGCCTGTTCGCCCAGGCTGGCGTCGGCGACATCACAGGCGTCCCGGCGCTGTTCGACAAGGTGCTCGCCGAGAAGTCCGCGCTGCCGACCACGCTGCCGGACATCCAGGGCTCCACCGTCGCGTGGGAGAAGACCCAGATCCAAGGCGCGGGCGCCACGGTCGATGCCCTGCACGTCGCCATGGGCGGCATGAAGGAGCTCGACATCGTGAAGGCCTACGCGGGCATCGGCGCGGACATGTGGATGTTCGCCCACGAGGGCCGCCTCACCTTCGCGATCGGCCCCGACGCCGCGACCGTGGGCCAGCTGCTCGGGAGCAACACCGGCACCGCCACCGACGAAGAGCTCGCCTCGCTGCCGCACCAACTCGGTGAGGCCCTCGGCCGCAACGAGGTCAGCATGGCGATGCACGTCCCGCTCGACGCGGTTCAGGGGGCGCCGATGCGCCGGCTCGTCGACGCCGCGTTCAAGACGTCGACCGAAGTGAAGCCGGCGCAGATCAACGCGGCGCTCGGCTTCTTCGCCCCGGTGTCGAGCGCGACCATGTGGATCGCACAACCCGGCGGCGTGCCGGTCGTGCACGTCGCGGTGCAGGGCATCGGCAACCGCGCCACGGACGAGGGCAAGGCCGCCCTCGAGGCCGCCCGCAAGGTCGCCGCCGGTGGCGATCCGGCGATCGAGTTCGCTGCGCTCGCGTCCACCTACGCCGGCTCGCCGATGGCCTTCGCCTACCACTCGCGGGCCGGCGATCGCGGCCCGGGCTCGCTCGTCGGCAGCGCCATCGGTGCGGTCGCCGTGGGCGGCGCGGTCGCCTACACGATGCTCAACGGCCAGGCGAACCCGACGCTGGCCGCTGATCTCGGCGTGACGCCGGACGCCCCGCCGCCGGCGCTCGAGATCCCGGACAAGCCGGTCGCGCCCATCCATCAGCCGACCACCCCGACGACGCCCAAGACCCCGACGACGCCCAAGGAAGAGCCCAAGCCGGTCGAGCCCACGAAGCCCGATCCGGTTGCGCCCGATCCGGTGAAGCCCGAGCCGGTCACACCGGATCCGGTGAAGCCCGAGCCGGTCACGCCGGATCCGGTGAAGCCCGTGCCGAAGCCGGTGCCCAAGCCCGTGCCGAAGCCGGTGCCCAAGCCCGTCGAGCCGGTGAAGCCGGACCCGAAGCCTGTGCCGAAGCCGGTGCCCAAGCCGACGCCGGATCCTTCGAAGCCCAAGCCCGGCCGCGCGAAGCCGACCGCGCGGTGACCGTTCGCGCCGCGGGCGCCGTCTCGAGTCGGGTCCGATCTAGACCTGACGTAAGGTGAGATTTTGGCTCCGGCCGGGTTGACAGCCCCGGGGGGCCGGTCCAGACTCAGCCGCGAACCCTTACCCTCACGTAAGGTCAAGGTTCGCAGATGAACTCCCAGCCCAAGGCCGACGCACCGCTCAAGATCGGAGAGCTTGCCCGCAAGACCGGCAAGTCGCTCCGCGCGCTGCGCTTATACGAGGAGCTGGGCCTGCTCAAGGCCGCCCGCTCGACCGGCGGCTTCCGGCTGTACGGTGCCGACCAGGTCGCCCGGGTCTACTGGATTGCCAAGCTGCAGGACATGGGGTTCACGCTGCCGCAGATCCAAGGGCTCATCGACACCGTGGAGTCGGCGGCGAGCGGACCGGACGCGATGCTGAGCCTGCGCGAGATGTTCCGCGGGCGGCTCGCAGCCACGCGGGCGCAGATCGAGCGGCTATGGCAGCTCGAGCGCGATCTCGGCGAGAGCCTCGCCTACCTGGAAGGATGCCGCGGCTGCCCGGATGACCATGGGGTCGGCGACTGCGCCGACTGTGGCTCGGTCCACGCCGAAGATCCGACGCCGAGCCTGGTGGCCGGCGTGCACCTCTCGACCGCGCCCATCCGGCTGCGCGGCCGTTCCGACGCCCCGGGGGCAACATGACCGTCAAGACGCCGATCTACCTCGACTACGCCGCCACGTGCCCCGTCGACCCCCGCGTGGTCGATGCGATGCTGCCATTTTTCACCCAGATGTACGGCAACGCCGCCAGCCGCACCCACAGTTTCGGCTGGTCGGCCGAGCAGGCCGTCGACAACGCCCGCGACGAGATCGCCACCACGCTGGCGGCCGATCCCAAGGAGATCACCTGGACCAGCGGCGCCACCGAGTCCAACAACCTCGCGATCAAGGGCGTGGTCGAGTACGTGATCTCGGGCGACGCCACGGCGCGCCCCCACGTCATCACTGCCGTCACCGAGCACAAGGCGGTGCTCGACACCTGCAAGTACCTCGAGCGCCACGGCGCCGACGTCACCTATCTGCCGGTCGACACCCGAGGGCTGCTCACCGCCGAGCAGGTCGCCGAGGCGATCACGCCGCAGACGGCCCTGGTCTCGATCATGTTCGCCAACAACGAGACCGGCGTCATCCAGCCGATCGCCGAGATCGGCCGGGCGTGCCGCGATCGCCAGGTGCTGTTCCACACCGACGCCACCCAGGCGTTTGGCAAGGTGCCGATCGACGTCGACGCGATGAGCATCGATCTGGTCAGCATGACGGCGCACAAGATCTACGGGCCCAAGGGCGCGGGCGCGCTGTATGTTCGGCGGCGCAAGCCCCGGGTCCGGCTGGCGCCGCAGATCCACGGTGGCGGGCACGAGCGCGGCAACCGATCGGGCACGCTCAACGTGCCGTCGATCGCCGGCTTCGGCGAGGCCGTGCGGGTCGCCCGCGAGTCCATGCCTGCCGAGGCCGAGCGAATCGGCGCGCTGCGCAATCATCTCCACGATCGCATCATGGCCGAGAACGAGCATGTGTTCGTCAACGGCGCCTACGAGCACCTGCTGCCCGGTCACCTCAACATCAGCTTCGCCTACATCGAGGGCGAGTCGCTGTTGATGGCGCTCAAGGAGATCGCGCTGTCGTCGGGCTCGGCCTGCACCTCGGCGAGCCTCGAGCCCAGCTACGTGCTCAAGGCGATGGGCCTCAACGACGAGCTCGCGCACTCGAGCCTGCGCATGACCATCGGCCGCTTCACCACCCGCGAGGAGGTCGACCACGTGGCCGACTCCCTCCACCGTAACGTCACCCGTCTGCGCGAGATGTCTCCCCTGTGGGAGATGGTGCAAGACGGCATCGACCTCAACTCGATCCAGTGGGCCGCCCACTGAACCCCGCACGGAGCACCCCATGGCGTACAGCGACAAGGTCATCGAACACTACGAGAATCCCCGTAACGTCGGCAGCCTGAACAAGGACGACGAGGACGTCGGCACCGGCATCGTCGGCGCTCCCGCCTGCGGCGACGTGATGAAGCTGCAGATCCGGGTGGAGGACGGCGTCATCACCGACGCGCGCTTCAAGACCTACGGGTGCGGCTCAGCGATCGCCAGCTCCAGCTTGGTGACCGAGTGGGTCCGCGGCATGCGGGTCGAGCAGGCGCTCGAGATCAACAACGGACAGATCGCCGAGGAGCTCTCGTTGCCGCCGGTCAAGATCCACTGCTCGGTGCTCGCCGAGGACGCGATCAAGGCCGCGATCCGTGACTGGCAGGCGAAGCACCAGGCCCAGCCGTCGTGAATCCGATGACCGACACTGCACCCGCATCGGGACCCCAGGCGGGACCGCCCCCGGCGCCGCCGATCGCCGCCGACACCGAGGCGAAGCCCACGGTGATCGTGACCGGGCGCGCCGCCAAGGTGATGCGCGACCAGCTGGTCAAGCGCGGCACGCCGGGCGCCGCGATCCGCTTCGGGATCCGCGGTGGCGGCTGCACCGGCTACTCGTACATGTTCCAGTACGAGGACGGCGCGCCGCGCACGAGCGACACGGTGGTCGAGGCGAATGGCGTGCGCGTGTATGTCGACCCCAAGTCGATGCGATTGGTGAAGGACACCCGCATCGACTTCGAGACCGGCATCCGCGGCCACGGCTTCCGCTTCGAGAACCCCAACGTGTCCAACGAGTGTGGCTGCGGCGAGTCGGTCACGTTCTGACGATGGCCGCAGCGAACCACTTCGACGGGCTCGGGCTCGCGCCCTCGTACGACCTCGATCTGGGGCAGCTCGAGCGCAACTACTTGGAGCTCGCACAGCGCCACCACCCCGATCGGGTGGCTGGCGGCACCGTGGCCGAGCGCCGAGCGGCGGTCGAGACCAGCGGCGCCATCAACGAGGGCTACCGCGTGCTCCGTGATCCAGTGCGGCGGGCCGAGTACCTGTGTCGTCTGGGCGGCATGGATCTCGATTCGTCGGATGGGGCCTCCGGGGCGCCCACGATGCCGCAGGCGTTCTTGATGGAGATGATCGACCGGCGCGAGGCGCTGGCCGAGGGCCGCGCCAAGGGACCTGCCGCGATGGACGCGCTCCGCGACGTCGTGGAGCGCGAGCAGGAGGCGGCCCTCGATCGTGCGGTCGCGGCCCTGCGCGCAGGGGAGATCCGCGACGCCGCCGTCGCCCTGGTGGAGCGCCGCTACCTGCAGCGGCTCGTCGACGAGATCGACGGCGAGGTGTGATGCCCGAAGAAGACGACGACGAGGTGTTCACCCAAGGTGGGCTGTTCCAGATCGAGGAGCCGATGGCCGCGCCGTCGCGGCCGCGGGCGGTCGGCCGCGGGATCGGGATCGACCTGGGCACGACCCACAGCCTGGTCGCGGTGGCGCCCAACGGCGAGGCGCCGCGCGTGCTCGACATCGACGGCAGCGCGCTCGTGCCGTCGGTCGTGGACTACGGCGATCCGGCCCAGCCGGTGGTCGGCACCGCCGCGCGTGCCCGGCAGATCGAGGCGCCGGACCGTGTGGTCTCCAGCATCAAGCGGTTCATGGGCCGCGCCCGCGCCGACGTCGACTTCGAGCACCCCTATCGGCTCGAGGGCGAAGACGTGCTGCGTCTCGACGTCGGTGGACGGCGAGTCACGCCGATGGAGGTCTCGGCCGAGATCCTCGCGGTGCTGCGGGCCCGCGCCGAGGCCGAGCTCGGTGGGCCGGTCGGCGGCGTGGTCATCACGGTGCCTGCGTACTTCGACGACGCCCAGCGCCAGGCCACCAAGGACGCAGGCCGCATCGCCGGCCTCGAGGTCTACCGGCTGCTCGCCGAGCCCACCGCGGCGGCGCTTGCTTACGGTCTCGACAAGAACGAGCGCGGCAGCTTCGCGGTGTTCGATCTGGGCGGCGGCACCTTCGATATCAGCGTGCTGCGGCTGCACGACGGCGTGTTCCAGGTGCTCGCCACCGGCGGCGACTCGGCGCTGGGCGGCGACGACTTCGACCGCGCGATCGCGGCGCACCTGCTGGGCATCGCGGGCGTGGGCGAGCCCGACGCCTGGCAGCACGCCGAGGCGATGCACGCGGCGCGGGCGGCCAAGGAGGCGCTGTCGGATGTCGAGGTCACCGACGTCGATCTGCCGCGCTCGGGGCTCGTCGCCCATCGGCTCGACCGCGTGACGCTGGAGACGATCATCGAGCCGATCGCCCGGCGCACGCTGGCCCCCTGTCGCCGGGCGCTGGCCGACGCCGGCATCGAGGCCCGTGCGCTCGACGGGGTGGTCCTGGTCGGTGGATCCACGCGCGTGCCCTTGGTGCGGCGCCTGGTCGCCCAGGTTTTCCGCCGCGAGCCGCTGCACGACATCGATCCCGACCGCGTCGTGGCCTATGGCGCGGCGATCCAGGCCGACGTGCTGTCGGGCAGCGCGCGGCCCGGCGTCACCCTGCTCGACGTTGTGCCGCTGTCCCTCGGCCTCGAGACGATGGGCGGCATCGTCGAGACGATCATCCCGCGCAACGCGACGATCCCGATCGCGGCGCGGCAGGTGTTCACCAACTACAGCGAGCAGCAGACCGGGATGGTGGTACACGTGGTCCAGGGCGAGCGCGAGATGGTCGCCAACTGTCGCTCGCTCGCGCGCTTCGAGCTGCGCGGGATCCCGCGGCTGCCACCGTCGATGGCGCGGGTCGAGATCACGTTCCAGCTCGACGCGGACGCGCTGCTCACGGTAACCGCGCGCGAGCTCATGACCGGCGTGAAGCAGACCGTCGAGGTCAAGCCGACCTACGGGCTCGCCGAGGCCGACGTCGACGCGCTGGTGCTCGAGAGCCTGGACTGCGCCGACGCAGACTTCGAGGCGCGCAACCTCGCCGAGGCGCGGGTCGAGCTCGGGCGGGTCGCGCTCGCGGTGCGGGTCGCGCTCGCCGAGGCTGGCGACGTGCCGGGGCTGCTGCTGGGCGACGAGCGCACCGCGATCCTGGACTGTCTCGCGCGTGCCGACCTCGCGCTCGGACCCGGAGGTCCGACGGACAGCAAGTCGGTCACCGCCCTGCGCGAGGGCCTCGAGGCCCGGAGCGAGCCGTTCGCGCGGCGGCGCATGGAGCAGGCGCTGCGCGCCGGCATGTCCGGGCGTAGCGTCGAGGCGATCGAGTCCGCGCTCGACAAGGACGAAGCCCTCGACGCCCGCCGCGGCGGCCACAACCCCAGCGCGATCGAACCGAGCTGAGCGAAGCTGAGAGCCATGCCCAAGATCACCTTCATCGAGCCCGGCGGCGAGCGCCGCGAGGTCGAAGCCGAACCCGGCGCCGACAACCTGCTCGCGATCGCCGAGGAGCATGACGTGCGTATGGGCAGCGCCTGCGGCGGCGTCTGTGCCTGCTCGTCGTGCCACGTCTACGTGCGCGAGGGCCTGGCGAGTCTGCCCGAGATGACCGAGATGGAAGAGGACCGCCTCGACATGGGCTTCGACGTGCGGCCGTACAGCCGACTCGGGTGTCAGTGCGTGGTCGGGGCGAAGGACCTGGTCGTGGAGATCACGCAGGAGTCGCTGCAGGTGTGGTTCAACGAGCACCCGGAGCACCGGCCGAAGGGGTGAAGGGGCAAGACAGGTGCAGGGCATTGATCTTTCGATCACGCGCTGGACCCCTCCACCGTTGCCGCGTGCGCTTCCACGGGAGGTCCACGCCCAGCGCGGGCCCATTGTCCTTGCCACTGGCCACGTGCGGGTGGACCCTCGACCGGGCATGCACAGCTCACGCACGATCTCACTGGTTCCTCTCGTCCTCGTTCTTGCACCGGCGTGCACGGATCCAGCCTCTCCCGGGATGCCTGACGTTCAAGTCACCGTGAGCGCGGGCGGTGCGGCAGGGACAGGGAGCGGAGGCGAAGACTCCACGCTGACGGCGCTGACGGCGCTGACGTGACTGGCGGGGAGCCGTCTTTGGTCGAAGGACGGTGCCTGTTCGTGGATGCTGACGCGGAGGCAAACAACCTGTTCGGCTACCGCTACCAGTGCAGTGGGCGCCTGGAGGCGACGATCGAGTTCAACGGCGGGTCCGAGTCGATCATCGTCGACTACGGGCCTTCGACCGAAGGCGACACCTACGCAGAGCCCAAGGTGATGGCGTGCTGCCCGCCGATCGGCGTCGATTGGCCCTGCGAAGAACCACATATCCAGGCTTGCGTGGTGGACGCGCTCGCGCAGGGGTGCAAGAGCCTCGCAACGCGACTCGAAGAGTACGGCGACGACCTCGGGCCCGCTGGGGAAGAGGCTGCCAACAAGGCCGCCGACTACATCGCGACGCACCAGCAAGACTGCTTCGACGCCTTCGCGGTGAACACCGGGATCACGGGGACGAAGCCCGCGTGCGACGCCGCCAACAACAACGACCCGCACTTCCCGGATCTCGCGATCGGTGCCTGGTGGTCGTTCGACCCGCCGGGCCTTCTGGACGACGTCAAGATCACGGTCACGAACGCGGAGTCATTCGACGTGTTCCCGTGGACGAGCGACCCGGAGTATCCCGGCGACGAGTGCCGTTCGTCGGAAGACAACGATCACGTCGTGCTGAGCGAGGTGCCCCTTGGCCTCGGACCCGACGATTTCACGACGCTCTTTCACGGCCAAGTCGAAGTTCGAGGACGCACGCTGATCGAGACCGCACTCCTCGCGTCGACGCGAACCGGCTGCTCCGGGGACTGCTCGCGGCTCGCGATCGTCGGGCCAGCCGGGGCCAAGCGGCTGAGCTATCTTCTCGCCCGCGGCGACGCTCCGACGAGCGTCGGCGGTGTCGATGTCGACGCATTTCGTGCCGAGCTCGTGGGTGAGGAGCCCGCGAACAACCTCGGCAGTCGGGGATATGAGATTGCCCCCGACTCCGCGGTCTTCGCGATTTCGGGCCGCGCCCTCGGGAACTCCGCGCTCGTTGGCGTGACGAACTACACACCGATCCGCTTTCGTCCGGGGCATCTCGCGGGGTCATGGGACATCGACCCGATCCAGCTGAGGTACACCGACGCGCGGGGAAACGTGTACGACTTCTTCCTCGGGGCATCGCGGTGGCAGTAGCGCGGCATCGTCGACGGCGCGAACCCGCGCTTGTCGGGCTGGGTCTGGCCTGGGCGCTGTCGGCGTGTCAGCCGCGGGATGGCGAAGTCGACCTCCCGCCGGTGGTGTGGGAGGGCGAGCATCTCGCGTTCGGGGTCTCCGACCAAGCCGGGGACTATTGTGCCGGAACGCCAGCGTACCTCGATGGCTACGTGGCGGGTCTTGTCGAGATCCTCGACCGCCCCCCACTCGCCGAGAAGGTCCGTTACTCCTTCCTCGCGCGTGACGAGGTCCCCGATTGGGAGAGCGGCGTCGTGGGGCTTTCAACCGATCAAGGAGTCCTCAGCGGCTTTGCCGTGCATGAGCACGAACTCGCCCACGCGGTGCTTCGTCCGAACGGGTTCACCCAACCCTTGCTCGACGAGGGACTCGCGGAGTACCTCGATGGCGATGGCGATTCCACCTTCGACAACGCTTTCCCGCTCGAGGAGGCGCTCGCGGCCGTCGAGCACGCTCGCCTCCCAGGCGAGTACTACGGCGTCGCAGGCAGCTTCATCGCGTACCTCGACACGAGTTTTGGCCGAGATGTGGTCCTCGAACTCGAGGCTCGACTGGGACGGTGGAGCTCCACGAACGACTTTGCGGCCGCGTTCGCGGACGCGTCCGGCGTTCCCTTCAGCGCCGCGGTCACCGGGTTCGAGTCCCTCGACCGGTGCCCGCACACCACCTTTCGCGAACCGAGCGCAGCCTGCTTCGGCGCCGCCACGCTCGCGTGGTGCGATGGAGGCGAGCCGGCCTCGCATCGCATCGATCTCGTGTGCGGATCCCCGGATGTCATCGGCGTCCGCGACGACGAAATCTGGACATACCGTGTCGTGAACATTCCGGCTCCGGGACGGTACGGGATCTACATCCGGTTCGTGGAGGAGCCCATCAAGGGCTACCTCGAACTCAAGCAGTGCGCGGGGGGCTGCGAATCGTTTCGAGAGAGGATCATCATCCCGACCGGCATCGGCGTCCAGCCGGCGCGATGGTTCGACATCGAAGAACCAGGCGACTACATCTTGAAGCTTGCAGTCGAACAACCCGACGAGGTCACGGTCGAGTTCGAGCTGCTCGGGGTCGAGTGCCAGTAGTCTTGCCGGTCGCGAGGCGTGCGGCACGAGTCGAACACGTGCGTTCGGCGTGCCGTCACTCGTCGAACGCGACCAGCCACAGCGTCGCCTTGCCCGCCGTCGGGTGTCTCGACTGCTTCGCGACCTCTCGCAGGATGCCGTGCACCCACGGCAGGCTCGCCTCGACGCGGGCCTCGGCAGTGGGATCGCTCGCGGCGCGCTCGACGAGCGCTTCGAGTTCGCGCCGCATGGCGGGTGCGAGCCAGGTGGCGAGCCTGTCGAGGGTGACCACCTCGCCCGCCGCGACGACGATCTCGAGGCCGTCGACGCCGACGAGTGTCGTCGTCGCCTCGATGTGCAGCATGTCGAGCCTGCGCAGGTCGATGACGGCGCCGGCGCGATGGCGTTGGCGTCGAGCGTCGCGCACGAGCGTGGTGTCCGCGGTGTCGCCGGTGACCACGAGGCGCGCCGCGACGCGATCCCAGGGAATCGGGGCGCGGGCATCGAACGCGGCCTTCGCCTTGGCCGCGAGCTCCATGGGGACGGTCGCGGACGGCGTCCAGCCCGAGGGCGGCGCGGCCTTGGAGCGCCACGCGGTGTACTCGACCGGCGCCGTCGCGGCCTGACCCTGCACGAGCGCGTCGGCCACACGCAGGTGCAGGTGGAGCCGCGCGTACAGCAGGGCGCGCGCGTGGGGTGCCGCGTCGCTCGGCAGCCCCCGCGCGCGTCGCCAGACGAACGCGGCGAAGGGGGTGCTGTAGCCGGGGACCGCTTCTGCCGCGTCGAGCAGGCCGGTGAGCTCCGCGAACGTCTCGGGCGCGCCGCCGATTCGCGCGCGTGCGTAGGCGGCGATGACCTCGCCCAGATCGGTGTTCGGCTCGGACAGCGTCGTCGCTGCGTCGGCGACGGCGTGCCAGGTGGCGTCGCCGGCATCGGCCTCGCGCAGCCGATCGAGCAGCGAACGCCACCCCGAATCGAGTTCGAGCAACCAATGGCGCTCCGTCGACGCAAGCAGAGGCGCCGGGAACTCGTCCACGAAGCCCGCGAGCGCCGTGTCGGCGGCCGGCGGGGGCTCGCCGCGGTCGACGGCGTGCTCCTCCTGGATCGGCTGCTGCTTCGCGGTGCGGACGCAGCCGTCGAGGAACGCGAGCGCGAGCGCTGCGAGCCGCACCGCACTCGCGGCGCCTGGCGACGCGACACGACCACGACCGTCGGACGCAGGGCGCATGCGCGTCGCGATGCGTCGGGTGAGTCGCGCGAGCGGCAGCGGCGGAGCGTTCGCGCTCGCACCGAACGCGAACGCGACTGCGAACGCGTCACGGCGGATCTCGACGCCGTTGCGCGTCTGCAGCCAGCACTCGCGCGGATCGAGGGTCGGATCGTCGCCGGGCCGGCGGAACCGACCGAAGCCCTGCGCCCAGATGTCGCCGAGCCGCCGCTCGCGGATGTTGCCCTCGCGCTCGCGCGGGTCGGTCGTGGTGCACGGCATCACGTCGCCGTTGCTCGCGATGACGAACGAGATCCGACCCGCGCCGCAGGCGAAGGGTTGATCGCGCAGGTAGACGTCGTCGGCGCCGGCGCTGCCCCACTCGTTGCACAGCTCGACGTGGAACGTCGTCCGGCGCCGCCGCGCGAGCTCGACGACCCGGCGGAGCTGCGGCGCGGTCGGCAGCAGCGCCAGGTGCTCGGCACCGCGACCCTCGGGCGCGAACAGGTGCAGACCCCAGGTGTGGGCGCCGGACTCGACGACGATCGGATACAGCGCGGCGAGGTGATCCGCGTTGTCACGGGTGACGGTCGTGCCGACGACGATCTCCGGACAGCCCAGCTCCCGGAGCATGCGGATCGCTCGCAAGGCCGCGGCGTAGCTCCCGGCGCGCCCGCGGAAGCGATCGTGCGCCACTTCGTCGCCGTCGAGACTGATCGCGGCGAGACTGGGTGGGTGCCGGGCGAACACCTCGCGCAGCCGCTCGACGTGCGCGCCGTGGGTGTGGATCGCGTAGGGCAGGCCCTTGCCGATCGCATGGTCGATGAGCTCGGGCATGTCGCGGCGCAGCGACATCTCGCCGCCAGCGAACACGAGCGTGGGCGTGCCGAGCCGCGCGAGCTCGTCGATGATCCCCGTGCGCGCCTCCTCGGTCGTCAGCTCGTCGGGCGCGCGCCGGCCCGCCGCCGAGTAGCAGTGCGGGCAGTGCAGGTCGCACGCGGACGTGGCGATCCACTGCACCGCGACGGGCGGACGTGCGAGCGCGCAGGCGTGGAAGAGCGCGGTCTCGGTCTGCCACAGCGTCGTGGCCGTGCCCACGTGAACGGGACGCTCGGTGAACCGCTGCAAGATGCCCACGGGTGGATGGTAGCAGCCGCCCGGGGAAGCCGCGGCGTGGGGGCTGGAGAAATCACGGCAGCCAGCGGCTCGGATCGAGCCAACGACTCGTGCCGAGCGCGGGCCGCTTCGACCCCCGAGCGGCGCGGAAGAACGCATCGACCATCAGCAGGTTCGCGACCGCGGGATACGCCGTCGAGATGCCGCCGATGCCCGCGCGCGCGACGTAGGCATGGGCGCGGTCCGAGTCGCGGTACTGCCCGCGCAGAAAACCGTAGGTCTGCGCCGCCGAGCCGGTCTCCTCGACGTCGAGTCGCGCCGTGTAGGCGGCCTGTCCCTCGGCCGTCTTCGCGTCGCCGAAGGCACGCACCGCGAGGTGGAGCGTGCCGCTGGTCCCGTCCTCTTCCACGTGCGACCACACCGACACCGTCGAGACAGCCGACATCAGCGACAATAGGGCCGCGGAGCGCTCGCGATCGTGCAGGAGCATGGCGCTGCCCACGGCCTCGACGAGGTTCATGCGCACGTCGGGCGCGTGCAGGCCGTCGAACTCGAGGTGCAGCGCGAACGACGATCGCCCGCCACCGAGCGACGCGGCCATCGGAGCCGGCAGCGCGCCGAGCAGCTCCGGGGGCACGGGCGCGAGCGGCTGTCTGAACAGCCCGTGCACCGCCGAGTCGCCGAGGCCGAGGGTCGCGACGAGCCAGCGATCGGACGCGAGGACCATCGCGCGGGGCTGCACCTCGAACTCCTCGAGCTGCGCGCGCTGGGCGTCGGTGAGCTCGAACTCCGCGATCGCGACCTCGTCGGTGCCGTCGTTGGTGTCGAAGGGCTCGGTACGCACGCCTGTCCCCGGCCACATCGCCTGGAGCGCTCGGGTGAGCTCCGGCGCGCGCTTCACCAGGCGCCGCAGCAGCGCGGGATTCTTCGCGCCGCCGATGAGCACCAGGCCCAGCGGACCGCCGGGGCTCGCGAGCAACCACTCGCCCGAAGTCGCGAGGATCGCGTCGACGACGAGCTCCGTGTCGGGCAGCTGCTCGGCGACGCGCTCGATCGTCGCCCGCGGATCATCGTTCAAGCACAGCAGCGAACTGCCGGGGACGAGCTCGGACATCGTCGTCGGCACCCGTGGCACGCCGAGATCGCCCTCGGACAAGCCGAAGACGACGTGCAGCAGCGCGTCGTCGGCCGTCGCCAGCAGCGGGACGCCGGCGAACTCTCCGAGCGCGCTGGCATCGCGCACCGCGTCGGCGCCGAGCGACGTCGCGAGCGCGTCGCGCAGCTGCGCACCAGTCCCGACGGCGCGGTAGGCCGCCCGCGCGGCGGCATCCGCCGCGCACACCTGGAACCCCGGCCGGTCCGCGAGCGGCCCGCACTCCAGCGGCAGCTCGGTGCCGGTCATCGCGCGAACCAGCGCAGGGAGACTCTGCGGGCCGTCCGCGGCCGCGACGACGACGCGGTGCCCTGCGATCTGGGCGAGCACCACGCCGCGTTCGAGGTGCACGCCGCTGCCGGCCAGGTTCGTGTGGATCTTCGGCAGCGCGGCGAGCACCTCGCCGACGGGGCCCGGCTCGCCGCCGCGTACGAGCAGCGCCCACGGTTCGCGCAGCCCTCGGCTCGCCCACTCCAGGCCATCGAGCAGCGCGAACGGGTCGCGGATCGCCAGCCACGGCTCCGCGTTCGCGGGTACCAGCTCGAGGACCTCGGCGGCCGATCGCGGAGGCGCGGGCGGAACGAACGGCGTCGCGGCCTTGGGCGCGGCCTCGGCCGGTGGCGCGGCCGGTGTCGGCCCCGCGGGCGCATTGCGATCGCCGCACGCGAGCGCGAGACACAGGCCGAGCGGTGCCGCTACGCGCCGTTTCATCCGCGGATGCTAGCACCCGCGGAGCGGAGCATGTTCAGAACAGTCCGCCGAGCCCGTTGCCGATCTGATTGCCGACGTTCACGATGCCGTTGCCGGCCGCGTTCAGTCGGTTGGTGGCGTCGCGCACGACGCCGCGGGCGAAGTCCGTGGCCGCCTGGACGCTCTTCTCTCGAGGTTGCCGCGCCGCGGCTCGGCACGAGGTCCCATGCGGGGTCACGTCCCGGTGAAGTTCGGCGGCCGCTTCTCCAGATACGCCGCCAACCCCTCGGTCGCATCCTCCCCCTCGAACAGCCGCTGCTGCAGCTCCCGCTCGAGCGCGAGGCCCTCGGACAGCCCCACCTCGGCGCCGCTCTGGCACGCGCGCTTGATGAAGCCCACCGCGCGCGACGGTGCCTTGGGTGGCACGAACTCCGCGACCCACTGCAGCACGTGCTCGTGGAAGCTCGCATGGTCGGCGTCGTCCCACACGTGGCTGATGATGCCCATGCGCTCGGCGGTCTCGTAGTCGAACGTCGCGCCAGTCGCCATCAGCTCGATCGCGCGGGCCTTGCCGACGGCGCGGACGAGGCGCTGGGTGCCGCCGGTGCCGGGCAGCACGCCGAGCTTGACCTCGGGCAGGCCGCACTTGCCCGAGCCCTTGCGGGCGACGCGGAGGTCGGCCGCCATCGCGATCTCGAGGCCGCCGCCGACGCAGTGGCCGTCGATCGCGGCGACGACGAGCTTGGGGGTCTGCTCGAGCCGCTGCAGGGTCTCGTTGGCGTGCAGGCAGAAGTTGTACTTGAAGTAGGGATCGGCGCCGCGGAGCATCGCGATGTCGGCCCCGGCGCAGAAGAACTTCTCGCCGGCGCCGCGCAGCACGATGGCGTGGATGGCGGGATCGAAGCGCGCGCGCACGATCGCGGCGTCGAGCTCGGTCATCATCTCGTGGGAGTAGCAGTTCGCCGGCGGGCTGCCCAGCGTGATGCGGCCGATGCCACACAAGGACTCGAATTCGACGAGCGACATGGGCGGAGCATACACTGGGCACGCAGCGATGGCCGGACCCGACGAAAGCCCACACGGGGGCGTGCACGTGATGCCGGTCGCGATCGGCTGGGGTCAGTGCGATCCCGCCGGCATCGTGTACTTCCCGCGGTTCTTCGAGCTGTTCCACGCCGCGATGGAGACGTGGTTCGGCGAGCGGCTCGGCATGCCGTATGACCAGGTCATCGGTGCGCGCAAGATCGGGTTCCCCGCCGTGCACACCGAGGCGGATTTCCGTAGGCCCACGGGCTTCGGCGAGCGCGTCGCCGTCGAGCTGCGGGTCGCCCGGATCGGCCGCAGCTCGATCGAGTTCGTGTACGTCATCCGCGGCCTGGCTGACGCGACCGACGTGCGTGCGGTGGGGCGGACGGTGTGTGCGGTGATGGACCTCGACCCAAGCAGCCCGATCTTCCGCCGTTCGCTCGAGATCCCCGCCGATCTGCGTGCGGCCATCGAGGCGTTCGGCGTGGCCGGCTGACGGGGCTGCGGCGCCGCGACGCCGCGGGAGGTCTCAGCAGGGGTCAGGCTGCGTCCACGAACTAGACGATCGCGAGACACGTCTACGGCCACGCTCACGGGCCGCTGCGCGCAGTCTACGGCGCCAACTGATTGGCTTGCTCGCGGACTCCGCCTCAGCCTGAGTTGACGTCGCAGTCCCAAATGCCAGCAACGTCATCGCCCCGCCGAAACATCCAACGCAGAATGTCTACCAAGTTATCTCTCTCCCCTCGTGACTCCCAGGCTTCCCATGCATCTCCTCGAGTGTCCAGCGTTTGAAGGATGAACATGACCTCAGATTGATCCCCGCATGAGACCTGCAACGGTCGGACAGAGAGCGCGTCGAGTTGCTCAGGGCCAACTCCGAATGCCCGGCGCAGCGGCGCACACGCCTTGACCCGCTGGTCCAACTGCTCGGCGAATAGCTCCGGATCTCGATCATCCCCGCGCAGCGCCGCGACGCATGGATACTCGGTACATTCGACGGATTCGAGCATCGGATCGAGGCCGCAGTCCTCCAATGCAGATACCAAAATGTCTGCATACGCTTCCGGCTCTTCGCTTTCGGGGCCATGTTCGGGCCAGGACTTGCGAACGGCGGTCCGCTCTCCGGTGCATTGAGCAAGTCGTGCTTCACAGGCGAGTGCGGCCAAGCGCTCCGCTTCGCACTGGCGCTCCGTTGCGTTTGAAGTTCGCTCCCGGACACACACGAATTCGCGCAGCCTCGCGTCCCGCGAATCTGAAGGGGCCTCCGTTGCGAGCCGCGGAGGTGGCGACGAGGAAACGCCGGATACAGAGTCAGTGAAAACCCACGCAGCGAGACCCACGACGAGGCCGCCGCACAAGCTGCCCCAGACGAACGCGGAGAACTGGGCTGACATGATGCGGGCCCGAGGGCACAGAGGTCCGACCGCTGCCGGACCTCTGGCTGAGTCAGTTCAGAAGCACTTCTTGCACGTCCCCTGTGTGCACTTTCCGCTGGGGTCAGTGCCAGTGCACTTGAAGTTCCCAGAGATGAAATTACACCCCTTCCTGAGATACTTACACGAAGTTGAGCCGCCACATGAGCCGTCGAGGCAGTCATCTCCATTCTGTGTGAAGGGGACCGACGTGATCCCTGGGCTACACACTCTCCACGCCTGAGCAAGCTGTGACGGGGTCGTCGCATTCTCCAGGCCGTCGCAGCACGCCTGATTCAACTCATTGTCAGGATCGCAGCTGCTCAGCATCGCGCTCGCCGCTTCAGGCGCGCCATCGGCGAGCAGACTGGCGTCGTCCGAGTACAGTGGCTCTGCGGACATCGGCGCGCCCTCGCTGAGTCTGTCCGGGTGAATAGCTTGGCCCGCCACGGCAGCGTCGGCTCTCACGAGAGAGCCGGCATCTGCTTCACCGAAATTCAAGAACGGTGCGAGACAGCCAGCGACGACGACGACGATCGTGAAGAATGAGTTCTTGACTTGACTTGACTTGACTTGACTTGACTTGCGATCCCATGGGCGTATCTACCTCCGCGGAGAGTTTGGGTGCCTTGATCCAGACAGTCAAGGAGAATTTGACTGACGGCGAGAGAATGCGTACGCAGCGTCCCGGCAAGGCGTCAGCGACAGGCGTTCGACGAATGGCCGTTCGATTAATCTCCAGCTCGCTTCCGCGAAACCCCCTTGAGAGCCTGTAGCGGAGCGGAGTGCGTGTTCGCCGCCACGGTCACCGCGGTCAAGCCCTGGTGTCTGCTGTTTCGGGGTCGCGTCCGTCCGTCGTAGCTGGCTGCGGTTGGGCCGGTTGGGTAGGATTGGCGGCCGAAGGTGCGTGCCTGCCATCTCCGGCGCGCCTTGGCCCCCGTTTCCCCGTTGCCGCAGCCGCCCCGCCTTTTCCCGCTCCGCTGCCTTGGCCCCCTTACCCCGCCGCCTTGGCCCCCTTCCCCCCTCCCCGCTGGCGGGCTCGGCAGCCGCCTGGGTAAGAGCGGGTGCGCAGGGGCGGCCCGTTCCGCGGCGCCGCGGGTATGCTCCGCCCGCCATGCCCGCTTCCCGTGCCCCGCGCCCCGCCGTGTCTCCGCTGCTCGCCCTGGTCGCGCTCGCCGCCCTGGCCTGCGGCCCCAAGCCCGCGACCGCGCCGCCTGTGGCCCCGACCCCGAGCGCGCCGCAGCCGATCGACGCCGATGCAATCCGCGGTCACGTCGGCTTCCTCGCTGACGACGCGCAGCAGGGCAGGGCGCCCGGCGGCGAGTCGGACACCCGCGTGCAGCAGTACGTGACCGAGCAGATGAAGGCGGCGAACCTGCAGCCGGCGTTCGGCGACACGTACCTGCAGCCGTTCGAGGTCACCGACGGCGTCCGCGTGGGCGCGGATCAAGAGACGCTGCTCGATGTGTCGGGCATCGCGGTCGCGCACCAGATCGTGCCGTTCTCGGCCGACACGACCGCGCCGGTGGTCACGCGCCTGGTCTACGTCGGCCACGGCATCGCGACCGAGGGCAAGGGCACCGGCGACTACGCGGGCCTCGACAAGCAGGTCGCGGGTGCGATCGTCGTCGCGCTGGTCGGTGGTCCCGACGATCCCCACATCAACCCCGCGAGCACGCGCGCGGCGACCAAGGCGATCAGTGCCCGCGATCACGGCGCGGTCGGCTTCGTGCTGTGGGATCCCTCGGGCAGCGGCTACCCCAACCATGGCGAGGCGGCGGATCTGGGCCTGCCCGCGGTGTACGTCGGCAAGGCCGGCAGCGCCGCGCTCATGACCGCGCTGCGCGGCAAGCCCAAGGGCGGCGCGGTCGCAGCCGATCCGGTTGCGGCGGATCTGCGACGGGGCACCAAGAGCCGCAAGCCCGGCACGCTGCAGACGCCCGTCGAGCGCGTGCGGCTCACGACCGCCAACGTCGGCGGTCGACTGCCGGGATCGGGCAAGTCCGACCGCGTCGTCGTCGTCGGCGCGCACATGGATCACCTGGGCTTCGGCACCGACTCGTCGCTCGCGCCCGGCGAGCATGCGGTGCACAACGGCGCCGACGACAACGCGTCGGGCGTCGCCGCGATGCTCGAGATCTGCGGCCGCATCGCCGCCCTCGACGTCGCCGCCCGCCCGTTCGACCTCGTGTGTCTGGCGTTCGGCGCCGAGGAGATGGGCCTGCTCGGCTCCAAGCACTACGTGCAGTCGCTGCCCGAGGCCGAGCGCGGGCGGATCGCCGCGATGCTGAACTTCGACATGGTCGGCCGGCTGGGCCCCGACGGCCTGGTGGTCGCCGGCGCCGGCACCTCGAAGGCGTGGCCCGGCCTCATCGAGGCCCACCGCGGCGCGCTGACCGTGCGCACCACCGACGACGGCTACGGGCCCTCCGATCACGGCAGCTTCTACGAGGCCAAGATCCCCGTGCTGCACTTTTTCACCGGTCCCCACGAGGACTACCACCGGCCCACGGACGACATCGACAAGGTGAACTTCGACGGCGCCGCGCAGGTGGCGACGGTCGCGACGCAGATGCTCGCGACGATGCAGAAGGACGCGCTCGTGCCCGACTACGTGGAGGTCGCGCGCCCGGCCGGAAGCCGCGGCGGCGGCTTCCGCGTCTCGCTCGGTACGATCCCCGACTACGGCGCCAAGGTCGACGGCGTGCGGCTGTCGGGCGTGCGCAAAGGTGGCGCCGCCGAGCAGGCCGGCGTGGCGAAGGGCGACGTCATCACGCGCATCGGCGCCCGTGACATCCACAACCTCGACGACTACATGGCGGCGTTCGCCGAGATGAAGCCCGAGGTCGCCATTCCGATCGTCGTCCAGCGCGACGGCAAGCCGGTCGAGCTGTCGCTGGTGCCGCAGGCGCCGAAGTCCAACTGAGAGCGACAGCGATTGGAAGGGGGAAGGTTCCGCCGGGCTTCGCCCGGTGGAAGGGGGAGCGGGCCGCTCCCCCAGAAAGACTGAACCGCCCGCTCTGCTACACTCCGCAGCCGATTCGAGACGCCATGTCCTCGCCGATCTCCGCCCACGCCATCCGTACGCGTTTCGTCGAATTCTTCGCCGGCCGCGGCCACACCCACGTGCCGTCGAGTTCGCTGGTGCCGCGCAACGACCCGACGCTGCTGTTCGTCAACGCGGGGATGAACCAGTTCAAGGACGTGTTCACCGGCCGCGAGCAGCGGCCGTACAACCGCGCGGTGACCGTGCAGCGCTGCGTCCGCGCCGGCGGCAAGCACAACGACCTCGACAACGTCGGCTTCACGCCGCGGCACCACACGCTGTTCGAGATGCTCGGCAACTTCTCGTTCGGCGACTACTTCAAGCCCGATGCGATCCGCTGGGCGTGGGAGTTTCTCACCGGCGAGCTCGGGCTGCCGGCCGACCGTCTCGTGGTCACCGTGTTCGACGGCACCGGCGAGGCCGCGGATGCCGACGACGAGGCTGCCGAGCTGTGGCGCGAGTTCGTGCCCGAAGGTCGCATCTATCGCTGCAGCGCGAATGACAACTTCTGGTCGATGGGCGACACGGGCCCGTGCGGTCCGTGCTCAGAGATCCACCTGTTCAACGGCGATGTGGCGCCGGCCGCCGCCGCCATCGCCGGCCGCGGCCCCGCGCACGAGGACACCGCGTACGTCGAGCTGTGGAACCTCGTGTTCATGCAGTACGAAAAACACGCCGACGGCAGCATGACCACACTGCCCAAGCCTAGCATCGACACCGGCTCGGGCCTCGAGCGCCTCGCCGCCGCCGCCGCGCGGGTCGGTTCGAACTACGAGACCGATCTGCTGATCCCGATGGTCGAACGCGCGCGGGCGCTCGCCGGTTCAGCTCGGCCCCTCGATCGCGGTGAGGCGCCGCTGCGCGTCATCGCCGACCACTCCCGTGCGACCGCGTTCCTCATCGCCGACGGCGTGTTCCCCGATCGCGGCGGGCGCTCGTACGTCCTGCGCCGGATCATGCGTCGCGCCATCCGCCATGGCACCGAGATCGGGCTCGACCAGCCGTTTTTCCACGAGGTCTGCGCCGAGGTCGTCGCCAACTTCGGCGACGTGTATCCCGAGCTACGCGAGCGCGCCTCGACCATCGACGAGGTCGTGCGTGCCGAAGAAGAGGCGTTCCGGCGCACGCTGGATCGGGGCCTGCGGCGCGTGCAGCTCGCCTTGGGCGAGCACGACCGTGCCGCCGGCACCGCGTTCTCGCCAGCGGTGGCCGCCGATCTGTACGACACCTACGGCTTCCCCCTCGATCTCACCGCGGTCATCGTCGCCGAGCACGGGCTGACGCTCGACGAGGCCGCCGCCGAGGTCGCGCTCGAGCAGCGCCAGGCATCCGGCAAGGCCAACACCAACCTCGGCGAGGAGCGGGCGGTCGCGGACCTGTACTTCGCGCTGCACGGGGCCGTCGGCGACACCGAGTTCCTCGGCTACGACGCGACTCAGGCCGACGCCCAGATCCGGGCGATCGTCGTCGACGGCCGCGAGGTCGACGAGGCCGGTCCGGGTGTGACCGCCGAGCTCGTCCTCGATCGCACGCCGATGTACGGCGAGAGCGGCGGTCAGATCGGCGACGCCGGAACGATCGCGTCCGGCGCCGCGACGCTCACCGTCACGCAGACCACCAAGCCCAAGGGGGCGATGCACGTGCACCAGGGCGCGGTCACGGGCGGCACCCTGCGCAAGGGCGACCGCGTGCACGTCCAGGTCGACGCCGCCCGCCGCGACGCGATCCGGCGCAACCACAGCGCGACGCACCTGCTGCACCACGCCCTGCGCGAGCACCTCGGCGATCACGTGCTGCAGAAGGGCTCGCTGGTCACGGCCGATCGCCTGCGGTTCGACTTCAGCCATAGCCGCCCGGTGACACCCGACCAGCGCCGGCAGATCGAGGCAACGGTGAACGCGATGATCCTCGCCAACGCGGTGGCCGACGTCCGCCAGCAGTCGATGGACGAGGCGAAGGCGCGGCGGGCCATCGGGCTGTTCGAGGCCAAGTACGGTGAGCGGGTCCGCGTGATCCAGTTCGGCGACAGCATCGAGCTGTGCGGCGGCACCCACGTCGATCGCACCGGCGACATCGGTATGCTCGCGATCGTGTCCGAGACCGGGATCGCCCAGGGTGTGCGACGCATCGAGGCCGTCACCGGCATGGGTGCGCTCGGCTACGTGCAGGGCTTGGTCGAGCTCGTCGATGGTACCCGCGCCCAGCTCCACGCCCACACCGCCGAGGAGGTGCCGGTGAAGATCGAGCGCCTGCAGCACGAGCTCAAGGTCCAGCAGCGCGAGGTCGCGAAGTTACGGCAGCAGATCGCGACCGGTGGTGGCGGTGGCAAGGACGACGTCATCGACGTGGGCGGCATGAAGGTGGTCGTGCGCCGTGTCGAAATCTCCGATGCCAAGGCGCTGCGCGTCGCCGCCGACGCGATACGCGACAAACTCGGCTCGGGCATCGTCGTGCTCGGTGCCGACGCGGAGGGCAAGGCGATGCTGCTCGTCGCGGTCACCAAGGATCTCGAGGCCCGCGCGCCTGCGGGCAAGATCATCGCGTTGCTCGCCGGTCACGTCGACGGCAAGGGCGGTGGCCGGCCCGAGCTCGCGCAGGCGGGTGGGCCGAACATCGCCGGGCTCGACGCCGCGCTCGCGGCAGCGCCGGCGGCGATCGGGGCGGTCGCGACGGGCTGAGGCGGGCAGTGCGGTCGAGCCGCCCCAGCCAAGGACGTCAGCGCGGCAGCGCGGCGTCCTGATACAGCGAGAGCTTGTGGCCGTCGGGGTCTTCGAACTCGGCGGACCAGCCGCCCGGCGCCTCGGTCACCGGGGTGACCAGCGCGACGCCGGCTGTGGCGAGCGCGGCGACCATGGCGTCGATTCCGCCCTTGGCGAGGCCGAAGACCACCTGCGGCGTGGTGCCGCGCGTCGCTTCGCCGGGCATGAACACGAGCTCGACGTCACCGAGGACGCGCGCCTGGAGGTAGCCACCCTCGAAGTCCTCGACCTCGAACGCGATGCCGAGGGTGTCCGAGTAGAAGCGGTGGGTGCGGACGAGGTCCGCTACGACGAAGACGATCGCGAGGTTCTCGAGCTGGCCGTTGAGCATTGTGCGCCTGTTCTGTTCCGCGCTGAATCGGACGCGCGGGCGAGGGTCGTTGCCGTGCTGCCGCCGTCTGTGAGCAGCTCCGCGAAGAAGAGCCCATGGCCATCGGGATCGGCGGCCGCGACCACCCGCCGCGCGCGCTGCTCACGGACGAGCCGGCCCGCGAACCGCGGCAGTAACTCGACCTGGCTCCGGCGGATCCGCGAGAGGTCGGTGTGCGCGGCGGGCTCGGGCACGTCGGGGCGGGCGAGCGGACCACGCTCGCGCAGGGCCTGGAAGCGCTTGCGGAGCGCCGCGTCGTCGATGCCGAGCGCCGATCGCAGCTCCGCCTTCTCGAGCCCCGCGGCCAACAACAGCAGCGTCGTGCGCAACGCGGGCGACAGCGTCGAGTACAGGGGAGCCTCGACGTCGCGCTCGCACGCCGCGAGAGCTCCGTGGTCGAGGTCGTCGATGGCAGCATGCAGCTCGCGGGCGCGGCGGCGTCCCGCGCTGCGGGCGAGGAAGGCCCCGTGTCGTCGCGCGGCCCCATGGGCGCTGTGCAGGAATGCATCACCGTCGAGCGCGAGCCCGCGCCGCAACGCGGACACGATGAGATCCTGTGCGAGATCCTCGGCCTCGTGCGCCACGCGGCTGTGGCGCCGTGCGACGTCGACGAGGAACTGGCGCATCGACTGCAGTCGCGAGGGGGCCATGCCGAAGCCCCACGATGGTACGGGATGGCGCCGGCGCAGGGGAGCCGCCATGGCGTGCGGGCCTCACCGTGGGCCCGACGAGGCGTCGCGGGGCGCCGCGGCGATCCCTGGGATGGTCGTCGAAACCTCGGCGCGCCGTCGGGTGTCCCATGCACGTCCGCCGCGATGGGAACGTCGCGGCGGGCTTCGTCCGCGGCCTCGCCGTGGGCCGCGGCCGCCCCGGTGCCCTCCGGTGCCGCGGCCTGCGGATCGGCAGGTGGTGTCTCGCGCCCGCTTGTCGCGGGGTCCGAAAACCGCGAGCGCACCGCGATGCGCCGCGGTATGCCACCTGGGTGACCGCACCGATGAGCGAGCAACATCACCGACACCACGACACGCCGCTGGGCGCTGTGCTGCTCATCGGTCACCCCGCAGGCCTGTGTGGTGTGTACTTCGACGACCACGTCGGCCTCGCGGGCATCGAGCGCGGCCGCGCCGCGGGCGATCGCGAGCTCGACGATGCGCGCGATGCCCTCGACCGCTATTTCGCGGGCACGCTGCGGGCGTTCGCGCTGAGCGTGGCGCCGCGCGGCACGGCGTTCCAGCACCGCGTGTGGGCAGCGCTGCGGGCGGTCCCGTACGGGGACACGACCGACTACCGGAGCATCGCGGCGCGGATCGGCCAGCCCGGCGCCGCGCGGGCTGTGGGCGCCGCGAGTGCCCGAAACCCGCTGTGTGTCATCGTTCCCTGCCACCGGGTCGTCGCAACGGGCGGTGCGCTCACGGGCTACGCGGGCGGTCTGCTGCGCAAACAGGCGCTGCTCGACCACGAGCGCGCGCGAACGAAAGCCGTGGTACCGTGGCCGCCGCTCCATGGATGATGCGGACATCACGGCGCTCGCCGAGCAGCTCGGCCTGACCTGCCCGATCGACGATGTCGTGGTGTGGGCCCGCCGCCGCACCGAGGATGTGCTCGGCGCTGCGCTCGACGCCGACCTCGGCGCGCTGCTCGAGGGACGGGCCGCGCACGAGCCGGTCCCGACCACGACGCCGCGCTACGTGGCCCAGACCGAGACCCAGCCGGGTTTGCCGCGACCGGTCGCGATCGCGGTCCGCCTGCCGTTGCCCCCGGTGCCGCAGCGGCCCGATCTCGCGGCGCGTTCGCCGGGCGACAGCGCAGACGACCTCGAGATGCTCGACGAGGAGGACCTCGAGCTCGTCGAGGAGTTCGGCGACGACGGCGATGCGGATGGGGACGACCGTACTCCCGGCGAGTCCGATGGCGAGCCCGGCGACCGTGACCGCCATCTCGGCGAGGGAAATGGCGACCCCGGTGATGGTGACCGCGAGGTCGACGATCCGGGCCCAGCGGTCAGCAGCCCCGAGTGGAAGCGCGCCCTCGCCGACGCCCAGGGCGAGTAGACGCAGCCTGCCGGTGCTCGCGCGAGTCCCGTGCTCACGCGGGGTCCGGCGGCGGCCGCGTCATCGCCAGGAACGCCGCCGCCATGTCGCCGATCGCCGTCGACGACAGCTCTTCTTGTTGGGCGATCTCGTAGGCGCGGATGCTGTCGGCCGGCAGCTCCTCGATGAACCGACTGGGCGGCCGCGGCAGCTCGCGACCGCGATCGAGTCGCATGGCGGTGCGGGTGAGCCACAGCCGCTCGCGGGCCCGCGTGATCCCGACATAGAACAGCCGCCGCTCCTCCTCGAGATCGCCGGCGATCGCGTCGCTGATGCGCGGCGAGGCGACGCGGCGGTGGGGCAAGGTGCCCTCCTCGAGGCCGATGAGGAACACGAAATCCCACTCGAGGCCCTTGGCGCTGTGCAAGGTCGCGAGCGTGACCTCGCCGCGGGCGGCGAGCAGCGCCTCGGCGTCGGGCTCGGCGTCGGATTTGTCGAGCGCCATCGTGCCGAAGTAGTCTGACCACCGCGGCGCCTTGCCGCCGGCGCGCCGCCGCTGCTCGAAGCGGTCCACCGAGCCGAGCAACCATTCGACGCCGGCCATGCGGTGGTCGGTCGCGGTGTCGGATCCCATCTCGCGGCGCACGTGGTCCTTGAACCCGATGTGCTCGAGGACCCCGCGCAGCGCCGCCGAGGCGCCGTCGGTTCGGGCGCGACCCTGGGCCTGTCGCACCATCGTCGAGAACTGACCCAGCGCGGTGGCTGCCCGGCTGGTGAGGCCCTCGACCTCATCGGAGCTCGCTGCAGCCGCGTGCACGGCGTCGATGAGCGGCATGTCGCGGGCGGTGGCGTGGCGCTTGAGCGCCTCGATGGTCTGGCGCCCGATGCCGCGGGGCGGGGTCTCCAGGGCGCGGCGCAGGGCGAGCTCGTCGCGCGGCGACACGATCGCCTTGAGATAGGCGAGCGCGTCCTTGATCTCCTTTTTGTCATAGACCGACTGCCCGCCGAGGATTCGATAGCGGATGCCGTGGAGCTGGAGCTGCTCTTCGATCGCCTTGGCCTGCAGCGCCGACCGGTACAGCACCGCGATCTCGTCGGCGCCGATGTCCTGCTCGACGATGAGCTTGCGGATCTGGCGGCCGATCCACTGCGACTCCTGCTCGCCGTCGGCGGCGACGACCAGATCGACCGGCTCGCCCGCGCGCTTGGTCGGGATCAGGGTCTTGTCGTTGCGCGCCGTGTTGTTGCGGACGACGCCGTTGGCGCAGGCGAGGATCGGCGGCCGCGATCGGTAGTTGTACTCGAGCTTGACCGTGGCGGCGCCGGGGAACATCTCGGCGAAGCGCAGGATGTTCTCGATCTTCGCGCCGCGCCAACCGTAGATCGCCTGGTCGTCGTCGCCGACGACGCACAAATTGTGCGGCGGCCCGCACAGTTGCACGAGCATCTGCAGCTGGGCTGTGTTCGTGTCCTGGTACTCGTCGACCAAGAAATAGTCGAAGCGGCTGCGCCAGTCGGCGCGGGCCGTCTCGTTGGCCGCGAGGGAGCTGGCCACCAAGCACACCAGATCGTCGAAGTCGACGGCGCCGAGCGAGCGCAGGCGATCCTCGTAGTGCTCGTAGATCGCGGCGGCGACGACGTCGTACTCGTCGACGATCTCCTTCTCGATGTCCTTCGCCGTGAAGAACGCGTTCTTCCACAGGCTGAGCCGACCGGTGACGCCGGCGATGTCGAAGCGGCGGTCGTCGGCGCCGTGGTGGCCGTGCTCGCGGAGCAGGCCGCGGACGATGCCCAGCACGTCGCCCTGGTCGAGGATGCTGAAGCGCGCCGAGTCGAGGCCGAACGTCGCGGGCTCGGTGCGCATGATCTGGGCGCCGATGCTGTGGAACGTGCCCAGTACCAGCGACTTCGCCACCGCCTTTCCGACCATCGCCGACAGCCGCTCGCGCATCTCGCCGGCGGCCTTGTTGGTGAACGTCACCGCGACGATGCGCTCGGGCGGCACCCCGAGCTCGAGCATGTGGGCCATGCGGTGGGTGATGACACGCGTCTTGCCCGAGCCCGCGCCGGCCAAGACCACCAGCGGGCCTTCGGTGCGCAGCACCGCGTCGCGCTGGGGCTCGTTGAGGCTGGACAGATCCACGGGGGCAAGCATGTACCTCCAGCGCCGACGCCGATCAAGGCGCGTGCACATCGTGCAGGATGCGCGGGGGATCGACTGCGTTCGTGGGGCCCGCCGGTCGCGCGTCCCTGCCGTGCGAACTCCTTCACTCCCGAACTCCTTCACTCCCGAACTCCTTCACTCCCGATCTGGGACGAGATCGTAGGAGATGTTGAGGCCGATGAGGAACGTCAGCATCGTGCTTCGATCGATCGGCTCGTCGGGGATGGTCCGCGTCGAGTGCGGACCGATCATCAAGCCGCCCCACAGCTCCGCCGCCACGCGTCGCGGCAGCGGCAGGCGTGCACCCGCGCTGATGAGTCCGGCGTGGTTGCGCCACTGGTCGCGGCCGACCTGGTCGTCGCCGAACGGGCGGGCGAATGTGTCGTCACCGAACGTGTCGACCAGGAGGTACTCGGCGCGGCCGAAGATGCGGCGGCCGTAGGCGCCGAAGCCAAGGCCGCCGCCGTACAAGCCGCGGTGGACCGGATCCCGCGGCGACACGTTGCCGACGAAGATCCCGCGGGCGTGCACGTACAGCGGCTTCCACACCCGCGCGCGCAACTCCACGTTGAGACCGAAGCCGAAGAAGGTGCCGTGGGTCTCGCAGCGCCGCTCTTCGGAGCGGCACTCCTCGTTGCCGAAGGTGTGCGGGCCGATGAGGGGACCGCCGGCGATCACCAGGCGCGGGTACGTCCGTCGCGGCGGCGGCGCTTCTTCAGTGCCTGTTGTGGGTGCCGATGGCGACGTCGTGGTGGCCGGCGATGCGGCGGCGGCGGAGTTTGTCAACGGCGTCGTGGCGGGTTGCTCTGCGGACGCGGGCATGGGTGCGGTCGCGACCGGTTCGCTCGCGGTGGACTCGTTCATGACTGCACCCTCGCCCTCGAAGCTGCGGGGCTGCGCCGAGGCAGCGCTCGGGAGCGCCGCGCTCGCGGCCGACGCGGCGCACCACAGCGCGAGGGCACCGGCCTTGGGCGATCGAATCGCGCACATCTGCCCCCCATCGTGCCCGTTGTGGCGCCTGCGGGCAAAGCGGCTGGGACGGTTCGTGCGGTGCGCGGTCGGGGTCGCGGTTGGGCTTGCCGTTTTGGGGGCCCATCGGCACGGTCGTGGCGATGACTCCCGAGGCCTTCGTCCGCACCCTGGGTCGCCACCGCACCACCGCGATCGTGCGCGCCGATGACACCGAGATCGCGGCCGCGGCGATGGCGGCCGCGATCGCCGGCGGCGTGCGCATCGCCGAGTTCACCCTCACCACCCCGGGGGCCTACGAGCTCATCGCCGATCTCGCGCGGCGCGGTGCGGTCACGCCCGGCGACGGGGCGCCGGCCGACGAGCCGGTCATCGTCGGCGCCGGTACGGTTCTCACACCACGCGAACTCGAGCGCGCCGTCTTGGCGGGCGCCCAGTTCGTGGTGTCGCCGGTGTTCGATCCGATCATCGTGCAGGCGGCGCGCGATGCCGGCGTCGCGGTGCTGCCCGGCGTGCACACGCCCACCGAGATGCTCGCGGCGCACCGCGCAGGCGCGCCGCTGCTCAAGCTGTTCCCCGCGCCTGCCGGTGGCCCGGCGTGGCTCGGCTCCGTGCTCGCGCCGCTGCCGATGCTGCGGGTGGTGCCCACGAGCGGCGTCACGCTGGAGAACATCGGCGCGTGGCTCGACGCCGGGGCTTGGGCCGTCGGTCTGGTCGCCGATCTGTTCCGACCCGCGTGGCTCGCCGACCGCCGCTTCGACGCGATCACCGAGCACGCCCGCGCGCTGCGGGCGGCGATCGCCGGACGGGGGCCGCACGCACGGGCGGGCTGACGCGCTATGCTGCGTCCATGGGTTTACAGGATGTCCGCAAGCGGCTGCCGGTGGTGAAGCAGCTCCCGCCGGGTCGCGGGCGCCGTCACGCGCTCGAGCCTCGCGATCCCGGCACCGTGCCCGCGCCGGCGCTCGCGGTCTGGGAGTTCACGCTGGCCTGCGATCAGAAGTGTCTGCACTGCGGACCGCGGGCCGGTCAGGCGCGCGACGACGAGCTGAGCACCGACGAGGCCTTCGCGCTCGTCGATCAGCTGGCCGAGCTCGGCGTGGGGGAGGTGGTGCTCATCGGCGGCGAGGCCTATCTGCGCAACGACTTCATCCTCGTGATCCGTCGCATCCGCGAGCGCGGCATGATGGCGACGATGACGACCGGCGGCTACAACCTCACGCGTGCGCGCGCCGACGCGATGGTCGAGGCCGGCATCCAGAGCGTGTCCGTGTCGATCGACGGCCTCCGCGAGAGCCACGATCACGTGCGCAACCGGCCCGAGAGCTGGGATCGCGCCTTCGCAGCGATGCGCGACATCCGGGCTGCCGGGGCCCAGGTCGCGTGCAATACCCAGATCAACCAGCGCACGCGCAACGAGCTGTTGCCGCTGCTCGAGCTGCTGGCCACAGCCGGCATCCACGCCTGGCAGCTGCAGATCACGATGCCCCACGGCGCGGCGGCGGATCATCCCGAGCTGCTCGTGCAGCCCTATCAGTTCGTCGAGCTGTTCGAGATGCTCGATCGGGTCGAGGATCGCTGCCGCGAGCTCGGGGTCACGATCTGGCCGGGCAACAACCTCGGCTACTTCGGCCCCTTCGAGTACAAGCTGCGCCGTCACCAGCGCGGCGAGGGTCACTTCTCGGGCTGCAACGCCGGCGTCACGGTGATGGGCATCGAGAGCAACGGCGCGATCAAGAGCTGCCCGAGCGTTGGTGGTCCCACCAACATCGGCGGGCTGTTCCGCGAAGATGGCCTGCGCCTGCTGTGGGAATCGACGCCCGAGTTGACCTACGTGCGGCAGCGAACGATCGACGATCTGTGGGGCTACTGTCGCGAGTGCTACTACGGCCCGACCTGCATGGGCGGGTGCACGGCGGCGAGTGAGCCGCTACTCGGGCGTCCCGGCAACAACCCGTTCTGCCACCACCGCGCGCTCGAGATGGATCGGATGGGGATGCGTGAGCGCGTCGAGTTGGTCCAGGCCGCGCCGGGGTTGCCCTTCGACAACGGCCTGTTCCGCGTCATCCGCGAGCACGCCGATGAGGCGATGCGCGCACGGACAGGCCCGGTGCAGATCGACGATCCGCGGACGTCGCGGCTGGTCCACCCGCTGGGGCCCGGCGTGCCGCTCGCGGAGTACGAGGCCGAAGATGGCGCGGCTCGACCGCCCGGGCCGCCGTAGTCCGCCGAGTCGGAGACGGCGCCGCGCCTCATCACTCGCGCGGCGGCGCTGCGCCGTAGTCCGCACCCTCGGCCGAGCCGGTGTCCGACGTCGACGACCCGGTGTCGGTCCCCGACGAGCCGCTGCTGGACTCGCCGTCGGTGCTCGACGAGGCATCGGTGCTCGACGAGGCGTCGGTGCTCGACGCGGTCGTCGACTCCGTCGTGGACGTGTCGACGCCGCTCCCGGGCCCGCCGTAGTCGGAGACCTCGGCGCTCTCGGAGTCGGTGACGCCGACGCTCGTGCCCGGATCGGTGGTGCCGTCGGTCTCGGTGGGCGCTGTCATCGTCGATTCGGCGTTGGTCGCCGTCTCGCTGTCGTCGCCGCATCCGACCAGCGCGAGGCCGAGCAAGACGCCCGCGAACCCGCCGAGGTGGGTCGCGATGTCACGCTGCGCTGCGCCGCAGAACGGACATTGCGTCGTGGACACCAGCACGTGACGACGACAACGACTACAAGGATGCATTGCGCCAGCGTAGAGGAGGGCGACGCCGCTGTCCATGATGGTGTGCGATCGGGGGGCGCTCAGGTGGCGCTGGGCGGGGAGAGCAGGCCGCCGATGTAGGCGCCCAGGGCGACCGCCGCGATGCCGCCGAACAAATGGGCGGCGCACTGGCCTGCAGTCACCGCCCAGCGCCCACTGGCCAATGACTCGAAGCCGATCAGCGCGAACGCGGAGTAGGTGGTGAAGCCGCCGAGCAGGCCGGCGCCGAAAATCGTGCGCCAGGGCCCGCGGGGGATGACCGCCGCCAGCAGCCCGATCGCAAGGCAGCCGACGAGGTTGACCACCAAGGTGCCGAGGTGGGGCACGCGAGCGCCGTGCTCGTCGATGAGTGTCGACAAGACCAGGCGGGCGGCGGCGCCGACCCCACCCGCGACGAAGACGGCCGCGACCTCGCGGAGCTCGGGCATCGGCCGACGTTAGCGCCTTCGCCATCGCTTGGCACCACCGCTTGGCACCACCGCTTGGCACCACCGCGCGGCCATTGCGTGACGATGAGTGCTCGGGCCTGTCGTTCGCGCCGGATTTGGCTATGCTGACACCATGGTTGGTCAGCGTTTGGATCCTTCGCCGTGGAACCTTGGTGTGCCGCTCGCGCTGTTGGCCGCCTGCGGTTCGCTCGCCTGTGGTCCGATCGTGGCGGTCGGTGACACCGACAGCGGCTCGGCGACCGAGGACCCGACCGCGATGACGAATGATCCGAGCACGATGACGACGCCGACGTCGCCGAGCACGACGGTGAACCCGACTACGCCAGGCGGCTGTGTCGTCGACGCCGACTGCCCGGTGAACTACCGCTGCGACAACGGCAGCTGCTACTACGACGGCTACTGCGACGACGGCGGCTGCTGCTACGACACCTGCTGCGGCGCCGAGTGTGGTTGGTACGAGGAGTGCTGGTACACGAGCGACTGCTCGCCGGGCGAGCAGTGCCGCTACAACGACTGCGAAGCCATCCCGGCGGAGGACGTGTGTGCGTCGGTGCCGTTCGGCATCGCCTTCGACATCCCCACCGGAGCGGGCGTCTTCAGCTTGGCGTTCGTCGAGTCCGACGGCAATGCCGAGCGCGAGCTGCTCGTGGGCGGCAGTGGCGTCACGTTGGCCCGCGTCGACGGCACGAGCACGATCATCGACGAGTCCAGCTCCGCGTTCGACCTGGACATCCGCGATCTCGACGGCGACGGTGACGGTGACGTGGTCGTTGCGAATACCGACACTGGCTCACCCCGCGTGCTCTACAACGACGGCGCGTGGACAGCCTTCGACCTCGCACCGGGCGGCTACGCCGAGATCGTCGCGACGGTGGACTTCGAGGGCGACGGCTATCCCGACGTGCTCGGCAGCAGTTCGTTCGAGGGGCTCTACCTGTGGCCCAACGCAGGGCCGGGCGGCTGGGGCGGTGCGCAGTACCTCGGCGAGGGAGCGGGCTCGATCGCGACCGGGCCGCTCGACGGTGACTCGTTCGAAGACTTCGTCACCGCGACCTACTGGATCGCCGCCTGGTACGGCGGCCCCGATACCCAGACGTATGATCTCTACAACGGCACATCCGGCAATACTCGCCGGGCCGCGATCGGCAATTTCGACGGTTCCGGCGACCGCGACGTCATCATCCTCGAGCCCACCGGCAGTGGCACCGTGGCCACGATGTGGCCGGGGCCGGTGCTGCAGTCGAGCTGGACTTCGGCGTGGTGGCCGAACTCTGTCGAGGTCCAGACCGTCGCAGACGTGAACCTCGATGGCTTCGACGATCTCGTCGGCGGCGGCGCGACGCTCACGATCGCCTATGGCGGGTCCCCCGGCTCGCCCGACACCATCGTCTGCGTCTCGTCGGTCGAGACCGCGATCGAGCCCCGCTTCGTCGCGGTCGGCGACATGACCGGCGATGGCCGGCCGGACATCGCGGTGTCCGACGGCCAGTCGGTCCAGGTGATGCTGCGGACCGACTGATCCGCGGTCAGTCGCCGGCGCCGGTGTAGAACGCCGCGATCTCGGCCGCGTATTTCTGGTTCACGACCTTGCGCTTGACCTTCATCGTCGGCGTGAGCTCGCCGCCCTCGATGCTCAGCTCGGCGGGCAGCACCTTGATGCGCTTGATGGTCTGGACGCGGGCGAGGGTCTTGTTGATCTCCGCGACCTGCGCCATCAGCCACGCCTCGACCTTGGGATCGCGGGCGGCGTCGGCCATGGTCTTGGCCGAGCTGCCCGACTCGCGCAGCGTGTCCTCGAGTCGGCCTTCGTCGAGGGTGAGCAGCGCGGCCAGGAACTTCTGCCGATCGCCGATCACGACCGCCTGCGAGAGGTACGGGATCGCCTTGAGCCGGCCCTCGAGCACCTGGGGGGCGACGTTCTCGCCGCCGGCGGTGATGATCAGATCCTTCTTGCGGTCGGTGATGCGCAGGTAGCCGTCGGCGTCGAACTCGCCGATGTCGCCCGAGTGCAGCCAGCCCTCGTCGTCGATCGTCTCGTGGGTCGCGGCTTCGTTCTTGAAATAGCCCTTGAAGACGTGGCGGCCGCGCATGCAGATCTCGCCGTCGGGTGCGATCTTGAGCTCGGTGCCTTCGACGACGCGACCCACCGAGCCGGTCTTGTACTTGTGCGGCAGGGAGATCGTCGCCGGGCCGGTGCACTCCGACATGCCGTAGACCTCCATGATCGGGATGCCGAGGCTCAAGAAGAACTCGAGCGTCGACTTCGAGATCGGCGCGGCGGAGGTCACCGCGATGCGGGCCTGGTCGAGGCCGAGGGCGTCGCGGACCTTGCTGAACACGAGCTTGTCGGCGAGCCCGTAGAGCATCGGCTTGGCCTCGCCCTTCTGCTCGGCGTAGCCGCCGGCGAGGCCTTGGCCCCGGGCCCACGCGCTGATCTTCTTCTTCAGGCCGGTGTTCTTGGCGCCGACGGCCGCCATCTTGCCCTGGATCTTCTCCCAGACCCGCGGCACGCCGAGGAACAGCGTCGGCCGTACCTCTTTGAGGTTGTCGCCGAGCAGCTCCATGCTCTCGGCGAAGGCGGTGCACATCCCCGCCGACATCGGGCCGTGCAGCGACACGACCTGCTCGGCGATGTGGGAAAACGGCAGGTAGCTGATGACGCGGTCACCGTCTCGAGTGCCGAGCATGTCGAGCGTGGTGCGGGCCGTCCACGTGATGTTGTCGTGGGAGATCATCACGGCCTTCGGGTCGCCCGTGGTGCCGGAGGTGTAGATGTACGTGCAGACGTCGTCGGGCTTCTGGGCGTCGATGCGCTGCTGGAGCACCTCGTCCGTCACCTTCTTGCCCGCCTCGAGGAACTCGGTCCAGCTGTAGACGTCGTCGTCGCCGTCGTCGCCGTACATCATGACGATCGCTCGCAGCTCCGGGAGCTGCGAGCGGACCGCCTTGAACTTCGCGAGCTGCTCGCGGTTCTCCACGATCGCGACCTGGGCGTCGCTGTGGCCGGCGACGTACTGGCACTGCTCGGCCGAGTTGGTGGTGTAGATCCCCGCCGGACAGCCGCCGGCGTAGATCGTCGCGACGTCGGCGATCGCCCACTGCGGGCAGTTGAATCCGATGATCGCGACCCCCTTGCCCGGCTCGAGCCCGAGTTGGATGAGGCTCTTGGCGGCCGCGCGGACCTGGTTGCGATACTCGGCCCAGCTCGTGTCGTGCCACGTGCCGCCCTTTTTGTGGCGGAGCGCCGGCTTGTCGCCGTGCTTGGACGAGGTCTGTTCCATCACCTGCATGACGGTGCGCTTGTCGGACATCGCTTCGATCATCTCCTGGGACCGCGAGAACGGCGGTCCACCCCTCGGGGGGCGCATCGTAGCAGCGACCGAGCCTCGGGCGGCACCTGCGTGCGCCCCAGGGATGGATCAGCCTGCAGGCGCCGGTCTGGGGCCTGATCGCCCGCGGCGCACCGCCATGTGGCCGGCGGTCCGTCCGTCAGCGCCCGAGCTTGCGCACGATTGCGCGCCCCCGCTGCGCCTGGCCGCGATCGTCGATGCATGCGACGACCAGCGCCTCGATGCCCACCGGGATGCCCAGCAGGCGCCGCGCCTGGAGCTCGCCAGAGGTGGTCCGGCAGTGGCGGATCTGCCGACCATCGTCGCCGATGATGTCGGTGAACGCGTGTGCCCGGCCTGCCTCGTCGAGCTCGATGGCGAAGCGGAACTCCTTGCGGTCGCCACGGAGCTTCAGGCTCCACGCATCGGGGGTGTGCTCGGTGGTCTCGATGTCCACGTATTTCTTGCTGCGGGTCGACAGCGGGCTGCGGCGGTCGGCGGAGCTGGTCTTGACCCACCACAGCCGGACGTCGGTCAGCGCGTCGGGGGCGGCGGTCGAGGTCCACGCATCGACCACCAGCTCGAAGTCAGGCTTGCCGAAGTCGCGTCCGATCCGCAGCGCCTCGTGGTGGGCGAGGCCCCCGGAGGAGAGGGCGTCGCAGGCGGTCTCCGCGTGGGGCAGGGGCCTGGGCAGCGGCGCGGCGGTCACGGTGGCGAGGGCGAAGGCGAGCAGGACGGACATGGAGGGGGTCCCCGTTCGGCAGCAGGACGTACAACGTCCGTGCCAGGATGAATCGCCGCCGAGGCGGCTGTTCGTTACGACGTTTCTCGTCCGTGTCTGTTGCCGTTCGCGACGCAACGATCACGAGGTGTGGCACCTCGTGTGGCGAATTACAGACGTGGGCGCCGACGATCCGTCATGCGCGGCATCACCGCCGACGGACTGTTGCGGGCGGCCAGCCGACGGGACATCGGTGGCCCGCCCGTGGGCCGATGGCCGGCGGGCGGGCCAGAGCGCCGGGTGGTCCGGCCATGGATCCCCGCGATGGCAACGATTTTCTCGCGGCACGCCGGTTGCTCATGCCGGCTGTCGATGCTCGCCCGCAGTCTCACCGCAGCGTTGCAGGGCGTCGAGGGATCGCTCATCACCGTCGAGGCCGACGTCCGCCTCGGGCTGCCGGGGCTCACCATCGTCGGCCGGGCGACGGGGGCCGTGCTCGAGGCGCGCGAGCGGGTGCGCAGCGCGTTGACCCACTGCGGCCACGAGCTGCGCCCGCGCAAGCAGGTGGTCAACCTCGCGCCTGCCGACGTCCGCAAGGACAGCCCGGGGATCGACCTCGCGATCGCGGCGGCGCTGCTCGCCAGCCACGACATCGTCCCGGCCGCGGCGCTCGACGACATGTTGCTGTGGGGCGAGCTGTCCCTCGATGGCCGGGTGCGCGCCGCTGGTGGTGCGCTGGTGGTGGCCGACACGGCGCGGCGTCACGGCATGTCGCGGATCGTGATCGCCCGCGACAACGCCGACGAGGCGGCGCTGATCCCCGGTCTCGAGGTGCTCGCCGTCTCGGCGCTCCCCGAGCTCGTCGCCCACCTGCGCGGCGATAGGCGCCTGGTCCCCCACGCGCGCAGCCGGGCCGAGGCCTGCGCCCCGCGGCACCCGGACATGGCCGACGTCCGCGGCCTGCCCACCGCGCGGCTCGCCCTCGAGGTGATGATCGCCGGCGGCCACAACCTGCTGCTGCACGGCCCGCCGGGCGTGGGCAAGACCATGCTCGCACGGCGGGCCGGGGGCCTGCTGCCCGATCTCGACGACGCCGCCGCGCTCGAGGTCACCAAGATCCATGGGATCTCCCGCGGGCGCGCGGCCAGCGATCTGATCCGGCGACCGCCGGTACGAATGCCCCACCACACGGTCAGCGTCGCGGGCCTGCTCGGCGGCGGTACGCCGGTGCGCCCCGGCGAGGTGAGCCTCGCCCACCGCGGCATGCTCTTCCTCGACGAGCTGCTCGAGTTCCCACGCGGCTGCCTCGAGGGATTGCGCGAGCCCCTCGAGGACGGCGACGTCACGATCGTGCGGGCCACGGGGGTGCTGCGGCTGCCGGCGCGGTTCCAGCTGATGGCGGCGATGAACCCGTGTCCGTGCGGGTACCTCGGCCACCCCGAGCGCGCCTGCATCGATCCCGCGACCGCCATCGCCCGCTACCGTCGCCGCCTGTCGGGCCCGCTGATGGACCGCATCGATCTCGTGGTGCCGATCGTCCCGCAGCCCGGCGACGCCCCGGATCTCCCTGAAGGCGAGGGCTCGCCGAGCATCCGGGCGCGCATCGACGACGCGCGGGCGCGCCAGCAACTGCGGCTGGCCGGCACGCCGTGGCGCACCAACGCCGAGATCCCCGCGGACGCCGGCGCGATCGAGACCCACTGCGCCCTCGAGGCGTCGGCCCGGGCGCTGCTGCGCGAGCTGGTCCGTGTCCGCCGGCTGAGTCCGCGCGCGCAGCACCGTCTGCGCCGGGTCGCGCGGACGATCGGCGATCTCCGGCCCGATCGCGATCCGACGGCGCCGCTGTCGGCCGACGAGGTGGCCCAGGCCGCGGCGATGCGGTGCCTGCCCGACGGCTGATCCGACACCACGCTTTGCGACTGCGTCCGAGCGCTCCCGAGCGCTCCCGAGCGCTCCCGAGCGCGTGGTAGTCTCCGGGCCCCATGCGCAAAGGCGGAGTGCTCGCGATCGTGAATCCCGCGTCGTCGAGCGGCCGCACGCTGCGGCGGTGGCCCGCGCTGAAGTCGGCCTTGGTCGACGCGCTCGGCGAGGTCGAGATCCGCACCACCGATGGACCCGGCCACGCCACGCTGCTCACCCGCCGCGGGCTCGAGGGCGGCGCGGGCCTGGTCATCAGCATCGGTGGCGACGGCACGAACTGCGAGGTGCTCGGGGGCTTCGTCGACGATGCGGGGCGCAATCGATTTCCCGAGGCCGAGCTGGGCCTGCTCCACAGCGGCACCGGGGGCGACTTCCTGCGTCACCTCGGTCGACGGAGCGCGGTCGATGCGATCGCGGCGCTCGCCTCGGGCCCCGCGGTGACCATCGACTACGGGGTCGCGTCGTTCGTCGACACCCAAGGGCGCCCGACGACGCGGCCGTTCCTCAACGTCGCGAGCGCGGGCCTGAGCGGTCTGGTCGACGAACTCGTGCGGCGGCCCAACCGCTGGCTCGGACCCGCGGCGACCTACGTGCTGGGCTCGGTGCGCGGCCTGATGGAGTACGTCGCCAGGCCGGTGCAGATCACCGTCGACGGCGGCGAACCGGTGACGATGCCCCTGGCGCTGGCGGTGATGGCCAACGGCCAGTACTTCGGCGGCGGCATGTGGATCGCGCCGCGCGCCCGCTGCGACGATGGTCTGCTCGACGTCCTGTACACCCCGGGGCGATCGCGACCGGGCATGGTCGGGCTGCTCGCGAAGGTCTTCCGCGGCGCCCATGTCGATGTGGACTCGGTGACGTCGACACGCGGCCGCGCCGTCGAGCTGCGGTGTGTCGACGACCACGACGTGGTGCTCATCGATCTCGATGGCGAACAGCCGGGGCGACTCCCCGCGCGATTCCACATCGAGCCGGGCGCCCTGCGGGTACGCGCGGCGGGCTTGCCCGAGCCCGCGCGCCTCCGCGACTGACCCGCAGGATCCCACGGCGCCGCACGCCGAAGTGACGGGCTGTTCAGCGTGCGTACCAGCGCAGGATGCCTTCGAGCACCACGGTGCCGACATCGCCGAGGCTCGCCGCGCTCACGCGGTCTGGCGTGTCGGTCGTGCGGTGCCACGCGGTGTACTCGCGATCGATGAGGAGCACGCTGGGGATCCCGGCCTCGCTGAGGAACACGTGGTCGTCGACGATGGCACCGCCGCGGACCTCGGGATCGAACGAATCGATACCGAGGGCGCGGGCGGTGCCCCACAGGTGATCGACCAGCGCGGGATGGAAGCGCTTGGAGCTGGGCTCCACGCTGACGCGCAGATCGGCGTCACCGACCATGTCCAGGACGATGCCGAGATCGGCGGAGGCGAGCGTGGGGTGCAAGCCGTCCTCGATGCGCGCCGCGAGGTGACGCGAGCCCATGCAGTAGCCGCCGAGCCCGGGCCGTCCGAGTTCTTCGCCGTCGAACAGGATGACCGAGATGCCGACGTCGCCGGGCAGGCGCGCCAGCAGGGGCTCGATGAGCGCGAGCACCACCGCCAGGCCGCTTGTGCCGTCGTTGGCACCCGGCACCGGCAGGCTGCGCCGCTCGCGATCGATCTCTTCGTCGGCCCACGGGCGGGTGTCGAAGTGGGTGGCGAGGACGAACCGCCGCGGCGCCCGCTCGCGGAAGTGGGCGATGATCTCGACCAGCGCGTACTCGCGGACGGGATCGCCGTCCGGTCCCGGGGCGACGTGGGCGATGCGTTCGATGCGCGAGGCGCCGAGGGCAGCGAGCGCGTCGCCGAGCTCGGCGATCGTGGTGGTGCGTCGCGGATCGCCCAGGGCGCGGGGGGCCTCGAGCCAGTGCAAGAGGATCACGCGCGCGTCGTCCCCCGAGAAACCCGCGGGCGCAGCGGCAGGAGCTGTCGCAACGACGGAGGCCATCGTCGGGTCGTGCACGCAGCCGAGGAGCCACACGATGGCCAGGTGGCCCACGCACGGGCCGCGCCGGCCGACAGGCGGGCCACCGGGCCGGCCCGGGCTGCGTGCGAGCACGTGCATTCTCGCAGATCAGCTTGGCACGGCACACGCAAAACCGGGCGGCAACTCCACCGGAGACAACACACCATGACCGCAGCACCAACCATCGGCACCACCAAATCCAAGTCTGACGATCGCAAGTCCCTGCGCGACGCGATCGGCAAAGCGGTCGAGACCATCGTCACTCGCTTCGGCAAGGGCGCCCTCATGGCCCTCGGCGGCGACGCGGGCGACACCCCGCGGTACGAGACCATCTCGACCGGTTCGTTCAACCTCGATCGTGCCCTCGGCATCGGTGGCATCCCCAGGGGGCGCATCATCGAGATCTACGGCCCCGAGTCGTCGGGCAAGACGACGCTGACGTTGCACCTGGTCGCCGAGGCCCAGCGCAGCGGCATGCTCTGCGCCTTCCTCGACGCCGAGCACGCCTTCGATGTCAACTACGCGCGGGCGCTGGGCGTCACCGTCGAGGACCTCCTCGTCGCCCAGCCCGATCACGGCGAGCAGGCGCTCGAGATCGCCGACACGCTCGCCCGCACCGGCACCGTCGGCCTCATCGTCGTCGATTCGGTCGCCGCGCTGATCCCCAAGGCCGAGCTCGAGGGCGACATGGGCGATCAGCACCTCGGGCTGCAGGCGCGGCTGATGAGCCAGGCGATGCGCAAGATCGCCGGCGTCGCCCATCAGACCAACACCACCGTGGTGTTCATCAACCAGCTCCGTCACAAGATCGGCGTGCAGTTCGGCTCGCCCGAGACCACGACCGGCGGCAACGCGCTCAAGTACTTCGCGAGCGTGCGCCTGGACATCCGCCGCATCGCCACCGTGAGGGACGGCGATAGGGCCACTGCCAACCGGACCCGGGTGAAGGTGGCGAAGAACAAGTGCGCTCCGCCGTTCGCAGAGGCCGAGTTCGACATCGCCTTCGGACAAGGGATCGACCGCGACGCCGAGATCCTGGACGCCGCGGTCGAGCGCGGGGTGATCAGCAAGAACGGGAGCTGGTTCTCCCACGGCACCACCCGCATCGGTCAGGGCCGCAGCGCGGCACTCGAATGGTTGCGCGGCCATCCGAAGGAGCGCGACGAGATGCTCGCGCGCGAGCTTGCCGTGCCGCCTTTGGCGGTGGTGCGGCCGGCCGTCGCGGCCTGAAGTCGGATCGGGCCGCGGTGCTCCCGCAGTCCGGCAGCCCTGTCCCGCGGGCAGTCCCCGCAGCCATCGAGGCTGCGGGGACTGGGTCCAGTCGCTCCGACGCCTCGCGGTGTATGGGGGTGCCCGCGGCCCAGCCCGGGCCGGGGTCGGGCTGTTCCGGGGGGGCCCGGTGTGACGCCATCGAAGCACGCCATCGCCTCGCGGTCACGCAACCGTCGCGCCTGCGGTCCGTCGATCGCCCTTGCGTGCGCGTGGCCCCGTTGGGACACTCGCGCTCCCCCTTCGGAGGCACGTGTGAGCAGCCACTTCGTTCTCAAGATCCAGTACGTCAACCGGCCGCCCGAGACGAGGAACATCAGCGCGTCGTCGACGTCGATCGGCCGCGAATCCGGTGACATCGTGCTGAACGATCCGCAGACGTCGGGTCGACACGCCGAGATCCTGTTCCAGGTCGGGCAGGTGCGTGTGCGCGACGCGGGCAGCACGAACGGCACGTGGTTCAACGGCCAGCGTCTGACGGAGTTCGTGCTCGAGCCCGGCCAATGGTTCCAGGTCGGCCAGACCACATTGCAGTTGATGACCGTCCACGGCGAGCAGCCGGCAGCGCCCGCGCGCACGGTGATGGCGATCGGCGCACCGCCGCCTGCGGGTGGTCCGGGAGCCGCCCCTCCGGGCTGGGGACCGCCGGGCGCCGCACCGCCGCCGCGGCCACCGGGTCCGATCGGGGCGCCGGCTGGCTACCCGCCGGCGGTACCGGCGCCGGCCGGAGGCCCTCCTGGCTGGGGACCCCCGCCTGGCCCCCCGCCTGGCCAATTCGGCGGCCCGCCGATGGGCGGCCCCCCGATGGGCGGCCCCCCGATGGGCGGCTCCCCGATGGGCGGCCCCCCGCCTGGCCAATTCGGCGGACCTCCGATGGGCGGACCTCCGATGGGCGGACCGTCGATGGGCGGACCGCCGCCTGGCCCAGTCGGCGGCCCCCCGCGGGGCGGCCCCCCGGGGGGCGGCCCCCCGGGGGGCGGGCCCCCGGGGGGCGGCCCGCCGCGGGGCGGCCCGCCGATGGGCGGCCCCCCGATGGGCGGACCGCCGCCGGGCCAAGTCGGCGGACCGCCGATGGGCGGACCGCCGCCTGGCCAATTCGGCGGCCCCCCGATGGGCGGCCCCCCGATGGGCGGCCCCCCGATGGGCGGCCCCCCGATGGGCGGCCCCCCGATGGGCGGCCCCCCGATGGGCGGCCCCCC
>JBBQJI010000002.1:0-255880 GCA_038325765.1 Nannocystales bacterium
GACAGCGAATGGCAGGGGGAAGGTTCCGCCGGGCTCTGCCCGGTGGAAGGGGGACCGGGCCGGTCCCCCAGAAGGCCTGAGCGACAGCGAATGGCAGGGGGAAGGTTCCGCCGGGCTCTGCCCGGTGGAAGGGGGACCGGGCCGGTCCCCCAGAAGGCCTGACAACCGGCACCCCTCGCAACCTGAATCGCCACCGGGTCGACGAGTGCGCGTCAGGCCACGCCCCAGCGGCCCGGCGCGCACTCGACGACAAGGCCCAGAACGGCCGCCTCGAACAGCGCGCGCGCGGCCGCAGGCCCGCCGAGTTCGTCGAGCGTGGCGCCCGCTCTGCCGCGCAAGGTCATCGCGCGTCGCAGCCCCATCAGCGCCTCGGGCCACGGCCGCACGATGGGCTCGCCGCGCAGCCAGGCCCCGAGCGCAATGGCGAACGCCCTGGGCTCGGCGGGCAGCGCCTGGGCCCCGGCGCCGACCAGCGCGTCGCAGCCCGCGGTGCCCATCACCACCGCGACGCGTCCGTGCCGGCGCAGCGCGAGACGACCGGTGGTCTCACTGCCCGAGCGGGCGTCGGCCTGCAACACCACGCACGCCTCGGAGAGCGCGACCGTCAGCGCGTTGCGGCTGACGAACATCGCCCGGTGGGGCTGGGTGCCGCGGGGTTGGGCGAACAGCACCCCCGAGCCGCCGTGGCCGGCGATCGCCTCGAACAGCGCGGCGTGGGCCGGCGGATAGGGCCGATCGGCGCCGCACGGCAGCACGGCGAGCTGCACGATCCCGGCACCCAGCGCCGCGCGATGCACCGCGGCGTCGATCCCCACGGCCCCGCCCGACACGATCGCATGCCCCGCCGCGCCGACCACCGCCATGGCCGTTTCGGCCAGCTCCGCGAGGCGGCGCTGCGCCGCGCGGGCACCCACCATCGCCACGCGCGGTCGCGGCGGCACCGACCCCCACAGCTCGAATACGCGGGAGCGGCGCAGGCCGAGCTCGAGCGCGTCGATCGATCGCCGGTCTGACACCACGGCCCGGGTCGGCCCCCGCCCACCCCCGTTGCACCGGGTTCGGGTGGTCACCGCGGGTCGAGATCAGTCGAGGTCGTCCGCGAGGGGCGACGCACCGCGGGGCCTCGTCTCGGGCGAAGGCCCGTCGGAATCCGAGCCGCCGCTACCGCCCCCACGCGCGCCCCCACGCGCGCCCCCGCCGATGCTCGCACCGCCGCCGCCCACCTCGCCCCGCGCACCGGCCTCACCGCCGGCCTTGCGCTCCCGTAGCGCGGCCGCCTCGGTGTTCTCCGAGCGCACCAACTCGGGTCCACGGAGTTCGACGTGGTCGCCGCGCTCGATCTCGCGCCGCGAGTAGGTCGTCGCGACCAGGGCCGTCTTCTCTTGGGTCTGCAGCACCACCGCGGTGCCGATCACTCGACGCGGCCAGCCGTCCTCGTAGGGGATCGCCAGCACGCGCTTCTTGGTGAACTCGTCGCCCTTGCGCACGATCTCGAGGAGGTTGCCGACCTCCAGCCCGTTGGTGCGGCCGATGTTGATCACCATGAACTGGGTCTCGCCGACCATCACATGTTCGCCCAGCAGGCTCTTGCGGGCGCGCGCGCGCTCGAGCGGGAACGGGCTGGTGTCGTTGAGGGTGGCGACGACCAGGCCGACCGCCGACTTCTCGGGCGGGACCGCATCGATGCGCCGGAATTGGCGGCGCAGCGGACCCACCCGGTAGCCGCGCTCGATCGGGTTGTGGGCGGCGGCGACCGTGCCCTCGGCGGCCTTGCGGGCGATCGTCTGGACCTCGACCTCGCCCATGATCTGCACGATGTAGCCCAGGACCTTCTTGTCCTCGATGTCGAGCACCTTCTTCTGCGGCGCATAGACCACCAGGCGCTCGCCCGGCACCGGCGGGCTGCCGCGGTCGTACTTCATGTACACGGTGTCGAACGTCGACATCATCACCGCGGCCTCGCCACCGCCGATGATCCTCATCGACGTGTCGAACTCGGCGGCGTCGACGAACGCGAACTGGTTGAGCATCAGCGTCTCGAAGGCGGCGCCGTCCGGAACCTGCGACTTGGCGTAGCGGAAGTCGGGGAGCTGCTCACCTCTGGGCCCGAAGCGCGGGTCGTAGAGGCGGATTCGATCGCCCGGAAAGATCCAGTGGGCGTTGGTGACGTGCTCGTTGTACGACCACAGCCGCGGCCACGCATGGGCGTCTTGCAGGTAGTAGCGCGAGATGTCCCACAGCGTGTCGCCACGCTGCACCACGTGCACGTCGGGAACGTCCTCGGCGTAGCCCTCGTCGTCCATCGGGATGTCGTAGATGTCGAGCCCGCCGACCGCTTCGCCGCCGGCGCCGACCGAGCGCGCCGTGGAACCGTAGGTCTGATCGGGGGTGCCAGCGCCCTTGCGGCCCGAGTAGTTGGGATCGTCGGTGGTGTTCGGACTGTTCTCGGCGCCGCTGGGCGGGGTCCCGAACGCGGCATCGAGGGCCGAGGACCGGCGACTGTTCGCGGTGCCGACTCCATCTGCGGGGTCGAACGCGTTCGACGACGGGCCCTCCGGGGCGCCGTCGTCACCCGCGGGCGCCGCGGCGGCGAGGCCATGATCGAGCGACAGCGCGAGTGCCACGGAGATCGGGAGCAGTGCGAGTGCGGTGCGTGGCATGAAAGTTCAACCCTCGGGGGCGGATCGGGGGGCGGATGGGGGTTCGGCGAGCCGCGCCCGCGCGAGGTCGCTCGCGCGGGCATTCGGGTACGCGTCGACCAGGCCCACGAGCACGTCGCGGGCGTTGGCGTTGTCGCCCAGGCGGGCGTAGCAGAGCCCGATCTTGAGCAGCGCGTCGGGAGCCTTGTTGCCGCCGCCGTAGCGCTCGACGACCTCGGTGAACGCACCGAGGGCGTCGTCGAAGCGCTGCTGGTCGTAGGCGGCCTCGCCCTTCCAGTACAGCGCGTTGTCGGCGTAGTCGTGCTCCGGATGCGCGTGCGCGAAGATGTCGAAGGCGCGCTCCGCCCCCGCGACCTCGCCGGCCTCGTACAGCGCCATCGCGGTCTCGTACTCGGTGAGGATCGCGTTGCCGGCGGCATCACGGGCGGGCCGGTCGGGGCGCGTCGGCGCCTTCGCTTTGGTGAGCGCCACCAGACGGTCGCCGACCAGCCGATACGAGCCGCCGACTCCGCCCGGGCCCGCGCCGACGTCGATGTCCCCCAGGCCGCTGTGATCGTCGTCGTCCCAGGCCTCGGCCGGCGCGGCCGAATTGGGCAGATCGCCGAGGGTTCGACCGGCCCGGCCGCGGGGCTGGACCGCCGCACCATTGCGATCGCGGCCCTTGCGGCCAGTTTCCCCGGGGGGCGCGAGGCGGACGACGGGAAGATCCCGGCCCTCGCTGGCCGCATTGCCGCTGCCGTGCTCGAGCCGCACGACCCTGTCGTCGAGATCGGCGACATGCCGGCGCAGCGTCGCGTTGTCGCGGCGCAGCGCGGCGAGCTCTTCAGGGGACACGACCTCGGTGGGCGTGGCCGAAGCGTGGGCACAGCCGATCCCGAGCATCGCGATGACCAGCAGGCGGCGGCACGCGTGCGCAGGCAGTGGACCCAGGTGCGGCATGGTTCGCATCAGGCTAGCAACCCCGCCGGTCGGCCCGCAAAAAAGCCGCGGTCGCGCGCGACACGCGGGTCGCTTGGTGACAAGCTACGCGGACGGTGAACACGCAGTTGGTAGCCCGAACGCCCCGCCTATCGACGTTTGTCCGCCGCCTGCGCCCGGCGACAGCCGCGCTGCTGCTCGCTGTGGGCGTGCTGATGCCCGCCGATGCGCACGCCGACGAGAGCGGAGCATCGGGTCGAGTCGTGCGTTTGTCGATCAACAGCACGGGCAGCGACGAGTACGCCAGCGTGCACGGGCGCATCTCGATCCGATCCAAGGGCACCGCCATCGAGGTCTACTCGTGGGGTGGCACGATGTGTCCGGCATCGAAGCTGAGCGAGGCCGAGATCCGCGCCTTGCAGCATGCCTTTCACAACCGCAACAGCACCACGATCGCGCCGCGGTACAAGTCGGGCGAGGTCAAGGGCACGCGCTGTCTCGTCGCCTTCGAGCTTTCGGGCGGCTGAGCGGAGACCTCCGGCGCGGCGTGCGTCCCCGCGGCGCCGCGATTGACGGCCGCCGGTCGAGCTGCGCATGATCCCGGCGCCGACGGTCCACCGCGAGAGCGGTGGGGCAAGAGGGAACGCGGTGGAAATCCGCGACTGTCCCGCAGCGGTGAGCAGGAACGAACGTCGTCCGCCCATCTCCGATGGGGGCACTGGGGTCACCCCGGGAAGCCACGACCAGTAGGCAGCCTGCGAGTCCGAAGACCTGCCGACGGTGCCGCGCCCGACTCGCGAAGGGTGCGGGTGACATCGTCCCCGGACCACGCGGATGGCCGGCGGAACCTCGGAATTCTCCGGGGCCGGGGCTGATGGTGCCCGGGGACGAATTTCGACCGCCCGCGCGCGACGGGCGAGGAGCCGTTCCCCATGTCCATCCTCCACCGCGGCCGCACGGCCGCATCCATGTCTACGTCTGCTCTCCCCCATGCTCTCGCGCATGCACTCCGCTCCGGCGGTGCCCTGTGCCTGTCGCTCTTCCTCGCCGGGTGCGCCGACGACGACGACGACGCGACCACTGCCGCCGACACCGCGACGGACTCGGCGTCCGCCTCCGACGCGCCCACCACCGACGCCACCACCGACGGGTCCGCGACGATCGATCCGAGCGCGGAGTCGTCGGGCACGCAGCCCGGCTCCGAGTCGGGCGAGACCTCGTCCGAAGGCGAGTTCGAGACCTCGCCCGAGGACGAGTCCGGCTCCGAATCGGGCGACGAGTCCAGCTCGGATTCCGGCGAGTCCAGCGGCGCGGCAAGCCTCGAGATCTCCGGCATGTGGGTCGACGACTTCGGTGGCGGCCACGTGATCACCGACACCAGCTGGGCGACGTCGTACGGCGAGGACGTGTACCCCTACACGATCACCGCGTACGACAACCCCGGGCGCTTCGCCATCGCCCAGTCCGACGACGACGACACCTGGTCGAAGTTCGAGTGGACGTTCGTCGACGACGCGCTCTACTTCTGCCAGAGCGCCTTTGGCGAGGCCTCGGCGCAGGACGCCGCGAACGCAACCGATGCCGATCCCACCGATCCCGCCGCATCGGGCTGCGGCGGCTTCGCGTGGAGCTTGTTGACCGCGGGCTAGGCTAGCCTTGCGGGAGGTCGGGCGACGCGGGAGCCGAAGTCCCCGCGCTCGCCCGTACCGCGTGCCACACGATGCTGGCCAGGCCGATGCCCAGGCCCACGACGACACCCGCGTCGATGATGCCGCGCCACGGCTGTGACATCGTCGACACCACCAGCACCAGGCCGCCGATGCCGACCAGCACGGACCACGCGACGATGAGGCCGCGGCGTGGCGCGTGCACGAGCGACATACAGTAGAACGGTGCGAACGCGCGGTGCAGCGGCGATGCGCCCCGTAGCAGGGTCTGCGCGCGGGCGACCACGCGCGGCGAGAAGCGCAGATGGAAGCCCCGCCAGCCCTCGGCGTAGGCCATGAACCCGACCCACCCCGCGAGCACGAGCCACTGCACGGCGCCGAGGTCCATGCGCATCGCCTCGAGCGCGCGGGGGCCGAGGCGAGCCAGGGCCTGCGCGAGCAATCCGACGACGCCGATCACGCCCCACCCGGCGGCGAGGCGCCCGAGGAGCGGCGCAGTGGAGTTCACGTCGCGCACGCCGAAGGTCTACCCGAAGATGCCCGGTCTTGTATCGAGGCAACGCACACCCACGCCCACGCCGCGGCGCGGGGCCCGGCTCGCCGCGCGCGCGGCCACCGTGATATATCCGCCGCGTTCGCGACCCCCTTCGGTTTGGGCCTCCGCCCGTGCTGACCCCGCGCCTGCCCACCCCGCATCAAGGAGACAGCCATGCCACGCCGCAACAAGATCACAGTCGTCGGAGCCGGGAACGTCGGAGCCACCTGCGCGCACTGGGCCGCGCAGAAGCACCTCGGTGACGTCGTTCTCGTCGACATCAAAGAAGGTCTGCCCCAGGGCAAGGCGCTCGATCTCTCCGAGGCGTCGCCGGTCTTCGGCTTCGACTGCGCCATCACCGGTGCCAACGACTATGGCCCGACCGCGGGCTCCGACGTCGTCATCATCACAGCCGGAGTGCCGCGCAAGAAGGATCCGGTCACCGGCAAGTTCACCAGCCGTGATGAGTTGGTCGAGATCAACCGCCAGATCGTCGGTGGGGTCACCCGCGAGTGCGCCAAGCTCTCGCCGGACGCCGTGCTGATCTGTGTCAGCAACCCGCTCGACGCGATGTGCCACGTGATGCTCGGCGAGTCGGGCTTCCCTGCCAAGCGCGTCATCGGCATGGCGGGCGTCCTCGACACCGCGCGCTACAAGTTCTTCATCGCCGAGGCGACGGGCGTCAGCGTCGAGGACGTGCACGGCATGGTGCTCGGCGGCCACGGCGACACCATGGTGCCGCTGCCCTCACACACGTCGATCGCCGGCATCCCGCTCACCGAGCTGCTGCCGCAGGACGAGATCGACGCCATCATCGCGCGCACGCGCAACGGCGGCGGCGAGATCGTCGGCCTGCTCGGGTACTCCGGCTACTACGCGCCCGCGGCCTCGGCCATCGCGATGACGGAGTCCATCTTGCGCGACAAGAAGCGCGTGCTGCCCTGCGCCGCCTACCTCACCGGTGAGTACGGCTATAGCGACCTCTACATCGGCGTGCCGTGCGTGCTGGGCAAGGACGGCGTCGAGAAGGTCATCGAGATGAAACTCGGCGACAAGGAGAAGGCGATGCTCGAGGTCTCGGCCCAAGCCGTGCGCGACGTGGTGGCGCTGCTGCCGTACGGAAAGAAGTGAGCCACCGATGAAAATCCACGAGTACCAGGGCAAGGAGTTGCTGCGCGCCGAGGGCGTGCCCGTTCCGCTGTCGCGCGTCGCGTTCTCCCCGACCGAGGCCCGCGCTGCGGCAGCCGACCTCATCGGCCAGACCGGCAACGAGGTCGTCGTCGTCAAGTCGCAGATCCACGCCGGTGGCCGCGGCAAGGGCCGCTTCGAGGAGTATCCCGATCTCGGCGGCGTCAAGGTCGTCCAGGGCGCCGACGCAGCGATGGAGGTCGCCTCGCGCATGCTCGGCAGCACGCTCGTCACGATCCAGACCGGCGACGAGGGCAAGCGGGTCCAGCGGCTGCTCGTCGAGCAGGGCATGGACATCGACCGCGAACTCTACCTCGCGATCACGCTCGATCGGGCGACCGGCCGCAACACCGTGATGGCCTCCACCGAGGGTGGCATGGAGATCGAGGAGGTCGCCGAGGCCCACCCCGAGAAGATCATGCGCGAGACCATCGACCCGGCCGTCGGCCTGCAGTCGTTCCAGGCCCGCAACCTGGCCTATGGCCTGGGCCTGCGGGGCGACTCCGCCAAGCGGATGGTCGCATTCCTGCGCAAGATCGCCGCTGCCTACGACCGCCTCGACTGCGCGATGCTCGAGGTCAACCCGCTCGTGGTCACCAAGGCCGGCGACGTCGTCGCCCTCGACGCCAAGATCACGTTCGACGACAACGCGCTGTACCGCCACGCCGAGATCGAGGCCCTGCGCGACGCCTCCGAGGAGGACGCTTCGGAGCTCGAGGCCAAGAACTACGATCTGAGCTTCATCAAGCTCGATGGCACCATCGGGTGCATGGTCAACGGCGCCGGTCTGGCGATGGCGACCATGGACATCATCAAGTACTTCGGCGCCGAGCCGGCGAATTTCCTCGACGTCGGCGGTGGCGCCACCGCCGAGAAGGTCACCGCGGCGTTCAAGATCATCACCCGGGATCCCAACTGCAAGGGCATCTTGGTGAACATCTTCGGCGGCATCATGAAGTGCGACACGATCGCCCTCGGCGTCATCACGGCGGTCAAGGAGGTCGGCCTGAAGGTGCCGCTGGTGGTGCGACTCGAGGGCACCAACGTGGAGCTCGGCAAGAAGCTGCTCGACGACAGTGGGCTGCGCGTGATCACTGCGGCGTCGCTCCGTGACGCTGCGAGCAAGATTGTGGAGCTGGCGAAATGAGCGTTCTCGTCGATCGCAACACCCGTCTGGTCGTGCAGGGCATCACCGGCAAGACCGGCATGTTCCACGCCGAGCAATCGCTCGCCTATGGCACGAAGGTCGTCGCCGGCGTCACGCCCGGTAAGGGCGGCGAGGTCGTCCTCCGCGACTACGGCGGCGGCGTGCCGGTGTTCGACACCGTCGCCCTTGCCGCGAAGCAGGAGGGCGCCAACGCCTCGGTGATCTTCGTGCCGCCGCCGCTCGCGGCCGACGCGATCCTCGAGGCCGCCGCGGCCGGCATCGCGCTCATCGTCTGCATCACCGAGGGCATCCCGGTCAGCGACATGGTCGCGGTGAAGCGCGCACTCGTCGGCCTTGGCTCGCGGCTCATCGGGCCCAACTGCCCCGGCATCATCACGCCGGATCAGTGCCGCATCGGCATCATGCCCGGCTACATCCACAAGCCGGGCAAGATCGGCGTGGTCTCGCGCTCGGGCACGCTCACCTACGAGGCGGTCCACCAGCTCACGACGCTCGGGCTTGGCCAGACCACCGCCATCGGCATCGGCGGCGATCCGGTCAACGGCACCAACTTCGTCGACTGCCTGCAGCTGTTCAACGACGATCCCGAGACCGAGGGGATCGTCATGATCGGCGAGATCGGCGGCAGCGCCGAGGAGGACGGTGCGGTGTACATCGCCGCCCACGTCCGCAAGCCGGTGGTCGGCTTCATCGCCGGCACCACCGCCCCGCCAGGCAAGCGCATGGGCCACGCCGGCGCCATCATCTCGGGCGGCAAGGGCACGGCGCAGGCCAAGCTCGACGCGCTGCGCGAGGCGGGCGTGCACATCGCGGAGACACCGTCGGACATCGGTCAGACGATGCTCGACGCGATCGGGCGCTGAGAGAGCGATTGGGAGGTGGAAGGGGGAAGGGGGACCGGGCCGGTCCCCCAGAAGGCCTGAGGCGCCGCCCCTGCGCGCGGCGGGCCACGGGGCGCGGTGTCGGTGCAGGACGCTGTCGCATCATGACCGCGCCGGGTGGGCTACGAGCCCCCGACGCAGCGCGATAACGCCCCCATCTCTGTGATGAGAACTACGGTTTGCGGCGCGAGTGATGTTGGCACGGACACTGCTGACATCCCCTCCGGTGACCGAATCCAACGCCTTCGTCCTTCTGTGCGCCGAAGAGGACGACCTCGCGCTGGTGCCGTGGGTCCACGCCGCGCGCCAACGCGCGCTCGCACCCGAGGTCGTGACGGGCGTGGATGTCGACGACGCGCCGCTCGTCGGTGCGCTCGGCGACACTCGCTGCCGCCTGTTCGTCGTGCTGCGCAGCGCCAGCTTGGGCCCCGTCCGCATGCAGGCACTGGAGGCCGCCTTCGCGCGCCATCGACACCCCACGCAGCGGCTGTTCGCGCTCCGCATCGACGCCGCCACCCACCTCGCTGTCGATCGCATCGCTGCCGAGCTGGCGGGCACTTCGCGTCCGCGATCCGACCTGTCGATGGTGATGACGATCGACGCGTTGTTCGACGAGCCCGTCGACAACGGGCCGGCGGACGGCGCCGATCTGCCGATGCGCGAGGTGCCGACCGTGCACGAGGCGCTGCGCCTGGCCGACCGCGCGGCCGAGCGCGAGGTGACGGGGCAGTTCGACGTGAGCGACGAGACCATTGCGCTGGGCGTCGCGCCTGACGAGGGGCCGGGTGCGGCGACGTCGGTCGGCGGATGGCGGCGCGCCGCCGCGTGGGTCGCCGGGCTCGGGTTGGCGATCGGGTCGGTCGGGCTCGCGGTGGCGGTGGCGAGCGGTGATGCCGGCCGTGCCGCACGGACGCCGCAGGCCGATGCCGGCGGCGGAGCGGCCGAGCAGGTGCCGCCGCCGCCGGCGAAGCGTGCCGCCGCCATCCCCACGGAGCCGGCGCTGCGCGACGCACAGGCGGACGCGCCCGCGGGAGCGCCCGCGGGCGACGAGGTCAGCACGCGCGTGACGCCGCGTCGACGCGCGGCCGGCCGCGCAGCCCGCGTGCGCGAGGGTGCTGCGGCCTTGCCACCGGTCGACGCCACCGCGAACGCGGGCGCGCTGCCCACGGTCTCGGACGTCGAGGGCCGCACCGGTGACCGGGACGCGGCGCAGCGCGAGGACGAGCCGGTGCTCGCTCGGGTGATCGATCCGGCGGCGATCGAATCAACGCCGAAGGACCCCGCGCCGACGGGCACCGCGCCGACGGGCACCGCGCCGAAGGGCACCGCGCCGACGGGCACCGCGCCGACGGGCACCGCGCCGACGGGCACCGCGCCGAAGGACACCGCGCCGACGGGCCCCGTCCCGAAGGACCCCGCGCCCGCGCCGAAGGACACCGCACCGCTGGGGACCGCGCCGAGCGAGCCGGCGCCCTCGCCACCCCAGCGATGATCCGCCCCGGCGGGGCTGTCCGCGGGCCCGTCCGCTGGGGTAGCGTCCCCCGGCCATGGTCTACATCTCCAAGGTCTACACGCGCTCCGGTGACGACGGCGGCACCATGCTCGCGACCGGCGATCGCGTCGGCAAGGATCACCAACGCATCCGCAGCTACGGCGACATCGACGAGCTCAACTGCGTGGTCGGCATGCTGCGGATCGAGCTCAGTCGGACGGTGGGGCAGTACCCGGGCTTCGGCACCAAGGTCGATGGCGAGCTCGGGCGCATCCAACACGAGCTGTTCAACCTCGGCGCCGAGCTGGCGACACCGATGCCCGAGGGCCAGACGCCGAAGCTCGCTGTGCACGACCACCACGTCGAGCGCCTCGAGGGCGAGATCGACAGCCACAACGAGGCCCTCGAGCCCCTGCACAGCTTCGTGCTGCCTGGCGGTGGCGCCTGCGCGGCGGTGTGCCATCTCGCGCGCACCGTGTGCCGCCGGGCCGAGCGCGAGCTCGTGGCGCTGTCGCGGACCGAGACGGTGCGCCCCGCGGCGATGCACTACGTCAACCGCCTCTCCGACTACCTGTTCGTGCTGTCGCGATCGATCACGCACACCTTCGGCGAATCCGAGATCCTGTGGGATCCCAGCTCGGTGTGAGCACCCCGAAGCGCCGCGACCAAGCGCCGCGATAGAGACTTGCGATCGCGATGAAGAAGTACCGCTACGAGTTTCCGCCTCTCGAGCCCCACTTCGTGGAGTCGCCGACCGCGGACGCCGTGATCCGCTACGTCAAGCGCACGTACCCGCACAACTACGACGAGGTCGTGCCGACGCTCGTCGAGATCCCGCGGTGGCCCGAGTTCTGGATCGTGCTCGACGAGGCCGGTCGCGCCCTACCCCGCGGCGGCGCCGGACCCCGCACGGCGGACTGAGAGAGCGCCAGCGAACGGGAGGGGGAAGGTTCCGCCGGGCTTTGCCCGGTGGAAGGGGGACCGGGCCGGTCCCCCAGAAGGCCTGAGCGACAGCGAATGGCAGGGGGAAGGTTCCGCCGGGCTTTGCCCGGTGGAAGGGGGACCGGGCCGGTCCCCCAGAAGGCCTGAGCCGCGAACGCCAGACCGTCACCGCCACGGCGAGGCGTCGCAACCGCAGCGCAGCAGCAGCGCCTCGATCGCGCGGCGGGCCTCGTCGTCGAGGCCGAGGCTGGTCTGGTTCACGTACAGCGCGATGTGTTGGGCGACGACGTCATCGCCGAGCTCGGCGGCGTGCTCGCGAACGAACCCGCGGCTGGGCGCAGGATCGTCGAAGGCGAACGCGACCGAGCGTCCGATCGCAGCCTCGATCGCGGACGCCGTCGCACCGGGCAGGCTGCGCCGCGCCACGATGACCCCGAGCGGCACGGGCAGCCCCGTGTCGGCCTCCCAGCGCTCGCCCAGATCCGCCAGGCAGTGCAGCCCCTGGGCGCCGTAGGTGAAGCGGCCCTCGTGGATGACCAGGCCGGCGTCCACGTCGCCCGCCACCGTCGCGGGCATCACCTGATCGAAGCGCATCGGCACCGGCACGCACCCCGGCGCGAAGGCCTGCAGCAGCCGCCACGCGGTAGTGCGGAGCCCCGGCACTGCGACCTTCCGCGATGCGAGCGCATGAAGGCCGGTGATGTCGTCGCGATCGGCACGGCGCACGACCAGCGGCCCGCAGCCGCGGCCCAGCGCCGCACCGGTGCCGAGCACCGCATACTCGGCGATCGCCTCGGGCAGCGCGCCGACGCTCAGCTTGGTGACGTCGAGCCGCGCCGCAGAATCGGCGCCGCACGCCCGCTCGTTGAGCGCCTCGATGTCCTCGATCACGGGCGTCACCGCCGGCACGTCGGCGAGCCTGCCGTGCACCCATGCGTCGAACATGAAGGTGTCGTTGGGACAGCTCGAAAACCCCAGATGCAGTGTCATCGCCTCACCACCCCGCAGCGCGCAGCGCGGCCTCTGCCCGGCCCAGGGCCACCAACGCGGCCGGCAGATCCCACTGTGCCCGATCCCTGTCGCCGGTGAAATTGCTGACGGTGCGGATGCCGATCCATGGCACGCCCAGCGCCGCGCAGACATAGGCGACGGCGGCGCCCTCCATCGTCTCGATCACCGCGCCCGGATGGCGCAGCGTCCGCTCGGCGGCGAGCGCATCGGTCCCCGAGCACGTCGACACGGTGGCGCCGGCGACGATCGGGGCGCCGAGCACCGACGCGGCGGCGCGGACCCGCGCGGGATCGGCGAGCAGCGGTGGCGTTGCGGCCAGCCCCAGCGCCGCGAGATCGAGGAAGCCGCCGGGGTGCGCGACGCCCTCGTCCGCCAAGGTGTCCTTTTCGACCACGCAAACGCTGCCGATCCCCAGCGATCCGCCGCGATGGGCACCGCAGACGCCGATCGAGATCACCAGGGCGACGTCGCCGCGGCAGAGCGCGCGACCGATCGCGTGCGTGGCCGCGACCTTGCCGACGCCGGTGCCGAGCAGGCGTGCCGCGTGCTCGCCCGCTGGCCAGAGACGCGCGAGCGCCTCGCCCTCGGCGGGGGCGGCATACGCCCACAGCGTGTGCTCCGGTGCCAGAATGCGCCCAGGCATACGCCAACCCGGGCGGCCTCGCCACCGCCACTTGCGGGCGTGCGCGCGCGCCTGGCCCATGCCATATTCCCACTTCTACCGTGGTCGTTGCGCTTATCAAGACCCTCAGGCCGCGCCAGTGGGTCAAGAACCTGTTCGTCGCCGTCCCGCTCTTCTTTGCCTTGCGGTTGTTCGATCCCGTGGCGGTGACCCGCACCGCGATCGGCGTGGCGTTGTTCTGCCTGATCTCGGGCTGCGTCTACGTGCTCAACGACATCGTCGATGCGCCCCAGGATCGGCTGCATCCGAAGAAGCGCAGCCGTCCGATCGCGTCGGGTGCCCTGCCGGTGGGCGTCGCCAAGACGTTCTTGGTGATCGCCGTGCCGGCGTGCGCGACCGCGGCGTTCTTGCTGTCGCCGCAGTACGCCGCGGTGCTCTGCGGCTACTTCGTGCTCAACATCGCGTACAGCTTCCGGCTCAAGAAGATCGCCTATCTCGACGTCCTGTCGATCGCGACGTTCTTCATCCTGCGTGTGCTCGCCGGCGCCTTCGCCACCGATGTGACGGCGTCACGGTGGCTGCTCGCGTGCACGTTCTTGCTCGCGATGTTCCTCGGGTTCGGCAAGCGCGCCCACGAGCTCGCCGGCAGCGCCCAGGCCGACCAGCAACGCGCCGCGCTGGCCAGCTACGATCTCGCCAGCTTGCGGGTGATCATGGTCGTGCTCGCGGCGCTGGTCGTCATCGTGTACGCCCTGTACACGCAGAGCCCGAGCACGGTGGCCACCTTCGGCACCGACGCCCTCATCTGGACGGTGCCGTTCCCCCTGCTGGGCATCGCGCGGTTCATCCACCTCGCGATCACGCGGCACGAGGCCGAGAGCCCGACCGAAGAGATGCTGCGCGATCCCCTGTTCTTGCTGAACTGCCTGGTCTACCTCGGCGTGACCGGCGCCATCTTGTACTTGACGTGAGGGAAGCTGGGCCCCAGCGCCCTCCGCTATGGTTATTACGCTTGCTTTAAGACTAGTGGTCGCCGCATATAGCCCCCATGCCCGCGCCCGAAGGTCGTACCGACCCCGCCAGCCTCCGCGATTTCCTGGAGATCCGTTACGAGGAACTCGAGGAGATGAACCTCGAGGCCAAGCGGCAGCGGCTCGAGCGCACCCCGGTCGACAAGGTCCGGGAGCAGCGGATCAAGTACCTGACCGACGAGAAGCGGATCAAGGCCGTGACCGTGTGCTTCGCCGACCTCGAGGGCCGGCTGCACATGCTCGACTACGACAAGAAGTTCCTCCTGCGTTCGGCCGACAACCTCACCTTCGACGGCTCGTCGATCCGCGGGTTCTCGGCGCAGCACGAGTCCGATCTGCGGCTGTCGATCGACTGGCCCGCGTTCTGGTGGATGCCGGCCGATGTGTTCGGCCCCGGCAAGGTGCTGGTGTTCGCCGACGCGCTCGCGCAAGACGGGACCCCCTACCCCGCCGACCTACGATCGCGGCTCAAGCACTACACCGCTGATCTCTTCGCCAAGCGCCAGATCACCGCGAACGTGGCGATGGAGATCGAGGGTTTCTTGTTCCGCGGCCGCGATGCCGAGCAGCACTACCCCGAGCGCGATCAGTTCGAGTTCATCTCGACCGGCGGCTACTACCACTCGCTGCCAGGCGATGACCTGCGCCGGTTCATCGACGCCGCCGCCGAAGCCCAACGCGCGATGGGCTTCGCCAACGAGAAGGACCACCCCGAGGTCGCGCCGTCGCAGTTCGAGATGAACTACAGCTACGCCGAGGCCTGCGTCGCCGCCGATCAGGTGCTGCTGTACAAGCTGCTCTGCCGCCAGGTCGCGCAGAACTTCGGCATGACGGCGAGCTTTTTGCCCAAGCCGGTCACCGGTGTCAACGGCAGCGGCATGCACACCAACATGTCGTTGTCCCAGGACGGCAAGAACACGTTCTGGGACAAGGACGGCGACAGCGGCCTGTCGGCGTCCGGCTGGGACTTCGTCGACCGCCTGCTCAACAGCGCGAGCGACATGTGCCTGGTGCTCAACGCGAGCGTCAACGCCTACCGCCGCCTCGATCCGCACTACGAGGCACCCAACCAGATCAAGGCATCGGCCAGTGACCGCGGCTCGATGGTGCGCATCCCGATCGGCAACGAGCGATCGGCCCGCATCGAGGTGCGCTCGGTCGGCCCCGACGCCAACCCGTACATGGCCGTGTACACCCTGCTGCGCACCGGTCTCGAGGGTTCACAGTCCGACCCCGATCCCAACAAGCGCTCGCGCACCCGCTTTTTGCCCGACAACATCCACGACGCGCTGCGCCTGTTCAAGGGCAGCCGCACCATCGCCGAGTTCCTCGGCGAGGCGGTGCAGAGCCGCTTCGCCGAGGTCAAGCTGGCGTCGGCCGAGCGCTGCCCCAAGGCGCTGGGCTCGCTCATCAAGCGCGCCGAGGTGCAGTTCCACCACGAGGTCACCAACCAGTTCCTGTGGAACCGGTTCTGAGCCCGCTTCATCGCGCCCCGCCTCGGCAACCTCCACGATCCGCTCTTCTGCGCGATGCCGATGTTCGATCGCACCGTACGGCATGGCGTCGTCGATTTCATCGTCGTCTTCTATTCGCCGCAGCGGCGCTGGCCCGCGTTCAACATCGCCGACGCGCTGCTCGTGGTCGGCATGGTGCTGCTGACGATGGCCCTGTGGCGCCTGCGTCCGTCGGGGGCATCCTGATGCATCCCGTGCTGTTCGAGTTGCCCTGGGGCGGCCACGCCAACGCCTACGGCACGCTCATCCTCATCGGTACCGCGGTGACCATTCCAGGGCTGTGGTGGGACGCGCGGCGACGCGGCATCGGCGGTACCGATCTGCTGTCGTTCGTCGTGGACTTCTATCTCGCGATCGCGCTGGGTGCCTACGTCGGCGGTCGCGTGTTCCACGTGCTCACCGTGCCATCGGAGTACCTCGCCGATCCCATCCGGGTGTTCGCCGCCGATGGCACCGGCTTCGTGTTCTTCGGGTCGCTGGCCGCGATCGTGGCGTGCTGGGCGTGGATCGCCCGCCGCCACCGCACCGAGTTCTCCGGGCTGTGCGATCTGGCCGCGACGTGGATGGCCCTGGGCCACGGCTTCGGCCGGCTCGGTTGCTACTTCGCCGGCTGCTGCTGGGGCGCACCGACCGACTCCGCGCTGGGCGTGGTGTTCGGCCCCGACTCGATCGTCGCCCTGGTCGCGGGTGCACCGATGATCGACAGCCACACCGTGCCGCTGCTGCCGGTGCAGATGATGGAGGCGGCGGGGCTCTTCGCGCTGGCCGCGGTGCTCATCGCGCTTCGGGTCCGCCGCGGACCCGAAACCCCCTGGCGCCAGACGGCGCGCTACGCCCTCGGCTATGGCGCGCTGCGCTGCGTGATGGAGACCATGCGTGGCGACGACAGCCGGGGATTCCTCGTCGAGATCCCCGGCGGCACTGTGGCCGAGTTGCTCGGCATGGCGCCGTCGCAGCCGCTGGGGCTGACGTTCTCGCAGATCGTCGCGCTCGGGCTCGTGGTGGCGGGTGCGCTCGCGCTGCGCCGCCTGCCGCCATAGGCTATGCTCCGCGCGGCATGGCCGACGCCCCTGCCCTCCCCGAAGTGAACCATCCCCCCAGGGGCCCGCGACTCGTGCTCGCGGCGATGGTCGCGGCCGTCACGCTCGCGCTCGATCTGTGGAGCAAGGCGTGGGCCTGGGCCAACCTCCGCGAGGGCGAGTCGGTCACCGTCGTCGAGAACTGGTTCTACTTGGAGTTCGGCTTCAACACCGGATCCGCGTTCAGCTTCCTGCGCGACGCGTCGTACGCCCGGGTGGTGTTCATCCTCGTCACCCTGCTCGCCTTGGCCTACATGTTCCGGCTGGCGATGACGCTGCCGACGCGCTGGAGCTCGGCCTACGTCGCGATCGCGATGGTCGCCGGCGGGGCGATGGGCAACCTCCACGACCGCCTCGTGCGGGTGATGGAGCTGCGTGGCGAGCCTCGCTACGGCGTCGTCGACTTCATCAAGATCTTCTACTGGCCCGACAAGCCGTGGCCCACGTTCAACGTCGCCGACATCGCCCTGGTCGCTGGCGTCGCGCTGCTGTTCATCTTCCTCACCAAGCACGGCGACGCCGTGGACGCCAACAAGGCGGCGGCCAAACCCACCGTGGGCTGAGCCGCAGATCCGTCGTCAGGCAAGGAGCTCAGCCCGCGAACGCGCGGGTCTTGGCGATGCTCTCGAGCCGCTCGGCCTCGGGATCGCTGTCGATGACGATGCCGCCGCCTGCGTGCAGTGCCAGCCCCCCGGCCGTGAGCATGGCGGTGCGGATCGGGATGCTCATGCGCAGCCCGGTGGGCTCGAGCAGGATGATCGCGCCACAATAGATGCCGCGGGGGTGCTGCTCGAGCGCCTCGATGATCTCGATGGTGCGGCGCTTGGGTGCACCCGTGACGCTGCCGCCGGGCACCAGCGCAGCGCACAGATCCGCGAGGCCCACGTCGTCGCGCAACGTCGCACGGATCTCGGTCACGAGGTGGTGCACCGTGGGCAGCGCGAGCTCGGTGGGCTGCGCCGGCGCGTGCACAGATCCCGTCCGGGCGAGCCGACCCAGATCGCTCCGCACAAGATCGACGATCATCACGTGCTCGGCCCGATCCTTGGCGCTGAGGCGGAGTTCTTCGCGGGCGGCGCGGTCGGCCACGTCGGTCGATGCGCGGGGCCGCGTGCCCTTGATCGGACGGGCATGGGCCACCGCCACCCCCGCGGCATCGCGCTCCACATCCACCAACGTCTCCGGGGAGTTCGACAGGACGAAGCCACCCGGTACCGGCAGCAGCGCGCCGCGCTCGGCCGGCGCCCGTGCACGCAGCTGCAGGTACACGGACGCGGCCCGCCCCGGCAGCTCCGACGGGCGGCACGGCTGCTGCCATGGCGCGAAGAAGCGCTGCGCGAGGTTGACCTGGTAGGTGTCGCCGGCGGTGATGAACGCCTGGGCGGCTGCGACTTGCGCCCGGTAGTGCTCCGCCGTCCACAGCGGCACGAGGGGCACGAGGGGCCATGCAGTGTCGTGCGCGGCCGGTGACGACGCGGCCTCGGGCGGCGGTGGCGTGCCGCGCTGTCGCACCGCACCGCCCGGCAGCAGCTCGAGCCCGCTGCGATAGCGCCGCAGGATCAACCCTGGCAGCGCGCGTCGCCGCGGCATCCGACCGAGCACCAGATCCGCGGCGAAGTCGTATGACAGACAGCCGATCCACACGGCGTCGGGCGACCGCTGCCAGAGCCGATCCACCGCATCGATCGCATCGGCGTCGTCGGACTCGAGGGCGAGGTCGCAGTCGAAACCGACCACGCCCCGGCCCTCGCTGCCGCCGTCGAGCCAGGCCACATCGTGGCCGGCGGCGATCCGCTGGGCGATCGCAGCGGCACATTCGGTCGCCGACAGCGACGACCATGGCGCGGAGCTCGGCATCACGCGGGGCGGCTTCGCGCGAGGGCCCGGCCGAATCCGACGGTGTACTGCCACGCGCTGATGATCGACAGGGCCAGCGCGCCATACAAGAAACCCATGCCCAGCTGGTGGAAGTCGATGTCGACCGGCGACAGCGGCATGCGGTAGCGGTAGCGGGCCAGCACGCAGCAGATGCCGACGAGCTGCAGGACGGTCTTCATCTTGCCGCCCTCGCCGGCGGCGATGACGACCCCTTGATTCGCCGCGACCGAACGCAGCCCCGAGATGTAGAAGTCGCGGCCGATCATCACCACCACGATCCACGCCGGCAGCAGCGCGACCGTCACGAGCCAGACCATCACCGACATCGCCATGAGCTTGTCGGCGAGTGGATCCATGAACTTGCCGAACACGGTGACGAGGTTCTGACGCCGCGCGATCCACCCGTCGAGGATGTCGAGCCCGCTGGCGGCCGCGAACAGCAGCGCGGCCATGAAATTGCGCACGGGATCGGTGGGATCGATCAGCACCAGCACCGGCGGGATGAGGAACAGACGGCCGATGGTGATGAGGTTCGGCGCGTTGAGGACCTCGCGCTTGAACGCCTCGAGTCGGGTCGGCGTCTCCGGCCGGGTGTTCAAGATCGCACCGCCCCGACGATCGTGGCGCCCGAGTCACCGCGGCGAGTGCCCTGCGACGAGGGCAGGCACACGAACACCGCGCCCTCGCCCTCGCAGTGCAGGAATCCGATCTCGGGCTCGAGGTTGGGCACGACGTTGCCGACCCAGCCGACGAAGCCGCTGCGATGGACCCGGTATGGCCGCTCGGGCGCGATTTTCACCGCGACCAGCTCGCCTGGGACGCGCAGCGCGACCGCACCCTCACCCGCGATCCGCACCAGCTGGATGGTGCGATTGGCCCGCGGCAGCTGGCCCACGTCCCACATGAGCGTCGACTCCATCGCCCAGATGAAGCTCTCGACGAAGAAGCACAGGTCGCGCTGCAGCTGCAGCGCCAAGAACCGCTCGTGCTCGCGCGAGAGCACGAGGTGTCCCTCGCCCTCCATCGACACCAGCCGCTGGAACACCTCGGGCACCGCGCGGCCCTGCATGCGACGGTTGACGGCCCGGACCTCGAGGTTCTCGCTGCACAACAGCACCGCGTCGGTGCGCGTCATCATCTCGCCGCGCACCGTGACCATGAGGTGGCCGTCGGCGGTCAGCGACAACGTCGGCGTGTCCCTCGCGGGGTTGAGCAGGCGACCGAACGCGAACTCGGTCACGCCCGGGATCGGCGGCGGCAGGGGCACGGCAGCGCGAGACTACCCCACCGCCCTGGCGAATGCCCACGACCGCGGCGTCACTCGGGCAGGTGCCGCGCCGGCGAGCGCCGCAGCGCAGCCGCGCCGACCTGCGACTGCCGCTCGTAGGCGTAGAAGCGTCGCAGCACCGAGCGAACGTAGGCGCGCGTCTCCTCGAACGGAGGGACGCCACCGTACTTCTCGACGTTGCCGGCACCGGCGTTGTACGCCGCGAGCACCAGCACCATGTCGCCGTCGTAGCGGTTCGCGAGCAGCCGCAGGTAGCGGGCGCCACCGTGGATGCCCTGGCCGGGATCGAACGCGTCGTCGACCCCGAGCGATCGCGCAGTGCGGGGCATCAGCTGCATCAGGCCCATCGCCCCGGCCCGCGACACCGCCCGCGCGTGGTAGTTCGACTCGGTGTGGATCACCGCCCGGATCAGCGACTCGGGCAGCTGGTACCGCGATGCCGCGCTGCGAATGACGCTGTCGTAGCGATGGAAGCGCTCGCTGCCCAGCGACACCTCGGCCTCGTCGCCGGCACGGCGCGCAGCCCCGGCCCCGGCCTCGGCGCCGCCGCTGCCCGGCAAGCTCTTCCACAACGCCCACGACCCGCGCTGGCGACCGGGCATGTTGGTCACGTGGATGGTCCCGGCGCCGTCCACGTAGCGGTAGTAGTTGTTGCGGCCGCGCGCTGCCGACGACGCCGGCTCGGGCAGCAGCCCCGCCACCAGTGCGGCGACGAGCCAGGCCCCCGCACGGACCCCGCCCCTGTGCGCTCCCGACATGCCCCACTACCTTAGCCCAGCTCGGGTCGCGGCCGCACGAATCGGGCATATCGCCGCTCGCACGCCCATCGGTCGGCCGTGGTGGCGCACCGATCGCGCCGCCGACGCCCGCCCCGCACGCCCCGCGGCGGTTTGCGTTGCGCTACCGTTGCCGCGGAGTTCCACCGTGCACACCGCCATCCACCGCAGCGACTACCTGGTGATCGGCAGTGGACTCGCCGGCCTCTACTTCGCCCTCGAGATGGCGGCCCGAGGCACCGTGACGGTGCTGACCAAGACCGTCCCCGAGAGTTCCAACACCCAGTGGGCCCAAGGTGGTATCTCGGCGGTGTTCGACGGCGACGACTCCCTCGCGTCGCACGTCGAAGACACGCTTCGGGTCGGCGCCGGCCTGTGCGATCGCGCGATGGTGGAGCACGCCGTCGAGATCGCGCCGGTGCTCGTCGAGCGCCTCGCCAAGCTCTACGGCGTCCGCTTCGATCGCGTCGGCGACGGCGGCTTCGCGCTGGGTCGCGAGGGCGGACACACCCACCGCCGCGTCGTCCACCACCTCGACACCACCGGCGCCGAGATCGTCCGCGGTCTGCTCGAGGCGGCGATGCGCCACCCCAACATCCGCATCTTGCCCCACCAGATGGTGGTGGATCTGCTGTCGTGGTCGAAGGTCGACGGCACCCGCGGCTGCTTCGGCGCCTACAGCCTCGATGGCCCCAGCGGCGTCGTGCACAGCCACGTCGCGCGCGTGACGATGCTCGCCACCGGCGGCGCCGGCAAGGTCTATCGCTACACCAGCAACCCCGACGTCGCCACCGCCGACGGGGTGGCGATGGCGTATCGGATCGGCGCGACGGTCGGCAACCTCGAGTTCATGCAATTCCACCCGACCTGCCTGTTCCACCCCGGCGCCAAGAGCTTCCTGGTGTCCGAGGCGTTGCGCGGTGAAGGTGGCATCTTGCGCCGCCGCGATGGCACGCCGCTGATGGACGGCCGCCACCCGATGGGCAGCCTCGCCCCCCGCGACGTCGTCGCGCGCGAGATCGACGCCGAACTCAAGCGCAGTGGCGAGCCCTGCGTGCTGCTCGACGTCACCCATCTCGACGACGGGTTCGTCGCCCAACGCTTCCCCGCGATCTTCTCGCGCTGCCTCGAGCTCGGCATCGACCCGCGCGTGCAGCCGATCCCCGTGGTGCCGGCGGCCCACTACATGTGCGGCGGCGTGAAGGTCGACCGCTGGGGTCGCACCGATGTGCCCGGTCTGCTCGCCGCCGGCGAGGTGACGCTCTCGGGCATGCACGGCGCCTGCCGCCTGGCCAGCAACAGTCTGCTCGAGGCGGTGGTGCTCGCCGCCGGCGCGGCCGAGGTCGCACCAGAGTTCGGACGCGAGCCGCCAGACGTCGTCGCCGACTGGAACGAGAGCGACGCCGTCGACTCCGACGAGGCCGTGATGGTGAGCGCGAACTGGGGCGAGGTGCGGGCGCTGATGTGGAACTTCGTCGGCATCGTGCGCAGCAACAAGCGCCTCGAGCGAGCGCGGCGCCGCATCGCGCTCATCCGCGAGGAGATCCGCGAGTATTACCTGCGGTTCCGTGTCACCCGCGATCTCCTCGAGCTGCGCAACATCTCGCTCGTGGGCAACTTGGTGATCGAGTGCGCGCGGCGGCGGCCCGAGAGCCGTGGCCTGCATTCCAATCTCGACTACCCGGCGATCGACCCCGCGCTCGACCACGACACGCTGCTGCACAAGCGCCAAGACGGAGTGGTCGGGTGAGCGTGCGCGCCCGCGGCTTCCTCGCCGGGCTCGTGGCCGTCGCCATCGCCGCCTGCGCGCCCCGTGCCAGTCGCTCACCCGAGGCCGTGCGCGACGCCTATCTCGCGGCGGTGCGCGCCGACGATCCGGCCGCTGCCTATGCGCTGCTCGCCCTCGACGTTCGGGCGCGCGTCGACTACCCGTCGTTCCTCGCCCGCTGGAAGGCCGACGACGCCGAGCGCAGGGACACGCTGGACTCCGCCGCCCGCCTGCCACGCAAGGACATCGTCGCCAGCCACGCCGCGACCACGGTGCACGACGGCGGCCTGGTGCTGCGGTGGGCGCACACGGGCGATCGCTGGCTGCTCACCGGCGGCCTGCCGCCCGCCGCCCGCACCAGCACGCCGGCCGAGGCGATCCGCGGCTTCATCGCTGCGCTCGGATCGACGCCGCTCGGCGACGCGCAGCAGTTCCTGGCGCCGGAGCTCGCCGACGGACTCCGCGAGGACTGGGCGAGCCGCGCCGAGGCGGTCGAAGCCGCCCTCGCCCGCCCCGGCGCGCTCGAGCTGAGCGACGATCTCCAGCGCGCGCAACTGCGGTACGCCCCGCAACGGGTCATCGTCCTCGAGCAGACCCCGCGCGGTTGGGCGATCGTCAGCCTGGAGTGAAGCGGGGCGCAGCGAGGCGCCAGACGCGGCCGTGGCCACAAAAGTAGCCGTCGCGCGGGTGCCGATCGGCTACGCCGGTGGCCAGCGTTGGCCATCCGACCGTGGGTTTCGTCAATGCCGGCCGCAACCCCCCTGCGGGCATGGAACTTGCTCTTCGGGGCGCGCCGGCAACGGTAGAAGTCCAGGAGCAGCCATGCAGCCCTCGTTTCGAGTCGGAGACAAGTCGGTGTACCCCGCCCACGGCGTTGCGGACGTCGTCGCGGTCGAGCACAAGACCGTCGCGGGTAACCCGCTGGCCTTCTACCACCTGCAGGTGATGGGCTCCGGCCTCAAGATCATCGTCCCCGTCCACAAGGCCGAAGAAAACGGCATGCGCGCCGTCGCCGTCGAGGCCGAGGTCGACGAGCTCTTCGAGCTGCTCCGCGACCACGAGGTCCCGTGCGACCGCCAGACCTGGAACCGCCGTTATCGCGGCTTCATGGAGAAGATCCGCACCGGATCGCTCTTCGAGGTCGGTGAGGTCTACCGCGATCTGTCCCTGCTCAAGCAGACCAAGCAGCTGTCCCACGGCGAGAAGCAGATGCTGCGCACCGCCCGCGACCTGCTGGTCAAGGAGCTCGCCGTCGCACGTGCGTCCACCGAGGACGACGTCGCGAAAGAGCTGGACTCCATGTTCAAGAACTAGCAGGCTCCGCCACGCGCGTGGACACCGTCGATCACATCTCCATCCAGATCTGCACGGACGCTTGGGATCAGGTCGAGGTGGACGCGTTCGTCTGCCCGACGAACTCTCGGGCGGTGATGTCGCACTATCCGGCCGCGAAGCTCCGCGAGCTCGCCGGATACGACGTCGAGGCGCTGATCCACGATCACACCCCCCTGGCCATCGGCGCCGCGTTCGTGACGCCGGCCGGCAACATGAAGGCCGGCCACCTGATCCACGTGCCCAACACGGACACACCCGGCGGCCGGGTCCAGGTCGAGGACATCCTGCGCGCCACCGCGGCCGTGCTCGTGGCCTGCCAGGTCAAGGGGTTCAGCAGTGTCGCGGTGCCCCTGATGGGCGCGTTCGACACGGGCATCCCCGCCGAGGAGGCCGCCCGCGCGATCCACAGCGAGTTCCGCTCGTGGCGTGGCGACAAGCCCCTGCGGGTGTTGTTCATGGCCAAGGACGCCGACGAGGTCGAGGTCTTCGAGATGGCCATCGAAGGCACGGGCTGAGCGCGGCCCGGGCGCGCCCGCGGCCGTGGATGCGGCCGTGGCCTGAAGGTCGCTGCGATGACGGCCCAAGCCGGGCTCGACGGGAGTTGTTCGGGCGCGGGTGGTCCGCCGTAGAGCGCCCGGGCGGGCTGTGCTAAACCCGCTCGCGACGTCTCCGATGGCCGCCTCATACATCCCTGCGCTGGTCTTCATCGTTTTCGCGATCGGCTTCGCCTTCTTGATGATGGGCCTGACGATGGTCCTCGGTCCCAAGCGGACGAGCGCCATCAAGGACGAGCCCTTCGAGTGCGGCAGCGAGCCGATCGGCAGCCCGCGCGTCAAGTTCAGCGTCAAGTTCTACCAGGTCGCGATCCTCTTCCTGCTCTTCGACATCGAGGTCGCGTTTCTCTACCCGTGGGCGTCGCTCTTCCGCGAGCTGTCGTGCACGGCCGCGCTCGACGCCGCTGGCGTGTGCACCGGCGCCCCCAGCCTGTTCGGGCTGGTGGAAATGCTGGTGTTCCTGGTCATCCTCGTAGTGGCGCTGGCCTACATCTGGCGCAAGCGCGCGCTCGATTGGGCATGAGCACCCCAACCCCGCCGAGAACCGCCGAAGCGAGTCGATCCATGACCGAATCCTCCGCGAGTTACGTGCCCACCCTGCTGCAAGACGCGGTGAACTGGGCGCAGAAGTACAGCCTGTTCACCTACCCGTTCGCGACCGCCTGCTGCGCAATGGAGTTCATGTCGACCATGGGCCCGCGCTACGACATCGCCCGCTTCGGCGCCGAGTTCCCGCGCTTCTCGCCCCGCCAGGCTGATCTGCTGATCGTCATCGGCACCATCACCGAGCGCCAGGCGCCGGTGCTGCGGCGGGTCTACGACCAGATGCCCGATCCCAAGTGGGTGATGGCCTTCGGCGTCTGCGCGTCGACCGGCGGCTTCTATCAGAACTACACGGTGACGCCGGGCGCCGACCAGGTCATCCCGGTCGACGTCTACGTGCCCGGCTGCCCGCCCCGTCCCGAGCAGGTGCTCGACGGCCTGATGACGCTCCAGCGGCGCATCCAAGAGCACCGCGGGAACTGTCAGCAGGACATCGGCAACACCGCCGCGATCGGATACACCGACCGCCGCAAGCTGCCGGTGCTGCAAGATGGCACCTCCATGACGCTGCTTCCCGACGAACGCCTGCCCCAAGACGGGAGGGTGCGCTGATGGCCCAACGCGTCCTCGAATTCCTCCAGCGCGAGCGCCCGCTTGCGCTGGCAGAGACCGGCAGCCACGTGGGCGACGAGATCGCGGTGGTCCACCGCGAGCACCTCGTGGAGGTGCTCACGCTGCTCCGCGATCACGAACAGATGCGCATGAACATGCTGAGTGACCTGACGGTCGTCGACTACCTCGGCCAAACCCCGCGGTTCGAGGTCGTCTACCAGCTCTACAGCATCCCCCACAAACACCGCCTGCGCGTGAAGGTCCTCGTGGACGAGACCCCGGGCGAGTGCTGGGTGCCCACCGCGACCGGCCTGTGGTACGCGGCCAACTGGGCCGAGCGCGAGGCGTGGGATCTGTACGGCGTGCGCTTCGAGGGCCACCCGGATCTGCGCCGCATCCTGATGTACGAGGAATTCGTCGGCCACCCGCTGCGCAAGGACTACCCGCAAAACGGCCGTCAGCCGCTCATCCGTCGCCCCGACGCGCCGCCCACCGACGACCAGACCACCCGACTCATGCCCGACAGCCACGACCGTCGGGTGAGCTAGGCGAGACTGCACATGAGCGCTCCTACAACTCTGCCGTCGGCCCGCCCCGTCGCCCACACCATCGCCGAGACCTACGATCACCGCGGCCGTCAGGCCGGTGAAATGCCGCTGTCGCCGTCGATGCAGCAGTTCGCCGACGAGGCCGAGCGCCTCCCGACCGACGAGCTGATCCTCAACATGGGCCCGTCGCACCCGGCGATGCACGGCACCGTGCGCTGCGTGCTGCGTGTCGACGGCGAGACCATCAAGGACGCCGACGTGCAGATCGGCTACCTGCACCGCGGCTTCGAGAAGGAGAGCGAAGCCGCGACGTACACCCAGATCTTCCCGTACGTCGATCGCCTCAACTACGTGTCGCCGATGCTCAACAACGTCGGCTTCGCGATGGCCGTCGAGAAGTTGCTCGGCATCACCGCCCAGATCCCGGAGCGCGCCGAGTACATCCGCGTCATCGTCGGCGAGCTCGCGCGCGTGGCCGACCACCTCACCTGTTTGTCCGCGGCGATCTCCGAGCTCGGCGGCCTCACGGTGTTCTTCTGGGGCAACCGCGCCCGCGAACACGTGTGGGAGCTGCTCGAGGACGTCTCGGGCGCACGGATGACCCACAGCTACTGCCGCATCGGCGGCGTGGCGTGGGATCTGACCCGCGACTTCGACGAGAAGTGCCGCGGCAAGATCGCCAAGATCCGCGGCCTCGTCGTCGACATCCGCAAGCTGGTCGAGCGCAACCGCATCTTCCTCGATCGCATGGAGGGTGTCGGCTGCATCTCGGCCGACGACGCCATCAGCTACGGCTTCACCGGGCCGTGCTTGCGGGCCTGCGGCGTCGCCTACGACGTCCGCAAGGACCACCCCTACTCGGTCTACGATCACTTCGACTTCGACGTCCCGATCGCTGACGGCGGCGACAACCTCGCCCGCTATCTGGTGCGCATCGAGGAGATGGAGCAGTCGCTGCGCATCGTCGAGCAGGCGCTGGTCCAGATCCCGCCCGGCGCGGTGATCGTCGACGACCCGCTCATCGCCCTGCCCGCGAAGCGCGAGGTCTACAACTCGATCGAGGGCATGATCGCCCACTTCAAGCACATCATGGACGGCCTCGTCGTCCCTGCCGGCGAGGCGTACAGCTTCACCGAGGGCGGCAACGGCGAGCTCGGCTTCTATATCGTCGCCGACGGCACCGGCCGGCCCTACAAGAACCGCTGCCGCCCGCCGTGCTTCTACATCACCGCCGCGCTGCGCCAGATGATCCTCGGGGCCAACCTCGCCGACGTGGTGCCCATCTTCGGTTCGATCAACATGATCGGCGGCGAGTGCGACCGCTGACGCGAGAGACGCCATGACGAGCTCCGATCCGCCCGTGCCCAGCCGCCCACGCTCGGCGACGATCATCCTCCCGCCCGCCCCGCCGCCGCCGCCGACAGCCGCCCGCGCCGCCGCGTCGTCGACGGTCAAGCCGCCAGAGAACCGCGATGCGCCGGCTCCGGTCGCGCCGAATCTGGCGGCGACGCCCGTGCCGGGCGAGCCGACCGTCACCCTCACGATCGACGGCGAGACGGTCGAAGTCCGCAAGGGCACCAACGTGCTCGAGGCGGCCAAGCTGCTCGGCCGCGACATCTGCCACTTCTGCTACCACCCCGGCCTGACGATCGCGGCGAACTGTCGGCAGTGTCTGGTCGAGGTCGAGAAGAACCCCAAGCTGCAGCCGTCATGTCAGCAGATCGTCGGCGAGGGCATGGTCGTGCACACCGAGAGCCCCGCGGTGCTCGAAGCGCGCCGGGCCATGCTCGAGTTCACGCTCAAGAACCATCCCATCGACTGCCCGATCTGCGACAAGGCCGGCGAGTGCACGCTGCAGCGGCACTACATGGACCACAATCACCACCTCACGCGGGTGGACGTCGCGAAGATCCGCAAGCCCAAGCACAAGGACATCGGCCGCGAGATCGTGCTCGACGCCGAGCGCTGCATCCTGTGCTCGCGGTGCGTGCGTTTCTGCGAGGAGATTCCCGGCACCGGTGAGCTGGCGATGACCTTCCGCGGCGACCACGAGATCCTCGACATCGCCGAGGGCCATCCCCTCGACAACGCCTACTCGATCAATGTGGTCGACATCTGCCCGGTCGGGGCGCTCACGTCCAAGGACTTCCGCTTCGCCATCCGGGCGTGGGAGCTCAAGGCGACGCCCACCACCTGCCAGGGCTGCGCGACCGGCTGCGCCGTCGAGCTCCATCACAAGCACGAGAACGCCTACCGCGTGATGCCGCGCCACGACCCGGCGGTGAACGGCCACTGGATGTGCGACGAGGGCCGCTACACCTACAAAGAGCTCGACGCCGACGCCCGCATCCGCCATGCGCGGGTCGACGGCCAGCAGGTGCCGCTGGACCACGCCATCGCGGCGGTCGCCAAGCGCCTGCAGGGCCGCAACAAGAAGGTCGCCGCGGTCTTCAGCGGCACCTCCACCAACGAGTCGAACCGCGCGCTCGACGACCTGGCCACGATGCTGGGCGCCGAGCGCTTCGTGCTCGGCCGACCGCCGGGCAAGACCGACGAGCTGCTCCGCGACGCCGACAAGAACGCCAACATGCGCGGCGCGATCGCAGCCGCCGGTGCCGCCAAGCACGAAGGCGAACTCGGCCTCGAGCTCGCCGGGCGGGCCTATGACGCCGTCATCTTCCTCGATGGCACGTTCGAGCTGTCCGAGGTGGTCCGCAGCGCCCTGGGTGCGATCACCAGCGTGTGCCTCAGCGACCGCGTCACCGCGCTCGCTCAGGCGTGTGCGATCGTGCTACCGGCGACGAGTTGGGGCGAGTCGCTGGGTACGACCATCAACCGTCAGGGCCGACTGCGGGTCCTGCAGCCGGCGTGGCGCCCCGAGGGCGATCGCCGCGACCGCGCCGACCTGATCCGCGAGATCGCCCTGGCGCTCGGCGAGCGCGACCTCGGCAGCGGCCGCGATCGTGCCCGCGCCATCGCCGAGGAGTTCGACCACGACGGCCTGCGGCAGCTCACCACGACCCCCGCCGCCACGCGCCCCACCCTGCTGCGCTTCTCCCACTCCCGCGGCTGATCGATCGCCACCGCCGCGACCTGGCCCGACCGATGTCCAATCTCGACCACATCTCCACCCTGTTCGGTCGCCTGTTCGGTCGCCTGTTCGGTCGCCTGTTCGTCGGACTGCGCACCGCAGTGCGGACGCTGTCGCCGGTGATGCTGTGCCTGTCGCTGTGCGCCTCGGTCCTCGTCCTGTCCGCGTGCGGCAGCGACTACACCTCGACGTCGCAGGCCACGTCGGTGGTCCACGCCGAGCCCAAGCGCGTGGTGTTCCATCCCGACACCGGCAGCGTCGCGGTCGATCTGGTCAACACCGGCGAGTCGCCCGTGGCGGTGGGCGAGTACCGCATCGGGGGTGCCGATTGGTCGGCGTTCTCGATCGTCGAGCCCACCGACGCCTCGGTGCTCGCGCCCGGCGCCCGCGTCACGCTGCAGGTCGCGGCCGACCCCGCCGCGCTGCTCGGCCCCGGGGAGGCCTTCCGCGGCTCGGTCGTGGTCTTCGACGAGGAGCCCGATGTGGTCGCCCCCGACGAGTTCCGCCGCGGCACCGCACACCTGTCGTTCAAGGCCGGCGGCGTGACCTCGAGCGTCCCGTTCGAGTTCGAGGACCCGTGGTGGGTGACGCAGTACATGGTGCCGGCCCTCATCAAGGTCCTGCTCCTCGTGATGGCGTTCATCATGCCGCTGGCGTCGCTGCTCACGTGGATGGAGCGCAAGCAGAGCGCGATGATGCAGGACCGCGTCGGTCCGAACATGGCCCGGATCGAGATCGGCGGGTTCACGCTGCGCGCGTGGGGCCTGCTGCACATCGCCACCGACGCCATCAAGATGCTGTTCAAGGAGGACTTCGTCCCCCGCCGCGCGCATCGGGTGCTCTACACGCTCGCGCCGCTGTTCGCCTTCATCCCGTCGCTGCTGATCTTCACCATCGTCCCCTTCGGCGACGCGGTCTGCTACGGCCAGCTGTTCGAGAGCCTCAGCGAGGCGGATGTCGCCCAGTGCGCGGCCGGTCGCGGCGGAACCCCGCTGCAGATCGCCCAGCTCGACGTCGGCCTGCTCTACTACTTCGCCATCGCCTCGATCGCGACCTACGGCACCACGTTGGCCGGCTGGTCCAGCTACAACAAGTGGGCGGTGCTCGGGGCGCTGCGGGCCTCGGCGCAGATGATCTCGTACGAGGTCGCGATCGGCCTCACGCTGGTCGGCGCGCTGCTGTGCTTCGGTACGCTCGAGCCCCACGCGCTGGTGAAGGCCCAAGAAGCCACCTACTGGGGCATCTTGCTGCAGCCCGTCGCGTTCATCTTGTTCTTCACCGCGGCGATCGCCGAGACCAAGCGGGCGCCGTTCGATCTGCCCGAGGGTGAGTCCGAGATCATCGGCTACTTCCTCGAGTACTCGGGCATGCGCTTCGGCCTGTTCTTCCTCGCCGAGTTCATCGAGATCGTGTTCGTCTCGGCGCTCGTCGCCACGTTGTTCCTCGGCGGCTGGAACCTGCCGCTTGGCATCCTCGGCGCCGAGGGTTTCTCGAGCGCCCTCGCCTGCCAGCTGTTCTTCGTCGGCACCGGGCTCGTGCTCGTAGCCTCCGGCGCGGCGTTCTGGCGCGCGAGCCACCACGCCGAGGGCTTCGCGTCGCTGGTGATCATCATCGGATCGATCCACCTGGTGATCGCGGTATGGTCGTTCTTCACGGGCTGGGGCACCGCCCTGCCCCACATCGCGTTGGTCGTCATCGGCCTGCTCACCTGGGGCCTCAAGGTGCTCGCGCTGTGCTGGGTGCAGCTGCTCATCCGATGGACACTGCCGCGTTTTCGTTACGACCAGCTGATGAGCCTCGGCTGGAAGGGCCTGCTGCCCCTGTCGATCGCGAACATCGTGCTCACCGCGGTGGTCGTCTACGCCCTCGCCCCAGTCGCTCCGCCGGTCGCCGGCACCACGACTCGAGGCGCTGCCCCGGCCCAAGGCTCGCCCGACACCAAGCCCCTGGTGGCCCCCTCCGCCGTCGCACCCGCCGACCCCGCGCGGCCGTCCCGTCCCCCCGCCGCCCCGTAGCTCCCAGGAATCGCACCATGACCATCGGCGTCAAGAAAGTCTCACTGCAGCGCACCGCTGCCGATCAGATCTACCTTCCCGCGATCCTCGAGGGGCTGCTCACCACCGCGCGGCATTTCTTCAAGAACACGATGACGAAGGGGATGGGTGACGTCGACACGATTCGCTACGGCGAGCCGGATGTCGATCCCAAGTCGTACTATCCCGAGCGCTTCCGCGGCGTGCACCGCCTGATGCTCCGCGAGGACGGCACCGTGCGCTGCGTGGCGTGCATGTGCTGCTCGACGGTGTGCCCGGCGCGGTGCATCTACATCACCGCCGAGGATCGCGAAGACAACCACGAGAAGGGCCCGGCAACGTTCGTCATCGACGAGCTCAAGTGCGTGGTCTGTGGCCTGTGCGTCGAGGCGTGCCCCTGTGATGCCATCCGCATGGACTCGCGTGTCCACATGGTGCCCACCGAGATCCGCGAGGACGCGGTGCTGCGCAAGATCGACCTGATGAGCCGCGGCGGTCCGTCGGTGGCCGTGCAAGGTGGTCTCGGCGCCGACTACCGCGGTGACGCGCCCGCGGCCGATCCGCGATTCGCAGGGCGCTGATACGCGCGGGGGCTGCAGCCAACGCATGCCGACTCGGCGACGCTGTCAAGCGCATCGATCGCCGCTGAACCCTGGCGTGACACGCCATCGTGCAGGCGAGCCCTCGGGCGCCGCGTGCAACCCCACAGCCGGCGTCACTTCTGGGCGGCGCGCCTCAGGCCCATCTGCTATCTTCGATTTCGGGTCAGCCGCGCGCTCGGCGTTCGAGTTCTACCTACTCTGTTCAACCCGGGAACCGCCTCTGTCCGTGGGAGTGCATGCCCGTCCGGCGGGAAGCCCGAAGCGGTTACTTGTGGTGCCCACCTACAACTGTAGGGGTTGAGCTGGAATCGCTGAGCGCCGGCTGTCTCGTTTCGACCGGGCCCCCTCCCCGAGGCGGCCCGCACCCGCGCGGGTCGTCAACCCGGGGTCGACGCGAGCAGCTCGATCGCCTCGCGGATACGGACCCGCACCCTGTCCTTGCCGCAGACTGCGAGCGTGTCGAACAGCGGCGGCGCGGCCACGCGTCCGGTGACCGCGAGACGCAGCAGCCCGAAGACCTCCTTGGTCTTCCAGCCGGTGCGCTCACAGAAACCGCGGGCGAACGCCTCGACCGATTCCTCGGTGAAGCTGCGGGCGGCGGTGTCCTTCTCGATCTCGTCGAGGAAACGACGGAGGATCTCGACGACGTCGGTCCGGGTCCGGTTCTTGATCGCGAACTCGCCGATGACCGCGCGGTGATCCACCGACGCGCCGAAGAAGAACGACGCGAAGGGGATGAAGTCGTCGAGCCGCGAGATGCGCTCGCGGCTCAGCTCGACGATCGCCCGCAGGCGATCGGGCGAGAGCACGTCGCGCTGGATCCGGGCGACGAGCGCATCGACATCCATCGCCCGTATGTCCTCGCCATTCCACGCCGCGAGCTTGACCGGATCGAACACCGGCCCACCGACGCTGAGGCGCGACAGATCGAAATGGGCGACGAGTTCGTCCATCCCGAAGCGCTCGCGGCCGTCGGGCATCGAGAAGCCGAGGGTTGCGAGGAAGTTCAAGAACGTCTCGGGCAGGTATCCGAGCGTGCGGTAGTAGAACACCGACACCGGGTTCTTGCGCTTCGACAGCTTGGAGCGGTCCGCGTTGCGCAGCAGCCCGAGATGGTAGAACTCGGGCAGCTCCCAGCCGAAGGCACGGTACAGCAGCACGTGCTTGGGCGTCGAGGTCAGCCACTCCTCGCCCCGGATCACGTGAGTGACACCCATCAGGTGATCGTCGACGACGTTGGCGAGGTGGTAGGTGGGGAAGCCGTCGGTCTTGACCAGGACTTGCTCGTCGATCTGGGCGACGCCGAAGTGGACTTCGCCGCGCAGGCCGTCGTGGACCACGACCTCGCCGTCGTCGGGCACCGCGAGGCGCACGACATGGGCCTCGCCGGCCGCCGCGCGGGCCGATGACTCGGCCGGATCGAGCCCGCGGCAGTGCCGATCATAGCCGGGGTGCTCGACTTTGGCGGCCTGCTGCTCGCGGCGCAGCGCGTCGAGCCGCTCGCGGCTGCAGAAGCAGCGATACGCGGCACCGCTGTCGAGCAAGCGCTGGGCGTGGGCACGGTAGATGTCGAGGCGTTCGGACTGACGGTACGGACCGTTGGGGCCGCCCCGATCGGGCCCCTCGTCCCACGTGAGGCCCAGCCAGCGCAGCGCCTCGAAGATGGCCTCCTCGCTGCTCCGCGACGAGCGCTCCTGATCGGTGTCCTCGATCCGCAGGATGAACCGCCCGCCGTGACGCCGCGCGAACGCGTAGTTGAAGAGCGCGATGTAGGCGGTGCCGACGTGCGGGTCGCCGGTCGGGCTCGGCGCGATGCGGACGACCGGGGGCGAGCGGCCGGGGACGTCGGTCATGCACGCTGCCTACCACAACGCTGCCGAGATTGTCCTGGGGTTCTGGCCGCCGCGCAGGCGCGGCGTTCTCAGAGTTTCGCGCAGCGTCCAGCACGGTGGCGCCCGCCGATCGCCGCAGGGATCGCGGAGCGGTTGCGAGAGCACCGCCCGCGTGAAACCATGGCCGCCATGCACCGCGCTTCGCTTGGTCTGCTTCGCGTGTCCGTCGTCCTGTCACTGCCGCTGGTGACGGGTTGCCCCCAGGACGCCACGTCCGTCGACGATGCCGGCACCACGACCGACACGCCGGATCCGAGCAGCGAAGGCCCGACATCGATCGGTCCCGAAACGTCGACATCGGTCGAACCGACGGCCTCGACGACCCTCGATCCGGACACTTTTTCCAGCACGGAGAGTTCGAGCGAGGAGTCGACCACCGGCTTGGTCGGGTGCGGCGACGGTGATGTCGACCTGCAGGCGGGTGAGCTCTGCGACGGCGCCAATCTCGACGGTCGCGACTGCCTGTCCGAGGACTACGCCGGCGGCGTGCTCGCCTGCAACCCCGACTGCACGCTCGACACCAGTGGTTGCCTCTTCGAGTGCGGCGACGGCGACGTGCAGGGCGACGAGCAGTGCGAGGGCAATGATCTCGACGGCGGCACGTGCGTGACCGAGGGCTTCGAAGGCGGCGACCTCGAGTGCAATGCCGACTGCACCTACAACACGACCGCGTGCGAGAACTACGACTGCGGCGACAACCTCCAAGCGGGACCCGAGGTCTGCGACGGCACCGATCTCGACGGCGAGGACTGCCAGTCGCTCGACTTCGACAGCGGCACGGTCACGTGCCTCGCGGACTGCAGCGACTTCGACACCTCGGAGTGTTACATCTGCGGCAACGGTGTGATCGATCCCGGCGAAGCGTGCGACGGCGGCCAGCTCGACGGTGCGACGTGCGTGTCCGAGGGCCTGGACGGCGGCGCGATCAGCTGCGCATCGAACTGCACGCTGAACCTGTCCGAGTGCGTCGGTTGCGGCAACGGCGACGCAGATCCAGGCGAGGAGTGCGACGGCAACGACTACGGCGGCGTGACCTGTCAGTCGCTCGGCTTCGAAGGCGGTCAGCCCGTGTGCTCGGCGCAGTGCACGATCTCGGGGGTGAGCTGCGCGGGCCTGCACACGTTCTGCACGTCGCCGGCGAGCGCGATCGGTCCGGGCGTCGGGTCCACGCAGAGCTCGATCCCGGTCGCGGGCCTCACCGGCGAGCTGCGCGACATCGACGTGTTCATCGATGCAGACCACACCCGCGTGTCGGATCTCGACATCGACGTGCGCCACGTCGGCGCCAACCTCAGCGTCTCGCTTGCCGACGATCAGTGCGCTGCGAACAACGACATCCTCGCGACCTTCGATCAGGACGCGGCAGCGCTGCCGGATTGCGTCGAGCCCAACGCTATCGAGGGCAACGTGCTTCCGCTCGGCAGCCTCGACGACTACCTCGGCAACGGCACCGTCGGCTCGGGAAACGGCACCTGGGAGCTGACGATCGCCGACCAGCTCGCGAACGAAGGCGGCACCCTCGACCAGTGGTGCGTGGCGATCACGACCGGCTGCGGCGGCGATCCGGTCGCGGAGGCGCTCGCGGCCTGCGGGCTCGAGTTCCCCAACTGCGAGGTCCAAAGCGGTGGCGTGGTGGGCTGGGGCGGCGACTCGTGCACTGGCTGCAACTGCGGTGCGATCGACAGTCCGTGGCGGTTCTACTGCACCGCGGACGACGTGGACGGGCTCAACTACAACTGCTCGCCGTGCTCGCTGGGCGAGATTCTTGCCCCCCACGAACCGTGCGACTGCAGCCCGGGCACATCGGCGGTGGTCGGAAGCTTCTGCGGCTAGGCCACGGCCGCGGTGAGGCTCGCGAGAGCACCGCGCGCGTGAAGACCTCGCGGGCATCGTCGACAGCGACCGCGCCAACGCCTCCTCGAGCAGCGACCGGCAGCTGCGCGTCGAAGACGCCAGTTCAGTAGCGCCCGCTCCCTACCGCAACGCTGCGCGCCCCGTTACACTGCCCCGACGTGAGCGAGATCAGCGACGAGGCCGCCATCGACGCCGCAGTGCAGGTCGTCAGCCGTCGCGTGCACGAGCGGGCCGCCGCTGCGGTCGAGCTGCTCGAGCTGCTCATCCACGCCCAAGGCCGCGTGGTACGCCGCGATCAGGAGCTGTGGGCGGGACACACCGTGCTCAACTACGATCGCGAGCTGCTGCCCCGACTGTCGCGGGCGAGCAGCGTCGGTTTGTCCGTGTACCTCGGCAACCGCCGCATCGCGACGTACACCTCACTCGACGCCGGCCCGGCGCCCGAGGTGGGCGCCTACGCCGACGCGGAGCTCGTCGACTCGGTGCTGCGCCGCCGCCAGACGTTCCGCGGCATTCTCGAGGTCGGCGGTCGCCCGACCATGGTCGCAGCGCGGCCGCTGTTCGCCTCCGACAAGCCCGAAGAGTACGGACCGATCGGCATCCTCGAGGCGTTCCAGGACGTCGGCACCCTACGGGACCTCCTCGGCTCGAGCATGCGCCCCAGCGCCCCCGACGACACTGGCTCGACGCGCGCGCCGATGCACGGCGAGCGGCTCGCCACGATGACCGAGTTCCTCGACGACGTCGCCCGGCGACTGCAGCTGCTGGCGCTCAACGGCAACATCATCGCCGCCCAGGCCGGCGACCACGGCCGGGCCTTCCGGGTGGTGTGCCGCGAGCTCGGCAGCCTCGCCGATCAATCCAAGGACGTCGTCAGCGAGACCCGCCGAGCGACCGACGGGCGGGTCCCGACGCCCGACCCAGCGGGAGCCGCGAGCGACCTCGACGGACCCTCCACGTGACGCGATCCCGCCATGTGCGCCGCTCTGGCGCGCGACGCTGACGGCGCGTTTTTTATTTATTCAATAATTTCAATAACATCCAACACAGGCCCGACGCGGGATCCGCGGGTCATCTAGAATTTCCAGCATTTTCGAGGTCTTGACGGGGTTGTTGGTAGGATCCGCCCGTGCTAGGTCACGTGCGAACGTAGGCCGGAGAGTGGCCATGGATCAGATTTTCGAGAGTCATTTCGGGGGTAATCAGAGCTCGAGCAACGGCGGCGAGACCGACGCCTATTGCCCGAAGTGTCGAGCCGATACCCAGCACATCATTCTCGAGAGCTACGCCGAAGAAATTCGGCGCGTTCAGTGCGCTGTGTGTGGCGACACGCACGCGTACAAGCCGCCGAGGGGCGGCGAGGATGACAATCCAGAACCTCTCGCCGCTGCGAAGCGTCGGGGCGCCAAGAAGCTCGATTGGCTGGAGGGCATGAACTCGTACCCGCTCGAGAACGCGGTGCGGTACAGCCCCAAGGCCGTGATGAGCGTCCACCAGATCGTGGTTCATCCCACGTTCGGGGTCGGGTTCGTCTGCGAGATTGCCGGCGAGCAGAAGGTGGAGGTGATGTTCCGAAACAACCTCCCCCGCGTCCTCGTGCACGGACGCGGCGAGACCGACGCCGAGCGTGGTGGCGAGCGTGTCGGTGAGGAAGAGGTGCGCCAGCTCCTCGGACTCGAGCTCGGGCCCTCGCCAGAAGAGATTGCCGCCGAGCGCGAGCGCCGTCTCGCCGAGGAAGAGGCCGAGCGGCAGCGCGAGCGCGAAGAGAAGCGCCTCGCCGCCGAGCGCGAGCGCGCCGTGCTCGCGGAGCGCCGCGAAGAAGAGCGTCGCCGCCGCGAAGAGGAGCGCGATGCCAAGCGCCGCGAGCGCGACGATGATCGCGAGCGTAAGAAACAAGAGCGCGAACAGGAGCGTGTCCGCAAGGCGGAAGAGCGCCGGCTCGACGCCGAGCGCAAGCGCGACGAGGCGGTGCGCGCCCGCGAGGACGAGCGCAAGAAGCGTGACGACGACCGCGAGGCCAAGCGCCTCGAGAAGCTCCGCGAGAAGGAAGAGCTCGCCAAGGACAAGGAGCGCGAGAAGCTCACTGCCGCCAAGGACAAGGAGCGCGAGAAACTCGCCGCCACCAAGGAGAAGGAGCGCCTCGCCAAGGACAAGGAAAAAGAGAAGCTCGCCAAGGACAAGGAACGCGAGAAGCTCGCCGCCGCCAAGGACAAGGAGCGCGAGAAGCTCGCCGCCGCCAAGGAACAGGAGCGCCTCGTCAAGGAGAAGGAGAAGCTCGCCGCCACCAAGGACAAGGATCGGATCCGACTCGCCGCCGCCAAGGAGAAGGAGCGCCTCGCCAAGCTGAAGCAGCAAGAGCTGGCGAAGAAGGCCAAGACGAAGAAGCCGGCGAGCAAGGCCGCCAAGAAGCCCGCCGCCAAGAAGCCCGCGAAGAAGCCTGCCGCCAAGAAGCGGTGACCTCCCGCGATTCGGGGCCCCCCGTGGGGCCCCGCGGGTCCGTCTGTTCGTCCGAGTGCCCCGATGCCGCAGCGCGACGATCCAGCGCCGTCCGATTCTCCCGCGTGGGTCCAGCACCTCCGCGGGCGCATCGACGGGCTGACCAGCGCGGTTTTCGTCTTCCCGCTGTTCCTCGTCTACCAGGTCGGCATCCTCGGCGGTCGGGGGCAAAACGGCGTCGACCTCCTCACGCGGCAGCTCGTGGCCGTGGCCGAGCGTGATCTGTCGAGCTACGTCACCGTACTCGTTGGAGCGCTGGCCGTGTACGCCGCCGTGCTCGTGCTCCTGGCGCGGCGCGGCCGTTTCCATCCGCGGATGTTCGCGCCGATGCTGCTCGAGTCGAGCCTGTACGCGCTGACGATGGGCTCGATCATCGTGTTCGTGATGCAGGAACTCGCCCTGCCAGGGCTGTCGATCGGCGGCGGCGTTCGGGCGGGCGATGCGATCGTCATCTCCGCCGGCGCCGGATTCCACGAGGAGCTGGTGTTCCGCGTGTTGGTGATGGGCGGCCTCGCGTGGGCGCTCACCGGCCTGACCGGCGAGCGCCGGGCGTGGATCCTGGCGCTGGTGCTCTCGTCGGTGATCTTCTCGCTGGCGCACCACGTCGGTCCGGCGGGCGAGCCCTTCGCGTTCGCGGCCTTCACCTACCGCACGCTCGCGGGAGCGTTCTTCGCCATCGTCTACCGCGTCCGGGGCTTTGCGGTGGCCGCCTGGACCCACGCGCTGTACGACCTGTACGTGCTCGGCCTTGGCTGAAGCGCGGCGCGCCACCAGCCGGCCGCGGCCGTTTCACCGCGCGACGATGGCGGTGACCTGGCGCTCGGGACGGAGCAGCGTGCGGGCGAGGGTCATGACGTCGCGCGGTCGCACCGCCTCGATCTTGCGCGCATACGCGAAGTGGGCGGCGTAGCCGAGACCGTACGCCTCGTTGAACGCGAGCAGCGAGGCGATCCGACCGCGGCGCTGCAGCGAAGCATCGGCCTGCCCCACCAGCCACGCCTGCGCGCGCTCGACCTCGTCCGCGCTCGGTGGCTCGCGACACAGCCGCTCGCGCTCGCGCTCGAGCACCACACGAGCGCGGGCGAGCTTGGCCTGCGACGTCGCGGCATAGAAGCTGACGTGGCCGCAATCGATGCCCTCGCTCGACGACGCGGACACGTGATAGACGAGCCCCTCTTCTTCGCGCATCGCCATGAACAGCCGGCCCGCCTGGGCGCTGAGGATGGTGGTCAGGACCTCCATCGTGGAGCCGCGGGGATCGGCGAGCGCGAGGCCCGGCCACGCCAACACCAGGTGCGCCTGCTCCTTGGTGCGTCGCATTCGCGCGCTGCTGCCGCGGATGGTCCGGGGCGCGCGGCCGGGCCACGACGCCGCCTGCTCGACGAGGGGCGCCTCGGCGACCAGGGCCTCGAGCAGCTCGAGCGTCGCCTCGGGATCGATGTCGCCGCACAGGCCGAGCGTGGCCGCGCCGATGGGATAGCGCACCGCCCACAGCCGGCGCAGCGCGCGATGGTCGACGGCGAGCAGGCTCTCGCGGGTGCCACCGCGCCTGCGGCCGTAGGGGTGGGTGCCGTACAGCCGCGTCGCCGCGGCCGCGAACGCCAGCCCGGCGAGGTCGTCGCGTTCGGCTGCGAGGTCGTCGAGCGCGAGCCGACGCTCGTGCTCGAGTTCGGACTCCGCGAACACCGGGCTCTGCGCGCACTCGAAGAGGCGACGGAGCACCAGCTCGCGATCGCGGGCGAGGCACTCGAAGTGCATCGCGACGCTGTTGCGCCCCGACATGCCGTCGAGCACCGCCGCGCGCCCGTCGATCTCGCGGGCAAGCGTGTCGCCGTCGCGCTCGCACGTGCCACGGGTCAGCAGCGCCGCGAGCAGCGGGGTGGCGCCGGCGAGCTTGGTCGGCTCCGCCCGCTGACCGCCGGGCCACACCATCCAGCCCGCCGCCATCGCCAAGCTGGAGTCGCGGACGATCCGCACCCGCAGCCCGCAGGCGAGCCGGGTCGCGACGATGCCGTGGCGATCGGCGCGCGCGACGGCCCGGTCGCGGCGTCGGCTGCTGCCGCGCAGCGCCTGGGTGAGCCGCCGCTGGAGCGCTCGGGCATCGGCGGGCTTGCAGCTCTTGGGCACGACCACCGCGAGCGAGGCCCGACGCGGCACGAGATAGGCCGCGACGGCATCCCGCACGTCGGTCGGGGTCGCGGTCGCCACGTGGCGGAGGTAGGTGCGATCGAGGCTGAGGTCGTCGCCGAGGCTGAGATAGTAGCCGATGGTGTGGGCGAGGCCGTTGACGGTCTCGCGGCGGTAGACGACCTCGCTCTCGAGCACGGCGCGGGCGCGGGCGTGGGCCTCGGCGTCGACGGCGACGCGGCCCATGCGATCGATCTCGGCCAAGATGGTGACGATGGACGCCTCGACGCGCGAAAGCGGCGCGTGGGCAGTGACCGTGAACGAGCTGCCCTGACGACCGGCGAACAGGCTCGCGTGCGCGTCCGTCACGAGCCCCTGGCGGCGTCGAAGTACGCGGGCGAGCCAGCTCGACTCACCATAGCCCAGGGCGGTCGCGCCGAGCTCGAGTGCACATGCGGCCGCTTCGGGCCACGGTGGCGCTTGCCAACCGAGCGCGACGTGAGCCTCGTGCACGTCGTCTCGGCGCACCACCACCCGCGGTGTCGCCGGCGGCACCGGGGTCACGCGCGCGCGGCGACGCGGGCGAGCTTTGAACTCGCGCAGCACCGCGCGCGCGCTGGCGATCACCTTGGCCGGACGCATCGGTCCGGCGACGACCAGCGCCAGCCGCTCGCCGCCGTAGTTGCCGGCGAGGAACCGGCGCAGCACCGCGACCCGATGCGCCGCGACCTCGGCCTGTAGGCCGAGCACCGGCCGCCCGTAGCCGTGATCGCCATACAGGCCCTCGACCATGTCCTGCATCGCGCGCGAGGCCGGATCGTCGTCGTACTGCTTGATCTCCTCGATCACCACCTCGGCCTCGTGGGCGAGATCGGCGGCGCTCGGCCGGGCGTTCGCGATCGGCCGCACCAGCGCCCGCAGGGCAGCGTCGAACTGCGGCACGGGTACGGTGGCGTGGAAGACGGTCTCGTCGTGGCTGGTGAACGCGTTGACGTCGCCGCCCAAGGCCTCGATGGCCGAGGCGATGTCGTGGCGCTCGTCGCCGATCATCACCGGCTTGAACAACATGTGCTCGAGCAGGTGCGCGCAGCCGTGCTGGCCCGGTGCTTCGTCGGCGGTGCCCGCGAACACCCACAGGTGGATCGCGACCGTGTTGCCACCGGCGCCGCGGCGGTCGGTCTGCTGCACGATGATGCGGGCGCCCGAACGCAGGCGCACCACCTTGGGGGGCTTGCCGCCCGGCGCCACCGCGACGCCCTCGCCCTCGCGCGCCCGTCCCGCGGCGGTGGTGCTGCGCGTCCGTACACCCTGCACCGGCGTCCGGCCCCGCGCGGGGTCGTCGGGCGCGACCGACTGCGGGCGGGTGATCGGGGGACGGGTTGGGGAGCGGTGGCGGGAATCCATCACGATGCGACTGGCCACGCCCAGTTGGGACCGCAGGGCGACCGCAGGGCGACCGCAGGCCGACCGAAGGCCGACCGAAGGCGTGGCTGCGGCAACGCTACACGATCAGCCCCGCAACCTCAGCCCCACGACCTCAGCCCCTGCACCCCCCGCGGAACGCGACGCGGTGATCGAACCATGTCGACGGCCGCGGCCGCCGCCGCGCGGCGCGGTTGTGTTACGGTGCCACCTTCGCCCCCTCGACCGAGGGCGGTATGCCGATCCCGTGCAGACCCTCGAACACGAGGCCCCCGCGCCCCACCTCCCGGCCAGCCTTCCGTGTCCGCTGCCCGGCCGACACAGCCGCGAGCCCGCGGAGCTCACCCAGTTCCGCGCCGCGGCGGCGGACGAACGCGCGTTCAATCAACTGCGGCGCCAGTACCGCGACAACGAGGACTGGCGGTCGCTCGCGACGCTGCTGCTGCTGCACGCCGCGGCGGCGGAGCACGAGTCGCCCGAGCAGCGCACGAAGGCCGCCGAGCTGTGCGTGCAGGCGTACGAGCTGTGGCTCGAGCGGGTCAAGGATCGGGAGGAAGCCGCCCACGCACTCGCCCGCGCCCTGCAGTTCCGCCCCGACAACCAGCGTGCTGCAGACCGCCTGCGCAAGCTCTACGAGCTCCTCGGTGCCCACGCCGAGCTCGTCGAGCTGCTGCGCTGGCGCCTGCAGATCCCCGGCTTCGGACCCGAGGCCGCAGCCTTGCACTTCGAGCTCGCCGAGCTGCTCGAGCAGCACTTCTTGGCGATCGGCGAGGCCACCGTTCACTACGCCAAGGCCCTCGAGCTCGACCCCGGGCACGCCAAGGCCAGCGCACGGATCATCCATCTGCACCTCGTCGGCGGCGCGTGGGGTCAGGCCGCCACCTTGCTCACCCGCGAGCTCGAGCGGCTCGGCGAGACCGGCGAGCGCCCCCGCCTCGCCGAGCTGCATCGTCGCCTGGCCACGATCCAGTCGGAGCAGTTCGACGACGTCCCCGCCGCCGCGCGACACCTGCAGGCCGCGCTCAAGCTCGTCCCCGACGACATCGACGCGCTGCGCTCGTTCGGCGTGCTCTACCTCGCCTCGGGCAAGGCCACCGAAGACGGCGTCGCCAAGGCCGCGGACATCTTCTACAAGGCGGCCGAGCTCGCCCGTCGCCGCGGTGACAAGCCCCGCGCGCTGCGACTATTGCGGCGCTCGCTGTCGCTGACGCCTGATCACCAGCAGGCCTCGGCCGCGCTCGAGAACACGCTCATCGACGCCGAGGACTGGCTCGCCCTCGACGAGCTGTATCGCGAGTGGCTGTTCCACTTCAGCGGCCCCGACGCGGTGCCGCTGCAGCTGCGCCGCGCCGACCTGCTCGATCGGCGGCTGCATCGGCGCGAGGAGGCGCGGCAGCTGTTCGAAGAGGCCAGCCGCTACCAGCGTCCCGACGACGAGTCGTGGCGCCGGCTCGAGCAGATCTACGCGGAGAGCGGCGATTGGTGGGCGCTGGTCGCCCTGCTGGACGCCCAGATCGAGCGCATGCCCGACGAGGTCTCGTCGGACGCACTGCTCCGGGCCGCCGCCGCCGCCCGCGACGAGCTCGGCGACGAGGAGCGGGCCGCCGTCTACTCCTACAAGGTGCTCGAACGCGAGCCGTTCAATGCCGTGGCGTTCGAGGGCTACAAAGAGCACTGGCGGCGCAAGCACAACTGGTCGCACCTGCGCGATCTCATCCTCTACCAGATCGAGCAGGCTGGGGCCCAGCCCGAGGGCGAGAGCCCGTATGACAACCGCGGCTTCGCCGAGGAGTTCGTCGAGCTCGCCGACATCTGCGAGCGCCGCCTCGGCGACATCGACGGCGCCCTCGACGCGTGGGGCCGGCTGCAGCTCGCGTACCCCGACGATCCACGGCCGACCAAGCACATCGGCCGCATCGAGAAGCGCGCCCGCATGTGGGACAACATGGTGCGCGTGCAAGAGGCCGAGCTCGAGCGCGCCGTGGACCCGGTCAAGCGTCTCGACATCCTCAAGCGCCTCACCCAGGTCTACCGCGATCGGCAGGTCAACCCCGAGCGGGCGATCGAGCTGTACGGCGAGATCCTGCAGCTGTCGCCCGCCGACGTCCAAGCGACGCGGGCGCTCACCGCCCTCTACGACCGCGCCTCCGACTACCCGCGGGTGATCGAGATGCTCCGCGAGCAGCACGAGCGCTCGCGCAGCGGCACCGAGCGCGTGGCGCTGCTGCGGCGCATGGCCGAGATCTGGCACCACGAGCTCGGCGATCTCGCGAGCGCCGACTGGGCCTGCCGTCAGGTCCTCGAGATCGCCCGCGACGATCGCGAGGCGCTGTATCGCCTCCAGCAGCTGCTCGAGGAGCAGGGCCGCTACGAAGAGCTGCTCGATGCGTTGGCCCGCGAGCGCGACGCCGCCGGCTCGCCCGACGCCAAGGTCAAGATCGTCCGCCGCATGGCCCGGATCGCGGAGCTCGATCTACGCGACGAAGACCGTTCGGCGACGCTGTGGACCGAGCTGCTCGAGCTGCGCCCGGGCAACCTCGAGGTCATCGACAAGCTCGTCGCCGCGTACGAGCGGGCCGGTCGCAACGAAGAGCTCGGCACCTTGCTCACCCGCGCCGCGGGCTCGGCCAAGACCCCGCTGGTGCGCCAGATCGACTACCTGCTGCGGCTCGGTCAGCTCGCCGAGAACGCGCTCGACGATCCGATGTTGGCGCGGACCTCGTTCGAGCGGGTGCTGCGAAGCCGCCCCGACCACCGCGCCGCCTTGGAGGCGCTGGTCCGCATCTACCGCCGCGAGGACGCGTGGCAGCCGCTCGTCGCGGTGCTGGGCAAGCTGCAAGAGCTCGCCGAGACCGAGGACGACGGCTTCCGCATCGCGTGGGAGCGCGCCGAGATCCTCGGCGATCAGCTCGATGATCCTCAGCAGGCCGCAGACCTGCTCGATTCGCTGGGCGAGGATCTGGCGCTCGGCCGCCGCGAGGTCGCGTCGAGTCTGCTCGAGCTGTACGAGCGGGCGGGCAGCCACCGCAAGCTCGTGCGGCAGGCCGAACTCATGCTGCTCGCAGCCGAGTCGGCCGACGAGCGGCGCAAGCTGTACGGCACGATCAGCCAGACGTGGCTGCATCACCTCGGCGACAAGCAGGCGGCCGTCGCCGCCTATGGCCGCTTCCTCACCGAGTTCTCGACCGACCTCGAGGGCCTGGCGACGATGGCGCGGCTGCAGCACGAGGTCGGCGATCACGAGGCCGCGATCGCCACGTTGCAGCGGCGCTTCGAGATCGCCGGCGAGCTCGGGATGCGCACCGACACCCTGCGCGAGATGGCGGCGATCGCCGAGCGCGACCTCGGTGATTCGACCCGCGCCATCGCATCTCTGCGCCGCGGCCTCGCCCTCGACCACTACCACCGCGGGATCATCGGCGAGATCACGCGCATCGCCGAGGCCGGCAACCTGTGGCGCGAGCTGCTCGCCGTGTACGACGACCGTCACGGCTACCTCGGCGATGCCGGCGACGGTGCCGGCCGCATCGGCGTCGCCCTCGAGGCCAGCGAGATCGCCCAGGACGAGGCGGGCGATCCGGCGCTCGCGTTCGAGTGGGCGCGCCGCGCCTACTTCACGGCGCTCGAGTCGGGGCTCGACGAGACCACGGCGGGTCGGCGGGTACGCACACTCGCCGACGAGTACCGCTTCCGCGCCGAACTGCTCGAGGTCTTCGACCGCGAGATCACCCTGCTCGAGGGCCAGCAGTCCGTCGATGCACTGGTCGCGCGGCTCCGCGAGGCGTCGGCCGTCGCCCTCGATCACCTCGCCGACGCGGCCCGTGCGGTCGGGTATCTGCAACGTGCCCACCGCGCGGCACCGACAGACGAGGCGCTCGCCGACCAGCTCGAGCGCACCGCCGAACGTCACGGCCTGTGGCAGGCGGTGATCGAGCTGCACGGCGGACGGCTCGGCCGCGCCGCCACCGACCTCGGTCGCTACGACGCCTGCCGATCGATCGCCCGGATCTACGAGGACGAGCTCCACGATCCCGAGAAGGCGTTCGAGTGGCTGCGTCAGGCCTACACCGATCTCGCGCGGCCCGACCCGGCGCTCGCCGCCGATGCGTTCGCCCAGATCCTCGAGCTGTCGACACGCCATCGCCTGTGGCAGCAGCTCGGTGAGCTCCACCTCGAGCGGGCGCGCAACGCCAGCGCGGGACCGGGGACCATCGCCGCCCTCACCGCTGCCGCCCAGGTGTTCGACGAGCACCGCGCGGACCCCCTGGGCGCGATGCGGATCCTGGTGCAGGCGCTCGACGAGCCCGAGGGCGATGCGATGATGCCGGAGCTGCGGCGGCTCAGCACGGTGGTCGACGAGCGCAGAGACGGGAGCTTGCCGCCCATCGGCGCGCTCATGCTCCTGCAGGTCCTGCAGCGGCTGGTCGCACGCAGCCGCGACAAGGACCGGACGCTCGAGCTGCTGGGCGAGCGTGCCGAAATCCGCGAGGTTCGGCTGGGCGATCACGCCGGCGCGATGGCCGAGTGGATCCGCGTGCTCCGGCTCGAGCCCGACGACGACCGCGCCACTGCCGAGCTCGAGCGGCTCGCCGACGAGGGCGACCTCTGGCAGGTGTACCTGCTGGTGCCGGCCTCCGCCCTCGAGGTCGCGCCGCCACAGGATCGCGGCGCGCTGCTCAAGCGCGTGGCGCAGCTGTACGAAGGGTCGCTCGGGCGGCCGGAGTATGCGCTGCGCGCCCGCCTGCAGGCGTGGCGCGGCCACCCCAACCTGCCGCCCGTGACCGGCGAGATCGGCGACGAGCATGCCGCGATCTGGCGCCTCGCCGAGCACGCGGGCCCCTATCACACGCCGCCGGTGCCCCGCGATCCACTGCTGCTGCCGACCCTCGTCGCGCCCGAGATCGACGATGTGGCGGCGTGGACGGGCGCCGGCCTCGACGTGCGCCTGTTCGACACCCTGCCCTCGCCCCACGATGGCGCGGTCGAGCTCGCGACGCCGCTGCGGGTCGTGGGGCCGCGCACCGAGGAAATCTCGGTGGCGCATCGGCCCGCGCAGCAGGACATCGCACCGATCTCGATCGAGCCCGAGGTCCTGGATCTCGGCGAACTCGAGCTGGACGACGTCGAGGAGGTCGACGTCCTCGAGCTGCAGCCCGATCCCACGATCGTGGGTGCGCTGGGCCAGGGCGGTCCGCCGATGTCCGCCGATCACACGCGAACGTCCGCGCAGCCGACCCCGGCACCTCCACCGCCACCGCGGCGCGCCCCCGACCACGGCCTGCCGGCGCTGCCCAAGCTCACCCGCCCGATCCTGCCGCCGAGGCCGCGGGTCGCCAACGCCTGGGAAGAAGTCGCGCTCGGCTACACCGAGGTCAACGCGGAGTCGAAGCCGGACAAGGTCGCGGTCGCGATCGCCCTCGCGCGACTGTGGGAAGAGGGCGCGCACAACCTCGAGCGCGCCTTCGGAGCCCTCGAGCGCGCGCTGTTGTGGATCCCGCGCCACCCCGAGGCGCTCGAGCGTCTCGAGGCCCTCGCGGATCGACACGGCGTCCACGACCGCCTGCTGCAGGCCTACGAGTTGCTGCTGTCGGAGTCGGCGCTGCCCGAGCACGTGGTCGCGAACAACCTGCGGATCGCCCAGCTCCACACCGCGCGCGAGCAGTGGGCCCAGGCCGAGTCGCGTTACCGGGCGGTGCTCGCCGTCGCGCCGGCGCACGTCGACGCGATGCGGGCCCTGGTTGCGATCTACGAGGGTCTGGGGCGCCACGCCGAGTGGGCGGACGTCTTCGACGATCTCCTCGAGGCCGAGGCCCCCGATCTCGACGCAGGCGTCCGCATCGATCGCACCCTGGCGCTCGCGTCCGTGCTCGAGACGCGCCTCGGCAAGCCCCGCGAGGCGATCGAGCGGGTCGAGCAGCTCACCCGCGAATTCCCCGACCAAGCGCGTCTGCACGACACGTTGGTGCGCCTGCTCGTCACGTCGCGGCAGTGGCAACAGGCCATCGAGGCCCTCCGCGTCGCCGCCGACGGTGTGCCCGACGACGAGTACCGGCTCGCGGCCCTCTCGCAGGTGGCGGACATCTATGAGTCACGCCTCGGCCTGCCCGATCGCGCGATCGGTGCCTGGGTCGAGGTGCTCGAGATCCGCGAGGACGCGGCGGCGATGGCCAAGCTGCAGGATCTGTACATGGCCACCGGCCGCTTCGATCCGGCGCTGCCGATCATCGAGCGCCGGCTCGCGCTGCTGGACCCGGACGACGCCGCGGGTCGCATCGCGCTGCTCGTCGCCAAGTCGCGGGCGCTGCAGGAGGGCACGGGCGACGCCGATGCCGCCACCGCGACGCTCGAAGAGCTCGTCCGCGTCGCGCCCGACAGCGACGACGTGGTCCTGGGCCTCAGCCGCCTGTATCGCCGGGGCGAGCGCCACGACGACGGCATCGCGCTGCTCCGCGGACACGTCGCACGGCTCGCGGACGGCGAAGAGTGCCGCCACGTACGCATGGTGATCGCCCTCGCCGAAATCCTCGATCGCGAGGACCACGATCCCCGCGGCGCCCTCGCGGTCGTCTCGGCCGCGCTCGCGGCACACCTTGGTGACGCCACGCTGCTGCGCGCCCAGGCCAAGCTCGCGCGCGCGGTCCACGACGAGTCGCTGCTCGTCGAGTCGCTCGCAGCCTTGCCGGACCCAGACGGCGTCCTCGAGGCCGCCGACCTGCTGCGCGCCCGGCTGCACGACAGCGCCCGCGCCGTGCGCCTGTACTCGCGAGTGCTCGCGGAGTCCAAGCTCGCCACCGACGATCCCGAGTCGCCGCGGCGGCTCGCCTCGGCCCTCGAGGGCCTGGTACGGCTGCGGGTCGACGACGGCGACATCGGCGGCGCGATGGACTTCATGGATCGCCAGCTCGCCGAGATGCGCGGGCCGACGATCCGCGCCCAGCTGCTCACCGAGATGGGCCGCATCACCTACCGCAGCACCGGCGATGTCGCGGCGGCCCGCGATCGCTTCGACGCGGCGCTCGCCGAGGATCCCGAGTACGCGCGGGCGAAGCTCGGGCTCGGTGAGATGCTCGCGGAGGCCGGGCGACACGAGGAGGCCGAGGCGCTGCTCGAACAGGCGGTGGACACCCTGGGCCTCGGCGGCGATCCGGCGCAACTGGCCTCGGGCCTGCTGGCGCTGGCGCAGGTGCTCGAGCAGAGCGGTCGCCACCCCGATGCCTACCGGAGGCTCACGCTCGCGGCCCGCCACGCGCCGGCGGACCTCGAGATCCGCGCGGCGCTGGTGCGCAACCGCGTGCTGGCGGGCCGCCACCGCGACGCGCTTTCGGCCGCCGACCAGCTCGAGGAGCGCCTCGCGGACGGCTTCGAGCGCACTCCGAAGCATGTGCGCCTGCTGAGCGACGTGCTGGCGTTCGTTGCCGAGAGCGCCCTCGCGCTCAAGCAGGTCGACGAGGCCCTCGGTCGCTACCGCCGCGCCAGCGCGCTCGACCCCACCAACCCCAACGCGCTCGAGCCCCTCATCGGGCTGTGTCAGGAGCGCGGTCTGCTGGTCGAGGCGGCGCGAGCGGCTGCGATGCTCGCCCGGGGGCTCGAGGATCCGCGGGTGCGCGGGCAGAAGTTCATCGACGCCGGCATGCTCTTCCACGACGCCGCGGCGGCGCTCGCCGACGGCGCCGAGGCCCAGGGGACCGAGACCGAGGCCGAGCTGCGCCGCGCTGCGTTCGAGAACATCCGTGCGGGTCTCGAGCTGCTCGAGGCCCACAACGTCGCGGCCCTCGATCGCACCCAGCTCGAGGTCGCCTTCTACGCCACGTCCGCCCACGATCCGGCGACCGCCCTGCGCTGCCTCGACCGCCTGCTGCTGCAGCCGGACCTCGGTCGCGAGCGGCGACACGATCTGTTGCTCGAGGGCGTCGAGATCGCCCTCGGCATGCCCGAGCGCCACGAGCTCGCCTTTGGCTTCGCCAAGTCGGCCCGCGAGCTCCAGCCCCACTCGTCGTCGGCGGTGCTCGCCCAAGCACGCGTGCTCGAGGCGACCGGCCGCGCCGACGAGATCGAGCCGCTCGTCGAGACGTACTTCGCCAACCTCGGCCGACGCGCCAAGGGATCCGGCATCCCCGCCCGCGTCGCGCTGCTGCTCCGCCTCGCCGACATCCAACGCGCACGGCCGGCCAAGGCGATCGCGTCGCTCGAGCACGCCCTCGAGCTCGAACCCACAGCGCTGGGATCCGCCGAGCGCAAGGTGCTCGCCGAACTCTACGAGCGCGCCGGCACCACCGGTCCCCGGGTCATCGAGAACCACGCCGAGCTGCTCGCCACCTTTCCCCTCGAGGAGCGCAGCCTCGCCGCGCTCGCGCAGCACCACGTGGAGCTCGGCGACCACGACCGCGCCCACGCCCTGTACCAGGTGCTCGCGCTGCGCTCACCTCTGCACGCCGACGCCACCGCCTACCTGTCGCGCGTGCGGCTGACGACGACACCGGGCGCCGAGCTCGATCTGGCCAGCGTCGTCCCGGGTGCGCCCGCCGACGGCGGAGTCGGTGAGGCGCTGCTCGCCCTGCTCGAGGGCGGCGCGCCGCTGCTCGCCGAGTTTCTCCCCCGGATCGACGTGCCGCCCGAGGCCCGCGTCTCGCCGCTGGGCGAGGGGCTGCTGGCGCAGTGCTGGGGCGAGGTGCTCAAGCGCGTGGGTGGCAAAGTCGCACTGGTCGCGGCGCACGCCCTGCCCGACCTAGGCGAGCGGGTCCACGCCGGATCGCACAACGCCAGCGATGCGCGGTTCGAGGTGCGGTGTCAGCAGCCGCCGGTGATCGTCGCCTACGACGACGCGTTCACGAGCACGGATGCGGGGGCGCTGCGCTTCGCACTGGCGCGCGCGCTGTATTTCACGCGGCCCGACACGATCTTCGCCCTCGGCCTCCCCCGCCCCGCCTTCGCCCAGCTCATCTCGGCGGTGCTGCAGGCGTTTCATCCCCGCCACGCCCGCCGCAAGCACCACCAGCGCGCCGAGGACGAGATCTCACGCTTTGGCCAAGAGCTCCTACGCAAGCTGCCGATGCGGGTGTCGCGACAGCTCGGCGTGCTCTTCAAGGATCACGAGAACGAGCCGTTCGACTCGCAGCAGTGGCGCGCATGGGTGCGACGCGCCGGCAATCGGGTGGGCTTGGTGATCGCCGGGGATCTCGCGGCGGCCATCCGTGCGGTGCGCCACAGCGCCGATACGCCCAACGGGGCCGAGCTCGTCGCCGCGGTCGACGCGGACGACGATCTGCGAGACGTCATGGCGTTCGCGGTCAGTGCCAGCTACGCAGCGGTGCGCCGCCAGCTGGGGCACGAAGTTCGATTGTAGTGCGGGGCCCCTGCCCGTCCCGCCGTGGGCGAGCACGGCCGGCACGCTCGTGCAGCGCGCCGGACCATGCCGGACGATCACGGGTTCGCGCCGGCGTCGATCCACTGCTCCACGAGCATGATCTGCGCCTCGGGCAGCGGGGTGCCGGCCTCACCGATGGGATTGCCCATGTCGTTCTCGCCGAGCGCGAGCGGCATCCGCCGCACGATGGTGCCGCCCGGGACACGAAACGCATCGATGAGGAAGCTGCCGGCCGAGTCGTCGGCGACGACGAACAACGCGTCGGTGCTGTACACCGGCTTCTGAGCGGTGAGCGCGGCGTACGATGCCGCTGCCGTGAGATCGAGCCCGGCATAGATGCCGCCCGGCTCGTGGCAGCCGGCCGTGCAGCTCGCCGTCCAGATCGGCTGGATGTCGGTGGCGTAGTCGACATCGACCGGCGCGGTGTCGCCGGTCGACGTGTCGCCGGGCGTGGTCTCGGACCCGGACGGATCGGTGGTCGCCGTCGCGGTCATGGTCGCCGTTGCCGTCGCCGTCGCCGTCGGATCGTCGGTGTTGCCGACGGTATCTTCCGAGTCGTCCGCGGCGCAGGCACCGAGCCCGAGCACGGTCGCGACGAGGGCGAGACGGCGGAGGGCGGGAATTCGGTTCGGTAGGGTCATGCTGCTCCTTGTGTGCGGCACGGGGCGATCGAGCCCCGGGTTGTGCCGATAGTTCTCTACCCGAATTGCCACGGTCGCGGAACCCCGTCGGCGCCGGCGCTGCGTATCGTGACGCAGCGAGGCCGACCGTGGCGTCGCGCCTGTGACGTGACTTTCAGAATCGTCCCCGGACGGAGAGCGCGGCCGTCCCCGCACCGAACGCCGGCGCGACCACGAGACTCGATCGTGTGGTCGCGGTGGCCGGTGGACTCTTGCCCGCCTTGCGCTTCTTCGCGCCGATGATGATGAGCGGCAGGCCTACGGCCAGACCCACGACCGCCACGCCGGCGCCGACGTACGCGATGAGGTTGGCACGTCGGCCCTGATCGTCCAGGTCGTCGACCTCGGGATCCTCGGGCATCAGCTTCTCGACCTCGTTCTGCCGCGATGCGCTCATCACGGTGCCGGCGATCACCATCGACACACCGCCGACACCGACCGCGGTCAGGATCGAGCCGGCCGCGATCATCCCGGTGCCGGGCTTCTTCTCGCCCTTCTCGCGACGCTTGCGCTTCTTCTTACCCTTGTCGTCGCCACCGGGGCCGGACGCGACCGCGCCGTCGTCCTCGGATTCGATGTCTTCGACCAGCGCCTCGGCCTCGGTCACCACGCCGTCCGCGCGATCGATGAGCCCGCTCGCATCCCCGGGGTTCATCACGAGCCAGTCGGAGGTGGTCTCGCCGTTGTTCACGGCGGCATAGAAGTGGAGCATGTCGAGGGCCACGCGGGCGGTCTCGATCGCGGCCTCGGCGGTCGCCGTGTTGCGATCTTTCTTGGCGGCCGCGAGCCGGGCCTCCGAGGCCTCGAGCATCGTGATCGGATCGCCGAGCTGGGCGGCGTTGCGCTCGAGGCCATCGGCCACGGCAGCGTGATCGCCGGCGTCCTTCGACGACTGCACCGACTCACGGATCGCCTGACGCTTGCCCTCGGCGTCGTCGGGCGTGAGCCGCGGACCGGGGTCTTCCTCGACGGCCGGCTTCTTCTTGGGCTTCTTCTTGGCCATCATCAGCATGGCCGCGCCCGTGGGCAGCGATGCGCTGAAACCCAGAGAGACGTGGGCGGCCACGTCGGACGTCGAGCGTGCCTGCGCCCCCTGGGCGCCGCCAACGGTGAACGCGAGACCCACTGCCAACGCCACGGTTCGTCTGCCGATCACCGAGGCACGATACCAGATCCGGCGCGCGGCCAGCCACCGCCACGAACCTCTGCGCGATCTCTCGCAACGGCACGTGCAGCTGCTGTCAGCTCGCTTGCGCGATGAACCGCGCGACCGCGCCCCACAGCGCGCGGAAGCGAGTGCGATCGAAGCCCGAGTGGGTCACGAGCCAATCGACGTGGCTCGCCCCACCTTCGGGGTCGCCGTAGTAGCCCATGACGTCGAGGTGATCGGCGCGGGCGACGTGGATGATCTCGCCCCAGATCTGCGAGCGGGTCGGGACCATGCCGTCGTTGGCCGATGGCGCCGGCACCTTGCCGTAACCGCTCACGAGCGCCTCGACCTGGAGGTCCGCCAGGGGGCCGAGGCGACCGGGGGGCATCGAGGAGGTCAGGCGATACAGCGCCTGGTACAGGCCATGCGTGAGCTGCGCCATGGGATCGAATCCGGTCCGCAGCGCGCCGAAGAATTGCGGCGGCCTCGCCCGCGTCACCACGCAGCCGTAGTGCGTGCCGGGCCGATCCTCCGCCGACGAGTTGAACAGATCGAGGCTGTCGGGCGTGACCTGCGGCAGCAGGGCCTGGTCGCCGCGGACGTGGCGAAGGAACTGCTCGAGCGAGGCCGAGCGCTCGTCGTCGAAGTCGGAGAGCACCTGCTCGTAGAGCTGCTCGACCACGGTCCCGCCGAGGCCGACGAGATCGTCCAGCCGCACCAACCACTGCGCGAGCTTGACCGCGCCCCGCAGCGGCTTCTTGCCTGCGCGCAGTCCGTGGAGCGTGACGAGCGACAACAACTGGAGCAGCTTCTGTCCGAGCACGCCGGTGGCCAAGCTCGCCAGCGGCGTGCCGTGGTGCGGCGTCGCGACGGTGACGACCGAGCGCGTGCGTGCGCCGAGCGCCGCGACATCCACATCGGTGGGCAGCGACACCGACGGGGTGACGAGCAGCCGGATGTCGAGTCCGCCGCTCGAGTGACCGACGAAGTGCAGCGGCCCATCGCCAGGCGCGAACTGGCGCACCGCCTCGGCCAGGGTCGCCGCGCGCGCGCGCAACGACGCGGTGGGCAAGGTCCCGACCGCGCGCACCTCGGCGCGCACACCGAGCTGCTCCAGGCGCAGCTGGAGCTGGTCGCTCACCCGCGAGAAATAGGTCAGCTCTCCGAGGTTGAGAAACCCGAAGAACCCGGGCACGAGCACGACGTGGTGAAGCTCCGACACGGGTCCTGGCGCGGCCAGTGTAGCAGCGCATGCCGCCATGCTATCGTCTCGCGATGGACCACGCCGCGTCGCGTGCGCTCGCCGGGCTCGCTGCCCTGTGTTGCCTTGCGGCGGGCGGCGAGCCCGGCGAGGTGGAGCTACGCTCGGCGACGCCGCGCCACACGATCATCGGCGGTGAACCGACCGAGCCCGGCGAGTTCGACGGCGTGGTCGCCGTGCAGGCCGGCACCGGCCTGTGCAGTGGCACGGTCGTGGCACCCCGGTTGATCCTCACCGCTGCCCACTGCCTCGCCGACCTCGAGCCCGGCGAGGAGGTCCTCGTCCACTTCGGCGACCAGATCGACGACGGCACTGTCGCCACCACCCGCTGGGGTGCGCATCCCCGTTTCTGCCCCGACTGCGACGGAGATCTGTTCGACTACGGCTACGTCGAGCTCGGCACCGACTTCACCCTGCCCGGCGGCTACACCTTGCCGATCGCGACGCAGGCCGAGTGGGACGAGGCGATGGCCAAGGGCACCGAGGTGATCCTGGTCGGGTACGGCGAGGATCCCGGTTCGGCCACCGGCGCGGTCGGCATCGGCACCAAGCGCAAGGTGTGGACGACGATCCGGCGCTTCAGCGACGGCGGCCTCGAATTCTACGCGGGCGGCGATCAGCAGGACACCTGCAACGGCGACTCCGGCGGGCCCGCCTTCGTGCAGGTCGCGACCGGTGAGCTCCGGCTCGCCGGCATCACCTCGCGCGGCTCGAACCCCTGTGGCAACGGCGGCTACTACGGCGCGCCGTATCCGGCGCTGTGCTGGGTTCGCGACCAGACGGGCGTCGACTTCGTCGGTGACGCGTGTGCGAGCTGCACGTGTCTGGACACCTCGCCGCCCGGCGACGGCAGCGACTGCGCGATCGCGGCCCCGGGCGAGCACGGGGATCCGTCGTGGCTGCTGGTGCTGCTCGCGATGCCGCTGGGCCCACGGGCGCTGCGGCGCCGACCGGTGGCGAGGGCCACCGGCTAGCGGCGCTTCTTCGGCTTCCGCTTCTGCTTTTTGGCTGGGGGCGACTTCGCCGGCGCGGCCGGAGTCGCCGCGGCTGCATCGACGAGCACGACATCCGCCTCGGGGTCTGCATCGGCGTCATCCGCCTCCGCGTCTTGGGCCCCTTCGGCGGCCACGGCGCCTTCGCCCACCGCGGCCGGTACTGACGGCACCAAGGTGACCTGCTCCTGATACACGAGCGCGCCGCCCTGCTCTTCGAAGTGGCGCCCCTTCACGACCAGTTCCGCGACCTCGTAGCCGAGAAGCACCACGTGGAACCGCCGCGGCTGCTCGACATCGACGTCGATGACCTTGACGCCCGGGGTGAAGCCGACGAGCAGGCCGAGCTGCGCACCCGGGGTGTTGCTGCGGAGATCCAAGGTGGCCTCGGCGGCACCGGGGCGCGCGGCGAGCTTCGGCGGCCGCTCGTCGCCCAGCGGCGGTGCGGCGGCGCCCGCGGGCACCGCATCGAGATCGAGGATCACCGGCGCCGCCAGCTCCGATCCTTTGACGATGCGCACCCGCGGCATGTGCCCCGGGGCGGTCACCGCGACCATGTACTCGTGCTCGATGGGCAGGTGCTCGAAGCGCGCCTGCGGCCCATCGCGCACTTCGAACACGCGCGCGCCCTTTGGCTCGCTGTCGATCTCGATCGTGCCGTACTCGACGCGCGTGGCGTCGAGGTTGGCTTGCGCGAGCTCGGCCTCGCGCTCGGCCTCGACCTGCACCTCGGCGTTGCGCCGCTCGATGACGTCGCCGGTGAAGAGGTCGGTCTGGGTGGCGAGCACATACGCGAGCGCACCACCGAGCATCAGGGTCGACACGATCCACACCGCCGGCATCCCCCGACGCGGCGTGGGCGACTCGTCGTCCGGCTGTGGCAGGACCCGGCTGAGCTGCGCCGACGACGGCTCGGGCCCCACCTGGGCGAGTTGGGCCGAGACCGCGGGATCACCCGGTGACGGGAAATCGTTGGCGCGCCGCGGCAGATCGGCGAGCGACCTGGGCGGGGGCAGGGGCAGCGTTCCGATGACCGGCGTGGGCCGACGGGGCGACGCAGCGGGCGGGCGCACCGCGGTCTTGGGCGGCGTCGCGGCGGGCGGCGTCGCGGCGGGCGGCGTCGCGAACGCGGGCGCCTCGTCGAAGACGTCGAGCAAGCCTTCGAACTCGTCGAGCACCGGCGAGACATCGGCGGCGGGCTCGAGCGCATCGGCGAGCGCGCCGAAGTCGGAGGCGGACGGCGACACGGCCGCGAATGACGGCATGGGCGTTCGATCGGCGACGATGTCCGCGGCCGGTCCCAACGCCGCGGACGATGCGGCGTCGCCCGGTCCATCCACCGGCGGCGCGACGCGCTCGCTCCACGCCAGCGCGGCGAACAGGTCGGGGGCGGGAGACCCTTGCGCCATCGTCCCTCACACCATATCAAACTCTCCGCACGGATGGGGCGCGCTCAGTCCCTCTGGGAGACCGGCCGGTCCCTCTGGGGGACCGGCCCGGTCCCTCTGGGAGACCGGCCCGGTCCCTCTGGGGGACCGGCCCGGTCCCCCTTCCACCTCCCATTCGCTGTCGCTCTCTCAGCCGAGCACCAGCGTGTGCAGCAGACCGCTGATCTGCGGCCCGAGCAGCACGTACTCCATGGCGGCGAGTCCGAGGAACGGACCGAACGGCACGTGCTTCGCCATCACGGCGCGGTCCTCGTCGGGACCGCCGAGCTCGGGATCGTCGCCGTGGACCTCGTGCAGGTCGGTGTTGGCGATGCGCTTGCCGAGCAGCAACATCGGCACGGCGACGAGCAGTCCCTGCACGGCCCCGGCGCCGACGCACCACGACAGCCCCAGCGGCCCCGTCCACGCCCCGACCATCGCCAACAGCTTGGCGTCGCCGAGACCGAGGGCCTCGATGCCGCGGGTGCGCAGGTACAGCCAGCGGATGCCGGCGAACAGCGCCCATCCGCCCGACGCCGAGGCCACCGACGCGATCGCATCGACGCCCAGCACGTCCGGCACGAACACGGCGAGGGCGACGCCGATGCCGGCCATGGGCAGCACGATCGGATCGGGGATGATCCACAGATCGAGATCGACGAACACGATCACGAGCAGCGCGAGACACAGCACGAAGTGGAGCTGCCAGAGCACGAGATCGCCCGCCCCGCCGGCGACCAGCGGCACGTGCACCGCCGCCATGTACGTCGCGAACGACAGCATCCCCGCGAGGAGCTCGACCATCAGGTAGCGCGGGGAGAACGGCGCCTTGCAGTGGCGACACCGGCCGCGCAGCAGCAGATACGAGAGCACCGGCACGTTGTCGAAGCCGGCGATCGCGTGGCCACACGCGGGGCACCGCGAGCGCGGACGCACCACGCTTTCGCCGCGCGGCATCCGATGGATGACGACGTTGGCGAAGCTGCCCCAGATCGTGCCCCACACGAAGGCGAACGCCCCCGCCCACGGCGACAACAACAGCTGGATCCACACCGCCGGGAGCTCGACGGGCAGGACGCTCGGCGCCGCCGCGCCGATGAGATGCACCCAGGGGGACTCGAGCACTTCTGGCGAGCATACGGCATGGATCCGTCACGCGCCGCCACCGCGCCGTGCCGACGCGCCCGCCCGTGCCGATCGTCTGCGGCGCCCCTGCGCATGCTCGCCTGGTATGCTCGCGTGCCCCGTGCCCGCCCCCGCCCATCACGCCGCCCTCCACCATCGGGCGCGCCGCGCTCCACCGCGCGCCGGCCTTGCGCGCACGCTGGCGATGGTCCTGGTGCTCGGCGGCTGCGCCGACGACAACGATGCCGGGTCGCACGCGTCCGCGCCTGCGGCCGCCGACGCACCGCGCGCTTCCGAGGGCCTCGCCAACGGCGACGTCGCCGCCGTGCTCCAGGCCCTGCACCAGAGCCACGCGCGCGTGCGCGGTGCGATCGGTCCCCACCAGCTCATCGTGAAGGCCCGCTTCGATCTCGCCCCGCAGGGCGATCCCGCCACCGCCGAGCCCGCGCTCGACGAGCTGCGTCCCCGCGCCGAGCACATCGAGGACGTCATCGAGCTGCAGTGGCTCACCGCCTCGCCCAACGTCCCGCGTTTCTCGTTGTCGCAGTCGAACGATCACCAGCGCGGCCGCGACGTGGTCGTCGACGGCGAACGCATCTATACGCGACAGGCCAACCGCACCTGGTATGTGGGCCCGCTGCAGGCCGACGTCTACGAGCTGTGGCTCGACGACGCCCAGCGGGCGGTCTACGACGCCGTCGCCCTCGCCGCGCCCCAGCTCGCGATCGCGGTCGCCCCGGGTGCCGACGGCCAGCTCCGTCTCGCACTGTCGCGCACAGGCTCGACCAACGCGGCGCTCGTCCGCGACGATCCGCGATCGGCGTGGCGCAGCGGCGCGACGATCGACGAGATCGGCGGCACCATCGACGTCGACGGTGGCAGCGGCGCGTGGCTCTCGGCCGATGTCCAGGTGGCCTACTCGATGCCGGGACCCGATGGCCGCGTCCTCCGTGGCAGCGTCGCCCTCGAAGCCCGCCGCACCGCCCTCGGCGCCGACGCGCCCCTGGGGATCCCGCAAGACGCCCAACCGCTGCTCGAGCGCACCCGCTACGACGCCGAGCGGGCCCGTCTGCTCGACGGCCTCGCGGGGCGCTGAACACTCGCGGCCTCTGCGTGTCATCGCCCGCCCGCCCGCCCGCCCGGCGGGGCACCGCGCCCGGCACGGCCCGGCCGCGACAGGCGCCATCGCCTGTCGCGGCCCCGCAGCCGCAGGCACGCAGCCGCGCCGCAGGGCACGCAGCCGGCCCCCCAGGCACACCTGGCCGGGCGCGGCCCGGGCCGGTCTGCTGGACGGACTTGCAGGGCGTCGAAATCACGCGCTACAACTCCGTCCAGCAGTGACCCACTCCCGCGTGCACACCGACCGGGCTGCCACAAAGACGCCCGGTGACGGCGGAGCGCGCGGCAGCATTCCCAAGCTCGAGAACCTCCCCGCGCCCCTGCGTGCCGCGCTCGATGCGGCGATCGACAAGGGCGGCAAGGCGCCGGCGATCCTCTGCGTCACGGAGATCGCGGGCTACACCGATTTCGTGTTGCTGGTCTCGGCCCGCAACGAGCGCCAGGTCTCGTCCATCACCGACGCGGTGAGCATCGCCGCGCGGGCAGCCGGCGCCAAGGTCCTCGGCGTCGAGGGCACCGGCGAGCATCTGTGGGACCTCATCGACTTCGATGACTTCATGGTCCATGTGTTCTTTCATCCGGTGCGCACGCACTACGATCTGGAGAGCATGTGGAGCGACGCACCGCGCGTCGTGCTCGGGCTCGCGCCCGACATCATGGACGTCAGCGAACTCGAGGCACTGGCCCTGCCCGACGGCCTGCCGGTGTACCGCGGCGACGCGACCTTCGGCGGCTTCGACGACGAGTTCGGCGACTCGCCGCCGCCGCGGACCGTCCGCGTCCGCGAGCCCCGCACCAAGCCGATGACGCCGGCCGACTCCATCGCCGATGGGCGCCTCGCATTCGGCCACGACGGCGATTTCGGTGGCGACGACGACGACGATCTCGAGGATGACGACTTCGACGACGAGGACGACTTCGATGACGTCGACGACGCGGCCGACGATCTCGACGACGGCGAGAATCTGCCGCCGTCGACCGACGCCGCGACGCCCGAGCCCGCCGACGCCTCGACGCCGGCCAAGCCGCCCGTCGACACGAACTGAGTCAGGGGGCGCGCCGGGGCGCGACCACGCATGCGCATCACCATCGTCGCCCAGGGCCGCAAGCCCGACCGCGAGACTGCGTCGCTGTGCGACGAATATATCCGTCGCTCGCGCACGATGGTGCCGATCGAGCTGGTCGTCTGCACCACCGCCAAGCAGCAGTGGGAGCGCGCCGCGGCGTGCGGCGGTCCGATCGTGGTGCTCGACGAGCGCGGCGAGCTGTGGACCAGTCCCGCCCTCGCCGCGCGCATCGGCCACTGGCGCGACGGCGGCACCCGTCAGCTCGCCTGCCTCATCGGCGGGGCCGACGGCTTCTCCGACGACGAGCGCGCCCGCGCCGACGCGGTGCTGTCGCTGTCGCGCATGACCCTGCCCCACCGCCTGGCCCAGGTGGTGCTGTGCGAGCAGCTGTACCGTGCCGGCACGATCCTCGCCGGCCATCCGTACCATCACGGGTGAGCACGGGTGAGCACGGGTGAGGCGCGTCTGCAATGGCGCCGGCTCGGGGCCGACCACGGCCGCGATGCTCCTCGACGCCCTGCTCCCGCCGTGCTGCCTCGCGTGCGGCGTGTTGCTACGTCGACCGGTGCTGCCCGAGCTGTGCACGCGATGCCTCGTCGCCGTCGCCCCGCTGCCCGAGCCGCTGCGTCGCCAGGGTGATGCGAGCGCCCGCTTCGCCTACGATGGCCCGCTCGCCGAGGCGATGACGCGCTGCAAGTATGGCGCGGACGCGGCACTCGCCGGCGCCCTGGGCCGCGCGCTGACCCCCGATCCGCTATGGTCGTGCGCGCCGGACGGCGCCCCGTGGGATGTGGTCACGTGCATCCCGATGCACCCGTGGCGACGCATGCGGCGCGGCTTCGATCATGCCGCGCTCATGCTCCGCCACGCCCACCGCGCCCGACCGACGGCCAGGCGACTGCCGCGGCTTTTGACGCGGCTGCGCAACGATCCGCCCCAGGCGACGCTGCCCGCCGCGACCCGCCTCACCAACCTCGTCGGGGCCTTCGCGGTGGCGCGGGGGGCACCGGCGCTCGTCGGGGCCCGCGTCCTCGTCATCGACGACGTCACCACTACGGGCGCGACGCTCGGCGAGGCCATCGCGGCGCTGCGAAGGGCCGGTGCGATCTGCGTTGGCGGCCTCGCCCTGCTGCGCACGTTGACGGACTGAGAGAGCGACAGCGAATGGGAGGGGGAAGGTTCCGCCGGGCTTTGCCCGGTGGAAGGGCGACCGGGTCGGTCCCCCAGAAGGACTGAGCTGCCCGTGCGTCTCGCAGGTGGCGACGCCGCGGGTGCCGTCGCCGCGGGCGGCCGCGTCGGCCCGCGCACCGCCGATTGTCGCGCACCACCCTTGCCCCGCGGCGCGGCGGCGGCGTACAACCCTGGGCCGTGGCCCGCGCGAACGCCAAGGCCGAGCGAACCGCACCGGACGCGACGCTGTCGCTCAACCGGCGCGCGAACTTCGACTACGAGGTGCTCGAGCGCTTCGAGACCGGAATGGTCCTCACGGGCAGCGAGGTCAAGTCGATCCGCGACGGCCGCATCAGCCTCACCGAGGCGTGGGCCCAGGTCGAGCGCGACGAGGTGTGGCTCATCGGGGCCCACATCGCCGAGTACCTGCTCGCCCATCGCCGCAACCACGAGCCGATGCGCCGCCGCAAGCTGCTGCTCAAGCGCCGCGAGATCGATCGGCTGGCGGATTCGGTGGCGCGCGGCGGACTCACGCTCATCCCGCTGCGGGTCTACCTCAGCGGCCGCTGCATCAAGCTCGAGCTCGGGCTATGCCGCGGCAAGCAGGTCCACGACAAGCGCGACAGCATCCGCGAGCGCGAGCACAAGCGCGAGATGGACCGCGCGATGCGGGACCGGCGGTGACCGACCCGCGCCAGCAAGCCCTGCAGACTGCCACCCGCTGGCTCGACACCGCGAAGCGGCGAGCGCTGGGCTCGGGCGAGTGCATGGAACTCGTCGATGCGCTCGGACTGGTGCCCGGCCTGCTCCGCACCGCCGTCGGCGTGCTGTCGTGCCAGCGCGACGGTGCGGCGATCGACGCCCTGCTCGCGCTGCCGCCCGGCGTCCCCGGCTGGGCCGAAGCGCTGTACGGCGCCTTCGCGGCCGGCGTGGTGCGCACCCGCGTCGACGGCGAGCCGGTGGTGCCGATGTTGGCGATGGACTTCCGCCGCTCGCGACAAGCCGCGTTCGAGGACGCGCTCGGCCGCGCGCGCCAGGTCTTCGGCGATGCCCTCGAGCAGCTCGACGTCGGCGGCCACGTCCACTACCGCTTCGCGCTCGAAGCCCGGCGCGGCACGTTGGCCGGCCGCGCCTCGGCCATCGCCCATGACATCCAGTGGCTGCACGGCCGCCTGGGCAAGCAACGCAGCACGCGGACGTGGATCAACGGCTGGTGCTTCGACGGGCAGGGCACCGTCCGCGCGGCGGTCCAGATCCACCTCGTGCGCGCGTGGCTGAGTTGGGCGGCCCGCCAGGTGGCCACCGCCCCATGACGGTCGCCGCCGAGTTCCGCGCCGAGCTCACGTGGGTGGTGCGGGCTGGCAGCCGGGCGATCTGCGTCGCCACCGACGACGAGGCCCGCGCCGTCGCCCTCGTCGAGGAGGTGGGCGCTACGCTCGAGTGGCCGGTCCACACGTGGAGCCTCGCCGCGGGCAGTTTCGGCGCCACCGGCTCACACGGCGCCACCGGCTCACACGGCGCATCGGGCCCGCGGGGCGGAGGCGAGGCCCGCGGCCTCGGCGAGCTCCTCGAGCGACTGTACGGCGATCGCGACGACGCGCTGTGGCTGCTGCTCGACGTGGCGGCCGTGCTCGATGCCGCGGCGCTGCGACGCTGCCGCGAGCTGGCCCAGCGCAGCGGCGGACCCACGGTGATCCTCATCGAGCGCGCCGCCGGCCCCACCGCCCCGCTGATGCGCATCCCCGAGCTGGTGACGCTCAGCCTGCCGCCGCCCGACGCCGCCGAGCTCGGTGCGCGCCTCGAGTCGATCGCCGCCAGCTTGCAGCACGCCGGGTGGCGCGGCGCGACCGACCGACTCGGTGGCGGCGACGCGGCGATCGTCGAGGCCGCCGCCGGCCTGCCAAGCTATGCGTTCGAGCGCATCCTCGCCGAGGCCGTGCTCGCCCACGGCCTCGACATCGCCGCCGTCGTTCGCCACATCCGCACCGCCAAGCCCCACGTCATCGGCCGCGACGGCCTGCTCGAACCGATCGCGACCACGCAAGCCACACGCCTGGGCGGCCTCGACAATCTCAAGGCGTGGCTGTCCCTGCGCAAGCTGACCTTCGGACCCGACGCGGTCGAAGCCGGCATCGGCCCAGCCCGTGGCTGTCTGCTCGTCGGCGTGCAGGGCTGCGGCAAGAGCCTCGCGGCGCGGGTGTGCGGCGACACGCTGGGGCTGCCGCTGGTGCGGCTCGAGCCCGGGCGCCTCTTCGGCGGCACGGTGGGCGAGAGCGAAGCCAACCTGCGCCGCGCCCTCGCCGACGTCGATCGCATCGCCCCGTTGGTGCTCTGGATCGACGAGCTCGACAAGGGCTTCGCCGGCGCCGAGGGCTCGGCCAGCGACGCCGGTACCGCCGCGCGGGTGCTCGGCGGCCTGCTCACGTGGCTGCAAGAGCGCACCCGGCCGGTGTTCGTGATCGCGACGGCCAACCGCGTCGACGTGCTACCCGCCGAGCTGCTGCGACGCGGACGCTTCGACGAGGTCTTCTTCGTCGACCTGCCGGGCGCGGACGCCCGGGAAGCGATCGCGGAGGTGCACTGGTCCGCGGCGCAGCGCGGCGCGACATTGCACCCCGATCCGTGGCCCGAGCTCGCCGCGCTCGCCCGCGGCGCCGACGGCTACAGCGGGGCAGAGCTCGCCGCAGCGCTCGGCGAGGCGCGCGTCATCGCGTTCGCCGAACGACGGTCGTTGCGCGCCGACGACTTCGCGCAGGCCCTCGCCGCCAGCATCCCGCTCTCGGTGCTGCGCGCCGAGGAGGTCGCCGCGCTGCGCCGTTGGGCGAGTGGTCGCGCCCGCGTGGCCTGAACACGGCGGTCGGCTTTCGGCGTACGCTGCGTCCGTGATCGAGCTCGGCTTCGTGACCTCGGGGCGTCTGTCGACGTCGGGACTGCAACACCTGGTCGTGATCGCGCCCGCGGCTCGGCTCACCCGGCAGCGCGGTGGCAAGGGCGCCCCGCGGAAGCTGCCGGCCGGCCTGCTCGACCGCCGCCGCACCGAGCTGCTGCTCGCGCTTGCGGCCGAGACCAAGCCCGGTGCCCGCGGCGCCCTCGCCTCGACGCTCGGCAGTGATCCGACCTGGCTGCACGTCGGCGTGCTCCCCGATCGGCTGTCGCGCTACAACGCGCCATCGCGGGCCGACAGTATCCGCCACGTGCTCGAGTCGGTGCGCTGGGGGCCCAAGGGCAAGGCGCTGGTCGTGTTGCTGCTCGACGATGCGAGCCACCTGCTGCCCGCCGCCAACGCGGTCGCGCGGGCGCTCCCGGGGTATTCGGCCCGCGCCGACGCATCGCGACTCAAGGTCCAGATCGTCGCGTTCGGGCCCGATGGCCAAAAGATCGTCCCCGACGCGAGCGTGCGCACCACGATCGCGTGCGCGCGCGAGGCCGCGGTGCTGGTTGACACCCCGCCCTCCGAGCTCCACCCCACGGCCCTCGCCGAGCACGCGCGCGCGGTGCTGGGCGACGATGTCGACATCCACGAGATCGTCGGCGACGACCTGCTAACCCACGGTCTCGGCGCGATCCATGCGGTCGGCCGCGCCGCCGTCTTTCCGCCGCGGCTGCTCGTCGCCAGCGCCGGCCCTCGCGACGCCGCGCTGCACGTGGCGCTCGTCGGCAAGGGCATCTGCTTCGACACCGGCGGCCTACACATCAAGGCCCGCGGCATGATGGAGACGATGAAGGCCGACATGGGCGGCGCCGCGGCGGTACTCGGGGCCTTCCGCGTGCTGCTCGCCGAAGGCCCGCCATGCCGCATCTCGCTGCTGCTGTGCATCGCCGAGAACGCCGTCGACGCCCGCAGCTACAAGCCCGACGACATCATCCGCATGCACTCGGGCAAGACCGTCGAGATCAACAACACCGACGCCGAGGGCCGACTGCTGCTCGGCGACGGCGTGAGCTGGGCGGCCCGCGAGCTCGGTGCCCACGTGGTCATCGATGCCGCGACGCTCACCGGTGCCCAGCTCATCGCCACCGGCGTGGTGCATGCGGCGGTCATCGCCAACGATGCAGCGCTCGAGGACATCGCGGTGGAATCAGGGCGCACGAGCGGTGATCTCGTGCACCCGCTGCCGTTCGCGCCCGAGCTCTACGCCCACGAGTTCCGCAGCCCGATCGCCGACATGCGCAACTCGGTCGCCAACCGCAACAACGCCCAGACCAGCTGCGCAGCCCAGTTCATCCACGCGCACCTCGCCGATGCGCCGGGCGCCGACCGGCGGCGGTGGTGCCACATCGATCTGGCGGGGCCTGCCTATCCCAAGGAGCGCGCGACCGGCTACGGCGTCGCGCTCATCGCCGAGCTGGTGCGTCGCGTCGCCGGTTGACGCACCGGTGGGCGATCACTTCTTGGTCTCGACCAGGCGCGCGACCAGGCCGTGGGTGCGCAGCCCGGCGTAGCCGTGGGCCATGCTCGGCCGGCGGCGCGCAGCCTCGTCGCGCAGCATGATCTTGCGGACCACGTCGCGCGCCGAGTCGTCGAGTTCGACGAACTCGACGCCCATGCCCAGCGGATCCTCCGAGTACCGGACGACGCGCCCGCGGCCCTCGAAGAGGATCGGCTCCTCGGGAAAGACCGTGAAGCGCAGCTCGATGAGCGCGCCGATGGGCAGCTTGGTGCCAAGGTGCACGCAGCAGCCGGTCTCCGAAAGATCGCTGACCGGTGTGGTGGTCCGCGGATCGGACTCGCTCGAGGCGGCGCTCATGGGCACACGCCGGGCGCGTCGTCGGTCGCGGTTGTGGTCCGTGGACAAGGCAGTCGGCTCGCAGGTCGATCCTGGCCCGGCGGCGTGACGGACGCAAGACTCTCCGCACTGAACTTTTGTGCGGTTCGAGGGGGAGGGCCCGCCCCTGCGTCGCGTCCCGCGCGCGCCCCTTCGCGCCGTACAGTCGCGGGCTGTGAGCGACCGCGACGGGAGATTTCGCCGCCTGGCCCCCACTGGCGATCTGTTCGCGCACTTCGGCGTCGCCGAAGGGCCCGTCGCCGCAGGGCCCGAGCCGGCGCCCCTTCGCGTCGCCGCGGCCTGCAATCACTGCGGCTGGTTCGTCGACGTCGGCGCCGCGCGATGTCCGATCTGCGCCCAAGTCTGCGCCGGTGGGCCGCCGCCGTGAGCCGCTTCGTCGAGGTCGCCCTCGCCCTCGGCTCGCTCGACGAGGTCGCCCTCGCCCTCGCAGAGCTCGGCATCGCCTTCGAGCGCATCGACGAACCGCTCGCGCTGCACGGCGGCGTCGAGTGTGGCGACACGCCCGTCGATCTCCGCGTCGCTGCCGGAGCGTGCGAGAGCGTGGAGGGCTTCGGCTTCGTCACCGATGCCCAGGGGCAGGTGCTGCTGGTCTGTGGCGAGCCCGACCGTCGCCGGCTCGAACGCACGCTCGTCGCCCCGGTGCAGGCGGTGGTGGCCAGGGCGCGCCTCGGTGTCGATCCGAGCCTGCAGGTCGACACGGTCACCGAGGAAGGCGGCACCATCCGCCTGCGCATTCGGCCGCGGTGATCGATTCGGTGATGGCTGCGGCGATCAGTCGCGGAAGCGGACGTGGAAGTGGTGCACGTGGCTCCGCCAATGGCGGATGATGCCGTGCGAGCGGCCGCGGCCGCGGGGATACTGGAACAGCTCGTCCAGCTCCTCGTCGCCCACGCCGCGGGCCTTGGCGTGCTCGTAGAGGACCTCTTGGAGGCCGTAGTCCATGAAGATCACCTCGACGGCGCCGGTGTCGATGAACGCTCTCACGAGCGCCCATGTCCGCGCGACATCGAGGTTCTGCCGCGTCACGCCCGAGAACCGTGTCCGATGCCCGTCGGCACCGAGGAGCACGTAACCGACGTCGACGTCCACGCCCGCGCGATGCGAGAGGTGAGGATGCAGCGCCCCGCCCCCGCGCTTGCTGATGTCGCCGATGTGCACGGCCGGCGCGCCGCGATGACGACTTCGATACTGCTCCACGGCGCGCTCGATGGCGCGAATGGTTCGGGTCGTGCCCCACGCGAGGTGGGGACGCTTGATGAAGGCGTGCTCGCCGCCGAGCGCGAGCTGGGCGCTCACCGAGCTGCGCGGCCCGACCGCGACGCGACGCGTGCCGCTGCGTGAGGCCTTCACCGGCGCGGGGAGGAACTCGGGCACCACGCCACCGTCGACCTCGACCTGCAGGCGAGTGCCTGCGACGAGCCGGTTGGGGTCGCGGAGTTTGCCGCCTTGCATCCCCATCAACTCGGGGATCGTGAGACCGTGGGCGAGGGCGATCTCGCCGAGGGTGTCGCCCGGCCGTACGACGACCTCGAGCGACTTGCGGAGCCGTGGCGCGATCGTCGGACACACCCGCAAACGCTGCCCCACGCGGATCTTGTCGGGGTTGGTCAAGGCGGGGTTGAGTTGCATGACCTCGGCGCGGCGCACGCCGTACCGGCCCGCGATTCCACCGAGGTGCTCGCCGGGCTCGACGACGTGCTCCCACAGCGGCACACGATGGTCACACTCCGGCGACGCCGGGGCCTGCGTGCGCTCGGGGATCTCGCGGCCCGGCGCATCGCCGTGCTCGTCGTCGTGCTCGTCGCGCGCGCCCGCCTCCGCCGTGGGGCCGGCAGACTCGCCGCTCGACTTGCCGCGCGCCGGCGGGCGGGATCCGGCGGCCGCGACCGACGGCAGCGCGGCGATGCAGAACACGCCCACGAGCCAGGCGAGCGCGGTCTTGCGATGTGTGGGCTCGGGCACTCGGTGTGACATCCCCCCACGGTTGGTGGCACGGGGCGGCGCAGAACCGCAAAAAAGCCGCGATCGAAGGGAGCACGGGCCGTGAACATCCCCACGGCGCGGCGCGTCCCAGGCCGACGCGCGCCGGCTGATGACGCCCATTGGCCTTGCACCGCGACCGCAAACGTCCAAACCTCTGGCCAGCCCCATGACTTGCACGAACCCGCGCTCCCGCCTGCGTCCCCTCCTCGTCACCGGTCTGCTCTCGGTCCTCGCCTGCGGCGGCGACGACGAGACCGGCGCCGTCAGCGTTCGCTACACGCTGGGTGCCGCCAACAGCTGCGCGACCCTCGACGTCCAACGCGTCCGCGTCGACGTCGGCACCGGCGCAGGGGCCGAGTCGGCCGAGGACGATTGCGATCCGTCGCAGCCGATCATCATCGACGGACTGGAGGCCGGCAACTACCCCATGCTCGTCACCGCGGTCGACAGCATGGGGTTCACGGTGATGGACAACCAGTCGGCCCCCACCACCGACGACAAGGTCGAGATCGTCGGCGGCAGCTCGCGCGACATCGAAGCCCAGCTCGCCGCGACCCCCGCCACCATCCGCGTGCGGTGGATCGTCTCGGTCGACGGCCAGCCCGCGCAGTGCACCTTCGTGATGCCGCAGGCGTTCGAGGTGATCGCCTACCAGAACAGTGGCACCAGCGTCCTGCTCACCCACCAGTTCGAGTGCGCACAGCCCCCCGGGTTCATCCCCGTCCCCGACGCCAACCGCGTGGTCAATGGCCAGAACCTCGACGCGGTGACGGTGCGGATGCTCGACGAGAACAACGCCGAGCTCGAGCGCGTGGTCTTCGAGTTCGAGCCGCCGGGCCCGGGCCGCGTCATCGATCTCGATGTCCGCTGCAACGAGGCCAATGGCACCGTCACCTGCGAAGGCGAATCGGCGGTGGGCGGCGGCGACGGCGGGAACACGGGCGAGCCCACCGGCGGCGTCGATCCGTCCGAGGGCGACAGCACGTCGGCGGGCGACACGTCGGGCTGAGCGAGAACATCGTCCTTGGACCGCGGCGCTGCGACGCACGCCGCTCCGCGATCGTAGGAAAAGAGGGCGCACCGGCCGAGCCGAGGCGCCCTCTCTCGCGTCCGCGGCCCCTGCTCGCCTCGCGGGCGACGGCCGCCGCGTCAGGGCAGATGCAGGATCTGCACGACGTGCCCCGCCGGATCCCGCAGGTAGAACGACGTCGCCCCGTCTCGATGCGTGCGCACGGCTTGTGTGATCTCGGCGCCCAGCGCCGTGCCGTGCTCGACCACGACGTCGTGCCACGCGGTCACATCCGCCGCCGTGGGCACGAAGAAACCGAGGTGATCGAGCGGCGACCGCCCCTGCTCCACCGTGCGGTCGGCCGCGGCGCGATGCAACGCGAGGTTGTCGCTGCCGGTGCTCAGGTAGACGTTGTCGGGATCGGGCTGCCACTGCAGCGCCATGCCGATGACCTCGCGATAGAATTGCACGGTGGCGTCGAAGTGCATCGACGGCACCCACAGCGCGAGGTGGCGCAGGCCGACGAGTGCGGGCCGCGTCATCGCGCCAGCTCCCGGTGACCGCGGCCGGGCTGGGTCTCGGTGGTCTGCGGGCCGCCCCCACACACCCATCCGCCATCGGTGGGGTTGCCGCTCCAGCCCCCGCCCTGATCGAGGACACGCTCGAAGCCGAGCCCTTCGAGCACCGCTGCTGCCTTCGCCGAGCGACCGCCGGCCTTGCACGAGACGACGATGGTCCGATCGCGAGGGAGCGCAGCGGCGACCTCGTCGGCGAACGCGGGGTTGGGCTGCATCCCTCCGGACTGCGTCTCGAGCAGCGGGATGTTGTAGGCGCCCGGCGCATGCCCGGCGTCGAATTCCTGGACGGTCCGCACATCGAGGAAGATCGCGTCGCTGTCGAGCAACGCGATCGCCTCGGCGCTGCTGATGATCTGCACCGGCATCGGCGGACCTTACCACCACAGCGGCGTGGTCTCCCGGGGATCCGAGCCGGCGGCGCTCAGCGCAGCGCGAGCGCCCGCGGCAGCGTCCGGCGCTGCGTCGCCCATAGCCCGCACAGCGCCCCGGGCCCGGCAACATGGGCGAGGTCGACGGCGCCGCGACCATCGACGCGCATCGTCGCCGTCGCGCCGAGCTCGCCGTCCCATCGCCGGGGGCCCGCCTCGGTGTCCAGGGCGAGCACGCACGCGCCCGCGTCGCACGACGCGATCGGCAGGGCGCGGATGGGTCGCAGCGTCGGCCCCTCCGCGACGAAGCCCCCCTCGAGCACCAACGCGGGGAACTCGGCGCGCTGGATCCACACCACCGTGTCACCGTCGACGAGTAGCGCCTGCACCGTCTGCTCGGGCGCGCCCCAGTCGCGGACACCCCACGTGTGCTGGCGCAGGCCGACTGCCCGCACCGCGGTGACCTCGTCGCCCAGCACGGCCGTGCCGTCGAAACGTCCGGTCTGCACGTAGCCACGCTGGGTCGCCCGACGCACCGCCCGCAGCAACGCGGGATCCCAGTGGGCCTCGCCCAGCCGCCGCGCGACGAGGTCGGGATCGTCGTCGACACCCGGCACGAACGGTGGCGCCAGCGCGTCGAAGACCAGATCGATCGAGCAGCGTCGCGCCCGGCGATCGGAGGTGGCCGGCGGCCGCTCGCCCGCTGCCGTCGCGGCGCACAGCCGCCCCTCGTAGCGCACCGACCATCGCAAAAGCGGCTGCACGCAGTCGAGGCTGAGTCCGGCGACGTTCCAGCGGTCGACGCTGGCCTGGGTCACGATCGTTTCGTCCGGTGGCACCCACCACACGCCGTCTTTGCGCAGCACCATCAGCCACACCCGATGCGCGGCGCGGCCAGGCATCCACTCGAGACGCGCGAGCAGCCCGAAGTCGGCCTGTGCGGCGATGAAGAGATAGTCCTCGGCGAAGCGGCGCCGACCATCCCACGCGTGCGTGGCCTCGTCATGGGCGCCCGGGCGCTGGCCGTCGCGTTCGACGAGCGCGCGACGCTTGTGCAGCACCCAGCGGGCGAGCGCGGCCTTGACCTGGGTGCGCAGACCCGCTGAATCGGCCGCCGGCGATCGAGCGCTCACGCGGCTGCGAGCCTAGCACCGGGATGCGAGATGGGCTGCACACCCGATGCGAAGTCCCGCCGCTCGCGCCACTTGCTCGCCGCCCGCCGTCCATGCACGATTGAGCCCATGCGCGCCCTCCTGCTCGCGTCGATGCTCGCGACGCTCCTGCCCGCCGGCTGCGACGACGGCCCCAAGGTCGATCCCGCCGCGGCCGAAGCCAAGCTCGCGTCCGATCTCGAGGCCGCCGCGGCCTGGACCCGCAACCACAAGTTCAAGGACGCCGAGAAGGTCTACGAGACGATCCTCGCGCAGGATTCCGAGCAGCCCGAGGCCCTCGCCGGGCTCGCGCGCATCCGCTTCTCCGATGGCCAGCCCGACGAGGCCCTCGTCCTCGTCGACCGGGCGGTCGCGGCCAAGGCCGACGACGCGGCCACCCACTCGCTGCGCGGCGAGGTCCTCGCCCGCAAGGAACAGCACGCCGAGGCGGCCGCGGCGTTCGCCAAGGCTGCGGCGCTGGATCCCGACAAGAGCGAGTACAGCCTGCCCCAGGGCGTGCAACTGAAGCTCGCCAAGCAATACGACGAGGCCGAGAAGGTCCTGCGCGGCGTGGTCGAGCTCGACCCGATGGCCCAGTTCGTCTACACCGAACTCGGCGACGTGTTGCGCGGCCAGGGCCGCGACGACGAAGCCCTCAAGACGTACATGAAGGCGCTGTCGACGTGGGCGTCCGACAAGATGGCCCACGCCGGCGCCGCCCAGGTCTACGAGTCCAAGGGCGACGTCGACCACGCGCTGACCGAGTGGTCCACCTACGTCCGCATGGACTGCTGCTCGGCATACTCCGACGACGTGGCGAAGACGCGGATCGTCGCGCTGCAAGCGGCGTCGAACACCCGGAACGTCGACGCGCCACCGGCCGACGCGCCACCGCCCGCCGTCGCCGAGTGATCGCGGGCCTCAGCCCCGCGCCAGCGCCGTGAGGATGCGAACCCGCGCGGCGAGCAGCGCGACCGGCCCGCTCGCGCACGCGCACAGCACCATCGCGATCGCCCCGGGGATGATCGCGTCGGCGGCGGCGATCTGCGCGGGCAGGTGATCGATCGGATACACGTCGCCCTCGAGCGGGAATCGATAGGCGCCGATCACCAGGCAGTACAAGGTGCCCAGCGCCGTGCCGAGCACGACGCCGACGGCACCAGCGAACAGACCGACGCCCTCGAAGATCCAGAACATCGTGCGGTGATCGCTGCCGACCGCGAGCAGCACGCCGATGTCGTGGTGTTTGCGGCGCACCACGAGCAGCAGGCTCGCGACCAGCGACGACGCCCCGACCACGCCCATCAGCCCGAGGACGATCGCGACCACCACGCGGATCTGGGTCAGCGCCTTCAGCATCTCGGCGTTGGCCTCGTACCAGGTGCTGACGCGATACAGCTCCGGCAGACGCGCAGCGAGGTCCGCGGCGACCGTTTGGGCCGACGTTGGATCACGCAGCTCGAGCTCGATGCCCGTGACGCGACCCTTCCTGAAGAACAGGGCCTGGGCCGCGGTGAGGTGCATCAACACGAGGTTGCGATCGAGTTCGACCACCCCGGTCTGCAGCTCGTCGAGGACCTCGAACGTGGCATGCCGCGGCATCGCCGTGGTCGCGTCGCCGCGGCCGTCGAGCTCGGCCGGCACGACGACGCGCACGCGCCCACCGATCTCGACGCCGAGCGCCCGACGCAGCGCGTGGCCGAGCACGACCCCCGGCAGGTGCCGCGAGTCGGCGGGCCGCAGCCCCGACAGATCGCCGCGGCCGAACGCCCGCGCCAGGGCCGAGAACTCGCTGGCCTGCTGGGGGTCGATGCCCTTGCCGACCACGATCGCCGGACGGTCGGCGCCATGGTCGGTGGACGCTCGTGCCGGCCCGCGATCGTCAGCAGTAGCGGTGTCCTGCGGGCTCGGGCGCGGGCCCGCGTTCGGGGGCGGGCTCGCGCTCAGGCGCAGATCGGCGTCGAGCGCCGCGTCCCACGCGGCGTCGACATCGGTGCTCGGCGCCATATCGGTCGCCAACTCGATGCTCGGCGCCGTGGGGAGCGCCGCCGCGCTGCCGGCCGCCTCGGCGTCGTCGCGCACCACCACGACCATGGAGTAGGCGAACGGCGAGATCGCGGCGACACGCGGATCGGCGGCGATCTCGGCCCCCAGCGTCTCGTACTCGGTGAAGTCGAGGCCGTACTTCGTCAGCAGGATGTGCCCGTTGAAACGGGACACCGTGATCGACACCTCGTTCAGGAATCCGCTGGTGACCGCGAGCGCCGTCATCATGCTCGCGCACGACAGCGCGATGCCGACCACCGAGACGGCCATCGCCGGCGGAAACATCCGCAAGGCCGCCGTCGCGAGCAGGACCATGCTCGCGGGCGCGAGCACGACCACCAACCACAGCTGCGAGAGCCCGAGCAGCAACGCGGTCGCGCTCGCCAGGGTCACGGCCGCCGCGGCCAGCTGCACCCGCCTCACGCGCCGCGAGGCGGGGCGGTCGCGCAGGGCCAGGCGCACGCCGACAAGCCCCAACAGTGCCCAGGGCAGGCCGCGGACTCCGGACGCATCGGACTCGGTGGCCATGGGCTCACTCGTAGCGCAGGCCCTCGACCGGGCGCAGCTTGGCCGCGCGCAGGGCCGGCGGAATCGTCGCGACGAAGGAGATCCCCATCGTCAACGCGAGCACTGCACCGATCTGCGAGACGCTGATTTCCACAGGCAAGCGCTCGATGAAGTAGACCTCGGGATCGAGTGTGTAGCCGTAGAACTCGACCAACGCGCACAGCACCAGCCCGAACGCGACGCCGGCGACGGACCCCACCGCACCCAACGTCATCCCCGAGAACTGGAAGATGCGGGCGACCCCGGCCTCGGTGGCGCCCATCGACATGAGGATCGCGATCTCGGCGGTGCGGCGCACGACCATGGTCCACAGCGCGGCGAGGACGTTGAAGCCAGCGACCGTGCTCACCAGGCTGAGGATGATGGTGAGGATCGACTTCTGGGTGCGGATCGACTGGAAGAGGTTGGCGTTGAGCTTCTGCCACTCGAGGATCGAGTACTCGTCGCTGCCGATGGTCCCCCGCAGCTCGGCCTCGACCCGCGGCGCGTCGTAGGCATCCGCGAGGCGCAGATCGACGCCCGACACGATGTCCTTGCCGCGGTACTTGAACCATTGCAGCTCCTTGATGTGTACGTACACCAGGCGAGCGTCGTACTCCTGGAAGCCGGCGCGGAAGATGCCCGCGATGCGATAGCGGCGGAACTCGGGTACCTCGGTGTGATCGAATCCGGCGCCGGGATCGACGAGTGTGACCACGTCGCCGACCTCCAGATCGAGCTCACGGGCCAAGGTCACGCCGACGAACATCGTGGGCAGCACCTCGTCGGCGACGACCGGCCGCGCCGCGCCGGGCTCCTCGTCGGGCCACGGATCGCCGTCGTCGACGTCCCAGTCGCTGCGACGGCCGTGCCCGTACTCGACGTTGTCGGGCAGCGCCCGCCAGCGGGCCAAGGCCGGCCCGTACCAGCCGTCGCCACGCGGGTCGGGCATCTGGGCGATGACCGCCGGCAGCTTGTCGTCCGGACGATCCGGCATCGGCTGCAACTCGAGGTCGCTCGTGAGCGCGGCGATCTCGACCTCGGGCCCGCCGCCGGCAACGAGGTGATCGTCGAGATCGATCACCTCGTGAGCGCTCGAGGGCTCGATGCCCTTGACCAGCACGCTCGCCCGTCGCAGCTCGCGCTCGTCGGCGGCCGACGACTGCGGCGCGAGGGCCATCGCGTAGTAGACGAACGGGCTGGCCCCGAGCACACCGTCGACGGTGCGGAGGTAGGCCTCGAAGCGGCGGTACTCCTGGATGCCGAAGCCACGCGTGACGTTGATGTGGGCGTAGACCCCGAGCACGCGGCGCTCGAACTCGTGCTGGAAGCCGGTGGCCACCGACTGCACGACGATGAGCGCGGCGACGCCGATCGCGATGCCGACGATCGACAAGCTGGCGAACACGGCGAAGCGGCGGAAGACCAGCAGCACCAAGGCGGCGGCCGCAGCCATCGCCGTGGCGATCACCACGGGCGCGCTGCGCATGCCGTAGTACATGCAGCCAAGGCCGACCGCGACGCCGCCGAGCGCCACGAGTGCGGACGCGATCGAACGCCGCGGCGCGCCGGAGCGCCTCACGATGCGCAGGCCGGTGCGATGCTCGTAGCCGGAGAAGCCGGTCAACGCCCACCACACCACCAGTCCGAAGAACGCGAGGATGCCGATACGTCCGACCCACGGCACCCACGCCGGACCGCTGGTCCAGAACACGCCGACCGACGTCAGCGACAACGACCACAGCGCGAGCAACATCCAGTGCTCGCGTTGATCGAGGTGGGAGCGGACGGCCCGAAGCGGTCCACGGGGTCGGTCGCGGTCGGCCTTCAACTCGTGCCCAGACGGTCGATGACGCTAACAGTCGCGGCTTGGCCGTGGCAAGGCGACCATGACCGCAGCCAGCCCCCTGCCCGAGCCGAGCCGTTGCTGGTCCCTGTCCGGGACCGACGACGCCGACGCCGCGAACGACGCCCCGCACGCGCTGCTCCACGAGCACGCGCCCTGGCACGGCGCCGGGGCGTTCGCGGACGTACCCACCGGCGACGACCGGCCCTCGTCCGACACCGAGACCACCTTGGCCCCCGCTTTGCTGGGCGTCGTGGGCGACTGCGAGCGTGGGGCCCAGACGTTCGCGCGGCTCGTCGCCCGGTGGGGTGATGGCTCGAGCTACGACGGAGATCTCTGGCTCGACATCCTCGAGTACCGCGACCTGCGCATGCGCAGCCTCGGGGTCACACCGATCGGCGCCGATGGACGCACCCGCTTGGCCGCGCTGGAGCAGCGGCTGCGCGCGAAGGACGGCAGCGGCGCCCGCCAGTTCACGCGGTTCTCGTGTCGACGTACCACCGCGATCGCCGTGCGAGCGCAGGGCGCCCACAGTGCCACCCCGACGGACGTCGTCATCGTCGACATCTCGGCGGGCGGCGCGAAGCTCGAGCCGCTGCACACCTTCGCGATCCACGAGGGCGCCGAGCTCGACCTGCTCGTCGAGGGTGCCGGCGGACCGCTCGACATGGTGTTGCCCTCTCGCGTGGTGTGGCTGCGCAGCGGCGCCGTGGGCATCATGTTCGCGGGCGCGCCGCGGAGGTCTCGGTAGCCGTGGTCCGGCGCACCGCGAACCTGCGCGCAGGGGGCCTGCTCGCGAACGTCCTGCTGCTCGCGGGCGGAGCTGTTGCGTGCGCCCACAGCCACGCGACGCCCGGCGCCGCGCCGATCTCGACACGCGAGCGCCGCGCGGTCATCGGCGACGGCGCGGTCGTCACCGCCACGCGGTGGGACGACACGCTCGTCGAGCTCACCGTCGCCGAGGTGCCGGGGCCCGGCGGCGCGGCCTTGCGCGAGCGCCTGCGCGCCCGTCACCGTGCAGGTGCGTCGTTCACCGTGGTCGTCGAGTTGGCGGATCGTCCGCTCGACGGTGACGTCCTCGCCGACGGCGACGCGTGGTGGTTCAGCTGCGGCGAGCTCAGGCCGACGCGCGTGGAGCTGGTCGCCGTCGATCGTCATCCCACCGGGGATGGTCGGGCGCACGTGCGCATGGGCTTCGACGTCGGGTTCGCGGCGGCGAAGGGCGGCTGCAACACGCTGCAGGTGGGATCGGCGGCCGCGAGATCGCGCCGCCCCGAGCTGGGCCGTCACGTCGCGCGCCACGGCGCCCCGCTGCGCTGGTGATCCGCCAGCGGCAGCGAAGCAGCGCGCGACACTGATCGCCGCACGCAGCCTCGCGAACGAACCGACCGCCTACCCTCCGAGGCATACCGAAATGCAGTGATCTCCGAGGCTTGAAGCAGGGGGCATCCTTGACACGGCACGGCACGCGACGCTACGCTGCGCCGTCCGCTGCTCGGAGCACCGAATGCATCGCCGGCCACTGCCCTACGCTGCCCTGGTCGCGACCGCGATGTTGCTCGTGCCGCGGGCCGCACAGGCGGGCAAGTACGACCTCGATCTGACGCGCCTCGGCGCGCAGACCGATGGCGCGCTGGTCCAGGACGACGCGGGATTCCGCAGCCTGTCGTCGGAGCTCGGCACCGTGATGGCGCCCCGCCCTGTCGATCCCGCGGACTCGCTGGGCCTCGCGGGCTTCGCCGTCTCGGCGGATTTCGGCCTGAACACCATCGGTGGCGGCAACGACTACTGGGCCCGCAGCTCGCGCGGGCGCGCCGACGATGTCGCGCCATCGATGCAGCTGATGGCGCGCAAGGGCCTGTGGCCCGGCATCGAGGTCGGCGCCGGCGCGACGCACCTGTTCGACAGCCGCATGTGGGCGATGTCGGGCTACGGCAAGATCGCGATCCACGAGGGTTTCTATCGCAAGCACCCGTTCCCTTCGATCGCGATCCGCGGCAGCTTCTCGCGCCTGCTGGGCGCGAAGGACTTCAGCATGACGACGGCGGCGCCCTCGGTCTCGGTGTCATACGTGTTCGGCGTCGGCAAGACCTTCAGCGTCACGCCGTACGTCGGCTACGAGGCGCTGATCATCGTGTCGCGCTCGACGGTGCTCGACGCGACGCCGAACTGCGACGAATTCCCAGACGACTACAACGAAGCATGTCCCGGCGTCGACGCGGGCACGAGCGATGAGTTCGTGTTCCAGAACGCCGGGGCGATCGTGCGTCATCGCCCCTACTTCGGGGCGCGCATGATCTTCTCGGTGATGCGCATCGGCCTCGAGGCGATGCTCGTGCCCGGCGGCAAGCGTGCCGGAGAACTCGACGGGGTCAGGGTGGCCGACCGCTCGAACTTTCAACAGCAGTACACGGTCTCGGTGGGGCTCGATTTCTAGATGATCATCGCCTGCCCCGATTGCACCGGCCCGTTCGAGGTTCGTGACGGCGAAATCGCCGACCTCGTGCAGATCCAGTGTCCACACTGCCGCTTCGGCATGATCCTCGATTTCGCCGCGGCGAACGACGCGAGCCTGATCGAGGCCGGCATGCGCATGGCCAGTGGGTTCCGCTCGGCCGCCGAGTATCGGCGCGCTGCGGCCGGCGCCGCTGCGCCCGTACGCCGCGCCGACGAGGCCAAGCCCGCCGCCGTGCTCGAGTCCGTGGCGCCCGCCGCCGCGCCCGAGCCGATGGCGCCCGCTGCCGCCACGCGTCCTTCGCCCCCGACCGCGGTCGGGGCCGCACCGCCGGTCTCCGCACCGCCGGCCGCCACACCGCCGGCCGCCACACCGCCGGCCGCCGCACCGCCGGCCGCCACACCGCCGGCCGCCGCACCGCGTCCTTCGTTCGCGGCGACCGTTGTGCAGTCGTCGTTCGACGACGACGACGCCTCCGAGACGATCGTGCGCATGCCCGGCACGACCCAGACGACGGCCGTCGGCATGGCTCCGCCGCCGCCCGCCGCGTCCGAGCCGACAACGACGACGGCCCCGACGCCGCCGCGGGATCGTCCAGAGCCGCCCCGTCCAGCCGCGGTCCAGGTCGAAGCCGTCCGCGCTGAGCCGGTCCGCGCTGAGCCGGTCCGCGCTGGGCCGGTCCGCGCTGAGCCGGTCCGCGTTGAGCCGGCCCGCGCTGAGCCGGCCCGCGCTGAGCCAGCGCGCCCCGCCGTGGTCCAGCCCGAGCCACCCCGCCCAGCCGGGGCCCGCGCCCCGGTGGAGGCGGTCGCCGGCGAACCCGCCCGTGCGCCGCGCGATTCTGCGACGAGTCGACCCCAGGCCGAGCCGCGCACGCGACCGCCCGAGGTCGCGGCATCGCTGCCCGATTCCGTCGACCTCGACGACACCGAGCCGCGCCGTTCGAGTGCGCTTCGCGCCGTGATCCTCGTGCTGCTCCTGCTCGCCGTCGCCGGCCTCACCGTCGTCAGCGTCCTGCAGAAGAACACGCCGGATCCGCGGCCGCTGCTCGAAGACCTGTATCGCCAGGCCCTCGGCAAGTAGGCCGCCTCTGCGCCCCCGCTTTCCTGTCGCCGTCGGGGCCGGTCTCTGGGATCATCCGACGATGGGGGCGCACCGTGGATGAGCCCGCGGTTCCGTGGGGGCCGTCTCCGCTGGATCCGCTCGCGGTCGCCTCACGGCTGAGCACGCTGCCGGATCGGGCGATGCGAGCGGCGCGGTTGGCCGGCTGGCTCGAGCTCGCCGCGGCTACCGACGCTGCGTGGCTCCTCGATGTGCTCGCGACCGCGGGCCGCTCGGGCGGGCCGCCGTTTTTCATCGGCCTGCTCGCCGCGGTGGACGTGTTCGGCTCTGATCACCTGCCCTACGCCAGTCGCGTGGCGATCCACGCCGCCGCCACGGCGCAGGGGCTCCACGCGTGCAAGGAATTGCTGTTCGTCTTCGACGCGCCGGCCGACACCCGCGCCGCCGCCCCCAGGCCTCTGGTCCCCGGCAGCCGACCGCTGACCCTGGGCGAGCGCAAGTCGCTGGCGCGATCGTGGCGACGCGACGTGCTGCAGCGCCTGCTCACCGATCCCCACGCCGATGTGGTCGCGCTGCTGCTCGCCAATCCTCACCTCACCGAAGACGACGTGCTGCGCATCGCGACGGCGCGGCGCAGCTCGGCGGCGGTGCTCGGCTTGCTGCATCGCTCGCTGCGCTGGAGCGTGAACCCGCGGGTTCGCATGGCGCTGGTCCGCAATCCCAAGTTCCCCCTGCCCCTGGCGCTGCAGCTCGTAGGGCTGCTCAATGGGGCCGAGCTGCGCGAGCTGGCCCACGATGGGCGGCTACCTCCGCCGCTGCGCGCCGCCGTGCAGCGCCGCGTTCGACCGGGGATGTGAGCCGGTGCCGCTGGGCGGCACCCCGAGGCAACGATCAGGCCTTGTGCTCGGGAACCGGCTTGGGCGTGACGTCGATCTCGGGCCGATCATCGACGGGATCGATCGCGCGCTCGGCCGTCTGTGCCTTGGTGTCGTCTTCCATCGACTTCATCTCCTTCTTGAAGCCGCGGAGCATCTTGCCGATGCCCTCGCCGAGCGCCGGCAGCTTCGAAGGACCAAAGATGAGCAGCACCACCACCAAGATGATGAGCACCTCGGGAAGGCCGACCCCAAAGCCGAGCAGGGTGTGCATGGCCGAAAGGTAGTCGCCTTTCGGGACCAATGCTAGCGTGACGCCCATGCAGACCTCGCCGCCACTCGCGCAGAGGACGCGTCGGTGGGGTGATGGTGGCTCCGGCCCCCATCGTGCCTGGTCGCGCGGCGGCGTGCTGGCGCTCCTCTTCGCCCTCGCGTCGGGCGTTCCGCAGGCCCATGTACGTGCGGCCGATGCGGTGCCCGGCGCCTCGGACGACGGCCGTCGGCGCGTGCGGGGCGATCGGGGCGAACGCGCGTCGATCCACGCCGCGTGGACTCCCCCCGCCTTCGACCCCGACCGCGCCGACCGGGACGCGCTCGCCGCGTTCGAGTCCGAGGTCCTCGCGCCGACACAAACGATCGTGTCATCGGCGCCCGAGCCGTGGATGAAGGCGCTGACGATGCCCGATCTGCCCGTGCGGTGGAACCGCGGGCTCGTCGAGTACCTGCGCTACTTCACCAAGGATCCGCGCGGCATCGCGATGATGCGGGCGTGGCTGCGCCGCGCAGGACGCTACGAGGCGATGGTCGAGCGCATCCTCGTCCAGCACGACGTGCCCGTGGGGCTGGTGTGGGTGGTGATGGCCGAGAGCGGATTCCACCCGCGCGTGCGATCGGCCGCGGGCGCAGCGGGTCCGTGGCAGTTCATGGAAGGCACCGGCGGGGTCTACGGCCTGTCGAAATCGTATTGGATCGACTGGCGCTTCGACATCGAACGCTCGACGGTTGCAGCGGCGAACTACCTGCAGGACCTGCGGGTGCGCTTCGGCTCGTGGGAGCTGGCCCTGGCCGCCTACAACGCCGGATACGGCCTGGTCACGACCTCGATCGAACGCCACAACACCAACAACTTCTGGGCCCTCGCGGAGCTCGAGAGTGGCCTGCCCCACGCCACGGTCAACTACGTGCCCAAGATCGTCGCGGCGGCGATCATCGCCCGCAACCGCGACGCGCTCGGCTTCGGATCTGCCGACATCTCGCCGTTGCCCCCGGTCGAGTGGGTCGACGTCGAGGTCGCCAAGTCGACACCGCTCGCCGAGCTCGCCCGCATCGGCGGCGTCGATGTTGACCTCGTCGCCGAGCTCAACGCCCACCTCGTGCGCGGGCGGACGCCGCCGGGGGTGGTGACCAAGGTCCGCATGCCGCGGGCCGCCGCCACACGCATCGGCAAGGCCCGGCCCGAGCTCGAGGCGCAGTGGACCGGCGAGGCCGTTCATGTCGCGCGTGAGGGTGAGCGCCTCGCAGCGATCGCCGCGCGCCATGGCATCTCCGAGAAGGAGCTGCGCGGTCGCAACGGGATCCGCGACGCCGCCGAGATCGGCGCGGGCGTGGCCCTCGTCGTGCCCGCCGGTGCCCGCACCGCCGACGGGCAAGGCGACCCGCGGCCCCTAGCCGCCGTGCCGCCGATGACCCTGGGCAAAGCTGAGCGGCTGGTCTTCTTCGAGGCCACGCGGGCGACGACGACAGCCTCGATCGCGCGCGCGTTCGGGACCACGTGGGAGCACGTCGTAGCCTGGAATGATCTCGATCCCCACGCCCGGCTACAGCCCGGTCAGCTGCTGCAGCTCGCGGTGGCGTCGGAGTTCGACGCCGCGGCCAAAGGCGTGGTGGTCCACGAGTTGGGCGCGGTCCACCGCGTGGTCCGCGGCTCTCGCGAGCACATCGAGGCCAGCTTGGCGCTGCGCGGCAAGTCGCGACGCGCGATCAAAGCCCGCCGCGGCGACACCCTGGCGTCGATCGGTCGCCGCGTCGATCTGACCGACGGGGATCTGGCGCGCATCAACGGCTACCCCCGCGATCACGCCCTGGAGACGGGCGAGCTGGTCATCGTCTACGTCGACGAGGCGCGCCGCAAGGGCACGCTCGAGGCCCCATCACCGCGACGCCCCTCGACCGCCGACGCCGCAGCATCGATCGTGCGTCACGACGGCGATGCACCCGCGAGTGCGTCGACACCCGCGACGACGGCCCCGCCGAAGCCGGGCACGAAGCCGACCACGAAGCCGGCGGGCGGCGCACCGAAGGCCACGCGCCGCGCACCGTCCACACCCGCCTCGAGCCGCCTGCCCGGGCAGGGCCGCGGGGCCCCACCATGATGATGCTCGCGACCGTCGAGGCAGCGCAGGCCGCAGCACTGGCCCATGCCGCGCCGCGGGGCATCGAAGCGCTCGCGCTGGGCGATGCGTTCGGACGCCACCTCGCCGCGCCCGTCACCGCAGCGCTCGCGTTGCCGGGCTGGGATCTGTCGGTCATGGATGGCTACGCGTGCACCCTCGCGACGGTGCGCAGCGGTGCCGCGCAGATCATCGGTGAGAGCGCCGCGGGACACCCATCGACGATCGATGTCTCGACGTGCGGCACGGCGGTGCGGATCTCCACGGGCGCGGTGGTTCCGCCCGGCGCCGAGTTGGTCGTCGTGCAGGAGGACGTCGTCCGTGACGGCGCGCGCATCGGGTTCGACGCGACGCGAGTGGGCGAGCCCGAGCCCGGCCGCCACATCCGCGTCGCCGGCTGCGACGTGGGCCCGGGCGACGAGATCGCCCGCGCCGGCCTGCGCCTGGGGGCGGCCGAGCTGGCGCTGCTCGGTGCCGCTGGCATCGCGCGCGTGTCGGTCGTCACCCGGCCGCGCGTCGCCATCCTCTCGACCGGCGACGAGCTCATCGCGATCGGCGCGGCGCGCCGCGTCGGCGAGGTGATCGCGACCAACGGCCTGATGCTCGCGTGTGCCTGCCGCGAGGCCGGGGCCATCGTCGTCGCCGAGCGCACGGTGCCCGACGATCCAAACGCGCTCCGTCACGCACTCGCCGACGCCGTCGCGATGGCCGACCTGGTGATCACGTGCGGCGGGGCGTCGGTGGGCGAGCACGATCACGTGCGCCAGGCCGCGGCCGAGCCGGGTTTCGAGACGCTGGTGTGGGGCATCGCGATGCGACCGGGCAAGCCCACCGGCATCGTGCGCACTCGAGGCGGACTGTGGTTCGCGCTCGCCGGCAATCCCGCGAGCACCTTCGTCGGGTGCGAGCTCTTCGTCCGCCCAGCGCTGCGGCGCATGCAGGGCGTGCGCGGCGATCCCCGGCGTCCGCTTCGAGTGTTGCGGGCCGAGGGTGTGTTCGAGGGCGAGCGCAACCGCGAACACTGGGTACGGGCGCGCACCACGGGCGACGCCGTGGCGCCGCTCTCCGATCAACGCTCCGGCAACCTGCGATCGCTCGCGGGCGCGGATGCCCTGGTCCGCGTGCCGGCCGGGTGCATTCGCATCGAGCCCGGCGAGCCGTGCCAGGCCCTCGTGTTCGACGCCCTCGCCCACGAGCGCGCCCCGTGACCGCCGAGCGCCACTGGGCGGGCCGCGCGACCTGGATCGCCCAGGACGACGACGTGGGTGCGCGGGCCGACGTCGTGCTCGGCCGCCGCATCACCGGCCTGTCCCGACGGGTGGCCAAGGGCCTTGCCCTCGGCGGTGCGCTGCGCGTCGATGGTCGCCGCGCACCGCCTTCGCACTGCGTCGCACTCGGCGAGCAGCTCCAGTTGATGGGCGAGGAGCCACGCACCGAGTCGATCGGGCTGCGCGTGCTCGCAGTGACCGCCGACTTCGTCTACGTCGACAAGCCGGCCGGTGTGCACACCCACCGTTTGCGCCCCGGCGACGAGGTCACCCTCGCGGACGCCGTCGTCACGCTGCATCCGGAGTGCGCCACGGCCAGCGACGATCCGCGTGAAGGCGGTGCCATCCATCGTCTCGACCGCGGGACCACCGGCGTGGTGGCCTTTGCCCGCGGCGCCGACGCTTGGCGCCGCGGCCGAGCGGCGATGGCGGCGAAGGCTTGCCGCAAAATCTACGCCGCGCTCGCGCGCACGCAGGCCGCGCCGACGTGGCCGCCGCGGGTCGGTCTCGACGTCACGTCGCCCGATGGCGAAAAGTGGTGGCACGTGGACGGCCTGCCGCGACCGCGATCCGAATCACTGTTGCGGCTCGAACTGCCGCTTGGCCGGGGGCCGGACCGCCGCACGGTCGCGGTCCGCGACGATGGCAGGCCGACGCACTGCACGTTCGTCCCACTCGCCCAAAGCGTGGCCCCCGGGCCCGATGGCCGCACGCGCACGCTGTTCGCCGTGGCCCTGGGCCGCGGCTACCGGCATCAAATCCGCGTGCACCTCGCGTGGCTGGGGCTGCCGATCGAAGGCGACGACCGCTACGACCCCTCCGCCGTCTCCCACGGATCGTCCCCTCCGCGGCTGGCCCTGCACTGCGCATCGCTGGATCTGTCAGCGTGCTGCCCGGGCGAGGCGCGCGTCGAAGCGGCCCTCCCCGATGCGTTCGCCCAGCGCATCGGCGCGCTGATGCTGCAGGCGTGGGCGCCGGGCGCACGCCCGTGCTAAGGTTCTTGCCGGCCCGCGAATGCACCTCCGCTATTTTGGTCACACGGACACGGGACTGTCCCGCGATCACAACGAGGACGCCCACCTTGCCGACCCGGATCTCGGCCTCTTCGTCGTCGCCGATGGTGTCGGCGGCCGCGCCAAAGGCGAAGTCGCCTCGCAGGAGACGGTCGAGCTGGTCTGGGAGTGGATCAAGCGTCACGAGGCGACGTTGCGCGAGGCCGCGACGGCGGACCCCACCGCGCGCGCCGGCCAGCTGTGCCAGATCGTGCGCGGCGCGATCCAGAACGCCTGTTACATGGTCCACACGATGGGCCAGCTCGATCCCGATCAGCGGGGCATGAGCACCACCGCATCGGTGCTGCTGGTGTGCGGTGGTCTCGGCATCATCGGCCAAGTCGGCGACTCGCGCGTGTACCTGGTGCGCAAGGGCATGGTCGAGCAGATCACCGAGGATCACACCCTCATCAATTACCAGCTCAAGCACGGCATGATCACGCCCGAGCAGGCGGCCAAGTCGCGGGCCCGCAACGTGATCACGCGCGCGGTCGGCCACAAGGACTACGTCGAGGTCGACACGATGCCGGTGCCGCTGTTCGGCGGCGACCGGTTTGTCCTGTGCTCCGATGGCTTCCACGGCTACGTCGAGACCATGGAAGAGATGCGCTACTTCCTCGACCTCGAGGTCGAGGACGCCGTGCTCGAGTCGATCCGATTCGCCAACGCGAAGGGTGGCAAGGACAACATCACGACCTTGCTCGTCGAAGTCGAGACCTGAGCGCGACCGTGATTGGAAGCGGGAGCGGGCCGCTCTCCCTCAAGGACGCAGAGAGCGACAGCGATCGGGAGGGGGAAGGTTCCGCGGGGCTTCGCCCGGTGGAAGGGGGACCGGGCCGGTCCCGCAGAAGGACTGGGCCGCCTGGGAGGACCCCAGCTCACCCGTAGGCTTCGATCGGCGGGCAGCTGCAGATGAGATTGCGATCGCCGAACGCGTTGTCGATGCGGCCGACCGCGGGCCAGTACTTGTGCGCGCGCACCCACGGCGCCGGGTAGGCCGCCTCGGCCCGCGTGTACGGATGCGTCCACTCCTCGGCGGTCACCATCGCCGCGGTGTGCGGCGCGTTCTCGAGGGGATTGTCGCCGCGCGGCCACTCGCCGCGCTCGATGCGACCGATCTCGGCGCGGATCGACAGCAGTGCGTCGCACAGCCGATCGAGCTCGACCATGGACTCGCTATCGGTCGGCTCGATCATCAAGGTGCCGGCGACCGGGAACGACATCGTCGGCGCATGGAAGCCGTAGTCCATGAGCCGCTTGGCGACGTCCTCGGCCTCGATCCCGCAGCTGGCCTTGAACGGCCGCAGATCGACGATGAATTCGTGGGCGACCATGCCGCCGCTGCCCCGATAGAGGATCGAGAAGTCGCCACCGAGGCGCGCGGCCATGTAGTTGGCGTTGAGGATCGCGATCTTGGTCGCCTGCGCGAGCCCGGCGCTGCCCATGAGCGCGATGTAGGCCCACGAGATCGGCAAGATGCTCGCGCTGCCCCAGGGCGCCGCCGACACCGGCCCGATCGCCTGGCTGCCGCCGGTGGCGACCACGGGATGCCCCGGCAGATACGGCGCGAGGTGGGACTTCACAGCGATCGGCCCCATGCCCGGACCGCCGCCCCCGTGGGGGATGCAGAACGTCTTGTGGAGGTTGAGGTGGCAGACGTCGGCACCGTAGTCGCCGGGTCGGCACAGGCCGACCTGCGCGTTCATGTTGGCGCCGTCGAGATACACCTGACCGCCGTGGGAGTGGACGACCTCGCAGATCTCGCGGATCGACGCCTCGAACACACCGTGCGTCGATGGGTAGGTCACCATCAAGGCTGCGAGACGATCGGAGTGCGCCGCAGCCTTCGCCCGGAGATCTGCGAGATCGACGTTGCCCTGGTCGTCGCAGGCGACGATCACCACGCGCATGCCGGCCATCACCGCGCTGGCGGGGTTGGTGCCGTGGGCCGACACCGGGATCAGGCACACGTCGCGCTCGGCCTGGCCGCGCGCCCGGTGGTGGGCGCGGATCACGAGCAGCCCGGTGTACTCACCTTGGCTGCCGGCGTTGGGCTGCAGCGACACCGCGTCGAACCCGGTGATGTTGCCGAGCCAGCCCTCGAGCTCGCGCAGCATCTCGTGGTAGCCGCGGGCCTGGTCCGGCGGCACGAACGGATGCAGCGCGGAGAAGCCGGGCCACGACACCGGCACCATCTCGGAGGTCGCGTTGAGCTTCATCGTGCACGAGCCCAACGCGATCATCGACGTGGTGAGCGACAGGTCCTTGGCCTCGAGCCTCCGGATGTAGCGGAGCATCTCGTGCTCGGCGTGGTAGCGGTTGAATGTGGGGTGCGTCAGGTAGGGGCTGTTGCGGGCGATGGCCGCCGCAGGGCCATCCTGCGTGGCGACCGCGTGGCGCTCGAGGGCGCCCTCGGGGCCGCCGAAGGCGCTGACGATCCCGCGCAGGTCGGCCTCGGTGACCGTCTCGTCGAGGGCGATCACCACGACGCTACGCCCATCGGCGCGCGCACCGATGCGCGCATCGACCTCGCGCAGGTTGATGCCCCGGGCCAGCGCGGCTGCGACCACCTCGCCAGCGGTGGCCCCGGCTGGCGCGACCGTGATGGTGTCGAAGTACTCGCCGCCGGCGACCGAGTGACCGAGACCGCCGAGCGTCGCCGCGAGCAGCCGCGTGGCGCCGTGGATCCGCGCCGCGATCGCGCGGAGCCCCGCCGGCCCGTGGTAGACGGCGTACATGCTCGCCATCACGGCGAGCAGCACCTGCGCGGTGCAGATGTTGCTCGTCGCCTTCTCGCGGCGGATGTGTTGCTCGCGGGTCTGCATCGACATGCGCAGGGCCATCGCCCCGGCCGCGTCCCGCGAGACGCCGATGAGGCGACCGGGGAGCTGGCGGCGGTGCTCCTCGCGGGTGGCGAGGAACGCCGCATGCGGGCCACCGAAGCCCATCGGCACGCCGAAGCGCTGCGCCGATCCGATCGCGATGTCGGCACCGAACTCGCCGGGGGGCCGCAGCAGCGTCAGCGCCAGCAGATCGGTCGCGACGACAGCGAGGCCGCCTGCAGCGTGGATGCGGTCGACGACGTCGCCGTGCTCGTCGGCGCGACCGAAGGTGTCGGGGTATTGCAGCAGCGCACCGAAGTGGCTCCCCGCGGCGAAGTCGTGGCTTTGCGGATCGCCGATCACGAGCGAGAGACCCAGGGCTTCGGCCCGCGTCTGCAGCACCGCGATCGTCTGCCGGTGGCAGCGCTCGGCGACGAAGAACGTGGTGCGGGCGCCGCCGATGAGGCGGTGCGCCATCGCCATCGCCTCGGCGGCAGCGGTGGCCTCGTCGAGGAGCGAGGCGTTCGCGAGCGGCAGCGCCGTCAGATCCGCGACCGCGGTCTGGAAGTTGAGCAGCGCCTCGAGACGGCCCTGGGCGATCTCGGCTTGGTACGGCGTGTACGCCGTGTACCAGCCGGGGTTCTGCATGACGTTGCGCTCGATGACGCCCGGCACGATGCAACCGTGATAGCCCTGACCGAGGAACGATCGCAGCACGCGGTTGCGCCCCGCCCGCTCCGCCAAGGCGGCGAGCAGCTCGTGCTCGCCCCGCGGCGGGCCGATGTCCAGGCTGCCGCGGAGCCGGATCGACGGCGGCACGGTGCGATCGACCAGGGCGTCCAGATCGGCGATGCCGAGGGCCTGCAACATCGCGGCGATCTCGGCCTCGTCGGGGCCGAGATGGCGCCGGGCGAAGGTGTCGGTAGGACGGAGGAACTCGCTGAGCGTGGCAGCCATGTCGACGCGTCGACCTTACCGCGCCAACTCGCATTCGGCCGCCGATCCCAAGCGCACCGTCGTCGCACGGAGGCGTGCTCTGGCACACGTGCGTCGCTGCCGGCGCGCGCCACCACCGGATGCACACACGTGTGGGTCCGGCGGCGCTCAGGCGGCGCGCGGCGGGATTGCCGAGCCCTGCCAGTGTGGCGACGCCTCCGCGATCCACACGCGATCGCGGCCGCGGTGCTTGGCCTCGTACAGCGCACCGTCGGCAGCGCGGTATAGCTGCACCGCGACCGCGTCGGCGTCGATCGGCTCCGCCGTCGGTCCGATGATCCACGCCACGCCGATCGAGATCGTGAACGTGCGGATCTCGCCATCTGGGCACCGCACTGCGATCGCCGCGACCGCCTGGCGCAGGCGCTCGACGAGGGCGGCCGCGGCGTCTCCGTGGCTGCCGGGGATGATCACGCCGAATTCCTCACCGCCGACCCTGCACACCACCTGCGTCGGCCCCGCGGCGTCGCGCAGCGCGCCGGCGGCGAGCCGGAGCACGGTGTCGCCGAAGTCGTGCCCCCAGGTATCGTTGACCGCCTTGAAACGGTCCAGGTCCGCCATCGCGAAGGCGATGGCGCCGCCGTCCCGTGCGACCTTCGTGATCTCGTAGTGCAGCCGCCCCGAGAGCGCGCGCCGGTTGGGCAGATCGGTCAGGGCGTCGGTGGCGGTCAGCTGCTCGAGCTCGCGGTTGCGGGCCTCGAGCTGCTTGCTGAGCGCCTCGGTCTCGGCGAGCGCACGCTCGAGCCGACACACGAGTTCCCCGTAGCTGAGGTTGAGATCGACGAGCCCGGCGTTCGCTGCGGCGAGGATCTCCTCCATGGCGGGCTGACGGCCGACGCGGAACCCGAGCTCCCTGCCGACCTCGTCGACGCGGGTGGCGAGGGTCGCGAGCATCGCGTCGACCTCGTCGGACGCCATCGCGATCCCGCGGCCGAGCCCCTCTCGGACGGTCGCGAGCGAGCTCCGCTTGTCGTCGCAGCGCAGGACCTGGGCGAGCAGCTCGGCCTGGCCCGCCAGCAGGCAGCGTCCACGGTGCTCGGCGGGCGCCCTTTCGGGCTCGTGGTGGTAGCGCATCGGCATCGCCAGCTCGGGCGCCAGCGACCACGCGGTGACCAGGCTCTCGGCGACCTCGTCATGAGTGAGCCCGAAGACGTCGTGTTCGATGCTGCGGCGGTCCCCACTCATGCGCCCGCGGGCAGCCATCCACTGCGCCGCGCGATCGGGGGCGGTCTGCATCAACGCGACGACACCGAGATCCTGCAGCAAGCCGAAGGTGAAGGCCTCCATGGGGTCGGTCTCGGCCTGCGGGCACCGCTCGGCGAGCAACCGCGCCGCCAGGGCCCGTCGCAACGAGTCCTCCCAGAACCCATCGAGGTCGAACGTCCCCATCTTGCCGCGCACGCAGCTCTGCACCGCGACGCACAGGGCGAGGTTCCGCAGCGCACGGTTGCCGAGCATCGCGACAGCCCGTTCCACGGTCGCGATGCGAGCGCCGCGGTTGTACATGCTCGAGTTGACCATCCTCAGCAGCTGCACCGACAGCCCGGCGTCGCTGCTGACGGCGCGGGCGAGGGCGCTCACCGGCACGCTCGGATCCGACGCCGCTTCGATGACGCGGGCGAGCGCCTGCGGCGGTGAGGGCAGCCTCAGCGATCCGAGCGGCGTGAACTGCATCTGAGCGGGTATTTCGACCGCGCCACCGGCGGCTTGAGGCCGACCCTGGGCCGCGTCACGGTGGTGGTACCATCCGTTCGCCGTGTGGATCCCACGACCGTCCCGCCTCGTGCGGCGCGTCGCGACTGCGGCCTGGCAAACCGCCAAGGCCCAGCTCGACCTCTGGATCGCGCCGAACCACGCGCCCGAGCCGGCGCCGCCGAGGGCGGTCGGCGACGCCGCAAGTCCGAGCAGCGCCAGCACCCTGCCCACCCGCACGACCGCGGCGATGTGGACCGAGCACGCATGCGATCACGTGGACCGGTGGCTGCGGCGCCTGGCGGCCGCTGACGGACCGAGTGACGCGCGTTCGGTTCGCCACCGGCGCACCGCGCTGCGACGACTGCGTCTGATCCTCCGCGTGACCGCGATCACCTCCGTCGAGGATGCCGAAGAAACACAGGAAGCGTGGCGCAACGCCGACCGATCGCTGCGCCGGCTGACGCGGCGGCTCGGGGCCGTCCGCGATCACGATGTCGCGCTGGGACTGGTCGCGGCGCGGCGCGACGCGTCGACCTCGGAACTCGAATGCGCCGCCCTCGAAGAGCTCGCGGGACGGATCGGGCGCCGACGCCAGCGGGCGTGGGACTACGCCGCGCGGCGGCTCGACGACGACGCGCTCCGCGAGGCCGTTGAATCGGTGCGGCTGTGCGTCGCAGCGGCGGTGACCCAGGGATCTCCCGACGCGCTCGCGCGACGATGGTGGCACGCCGCCCATGCCCAGCTCGCGCAGGCCCTCGACGCCACCGACGACGATCTGATCGAGCGGCTGCATGCGATCCGCATCGCCGCCCGCGAGATTCGCTACGGCCTCGAGCTCTTCGACGACACGGCGCCACCGGCGGCGGCCGTCCTGCTGCTGCCGTGCATCGCCGCGCAGCAGGCCATCGGCGCGCACCGAGACCTCGCTGGCTTCCACACCGCGCTCACCGCTCGCGGAGCGAGGGCGAGCCGCCGCGGCCGCGTTGCCCTCGCGCGCGGCCTGGAGTCAGCGGTCGTCGCCACCGCCGTGCGCTGCGACGAAGCCCGGCAGCGGGCCACCTCTGGGTTCGCTCAGCTGCGGGCCCTGGTGTCGGCAACGGCGCCGGTGGGCTTCGACTGACCGCGTGCGCGGGTGGTCCTGCGCGATTCAACTGCGCGATACGGCTGCGACGTCGCCCGCACAGAAGGAGCCGGGGCGCAGCGGTCGCGCGAATGGGCGCGGGGCCGCCAGGGCCCCTGGCGCCACATCGTCGACGCGGGTCGACACCGGCGCGCGATCGGGAGCGTTCGTCCACGGCGCCGTGAGCCATCCCCTCGACAGGGCAAACGTGACCGTCGCGCCCAGCACGACTCCCGCGATGGCTCCCCAGGTGATGCTCCGCTTCATGTCGCGCTCTTCGTGCATGGTCGCAACGCGCGTCGGGCTTCGCATCTTCCACCCGCAGGCAACGCGAAAGCACTGCGCGGGATGAATTGCCGTCGGCGACGCAAGACTTTCGACGCACAGAACGCGGGGCGGATCTGGCGACAGCGGTGCTGACTGGAGTCAGCCCGGCGCGTCGCCGTCGTCGCTCGCTTCGGGTCGGCCCTCGGCTTCGGCGTCGGGCCTGGCGCCGGGGCCGGGCTCGCCCCCGCGTCGCGCCCCATCGAGCGTGGCATCCCGCAGTCGGCGCTCAGCATCGTCGAGGAGGCGCTCGGACCGCGTCCGACCATGACGCACCGCGTTCGCGTCGGCCTGCATCTGCGCGGCCGCCCTCGCGCGGGCCTTGCGAACCTTGCCCAGGTGAATGATCTGCGCCATCCGGATCCAGCGTACCGCACCCGCTCGACCCGCGGCCAGAGGGCATCGGCCACAGGGCATCACCCAGACGGCACTACACGGCCGGCGAGCGTCGATGCGTCGGTCTCGATTCCCGACGGCCGGGCCCGGCGGGAGCAGGACGTTCCTGCTGAAGCCCGAGGCTCGCGGGCGATCACCCATGCCCACCACAGCAGCGGCAGCTGCAGAGGCAGCCGTAGCCACGCCACCACGGCGCTCGCCATGGCCACCGGTAGACCGGGATCCGCGAGACCGCCGGAAAGGGCGTGATGCCAGTTCGCCGGCCACACCGCGAGCAGCGTCGCGAACGCCAGCCATCCGCCGAAGCTCCGCCATCTTGGCACGAGCAGGGCGAGGCCGGCGACGATCTCCACCGCGCCCGACAGCGCCACCAGCTCGGCGTGCAACGGCAGCCAAGGTGGCATCAGCGGCACGAAGAACCGCGGTTGCACGAAGTGCATCGCCCCGACGAACAGCAGCAGGGCGGCCAGCGGGCAGTGGAGCAGTCGCCGCATCCCCCACCCTACGCATCGCGTGATGGCGATGGATCGATGTTGCGTGCGCGGCGTGAGCCAGGCGACGCGGCGGTGGCGCGCGACGGGCGAGCCTGGCTGGTCGCGTGTACTCGGCTTGCCCACATCGGCGGACCAGGTCTGAGCACGCCGTCACTGCGACGGGTCGACGCGCTCGAGCTCGACGAACGCGAAGCCGGTCGGCGCGTCGGCATCGGGCTGGATGGCCCACACCGAGATCGGCGCGGTGGTCTCCTCGGTGGCGGGATCGAAGTCGAGGGGCCCCGATGCCCCCTCGACGTCGATCGCTCCTCCGCTGCGAAGGCGCTCGACGATCCCGAGCCAGTTGATGGGCAGGATCTCGACCGCGGCGCCCTGGCTCATGCGTCGCAGGCCGCGGGCGATGCCGAGTCCACCCGCGTCCGACTCGCGGAGCACGGCGTGCGAGAGCCCGTACAGCACCAGCCACGAGGCATCGTAGGCGTGCGGGGTGAACCCCGAGGAGTCGGCGTCGGCGTCGAACTCGGCCGCGTACGCGGCCGCGAAGGCGTTGAAGAGCACGCCCTCGGCCGCCGCCGGACGGGTCCCGCGGATCCGAGGGTACAGCGATGCGGCGCGCGATGCCGTGTCGGCGAGCAGGATCTCGTTGAACGCGGCGTCGGCGAGGAACAGGCCCACGCCCTGGGCGGAGTACACCGCCAGCAGCGCGTCGTTGCCCGCCGCAGCCGCCAGGAAGCCGGTGTAGTCGCCGATGTCCGACGACACGAACAGCACCTCGTCGAGCTCGCCCGCCGCGAGCTGATCGCCCACCGTCGCGACCATCGTCGAGAACTCGCCCGAGCTGAACTGCATCCGCTGGACAACGGCCCCGCCGCCCGCGAGGAAGCGGGCCTCGAACAGCGACACCAGGCCCTCGCCATAGGATCCGGCCTGGTACATCGCCGCCACCCGGGTGACGCCGCGGCCGCGCATGTCGGCGGCGATGACCTCGCTCTGCAACGTGTCGGGCGGCACGGTGCGCCACAGCAGACCCGGGCGCGCATCCGACGGCTCGGCGACGTCGATGCCGGTGAGCGCGGCGCTCGTCGCCGACGGTGAGATCACCAGGACCTCGCGGTCGCGGACCGCCTCGAACACGGCCTGGGCCCGCGACGAGCCCCGCGGTCCGACGATCGCCGGTACCCCGATCGCCTCGGCGAGGAACCGCGCAGCGCTCGCGGCCCCCTCGATGTCATCGAGGTCGTCACCGGCCATCGCGGCGGTGTCACAGTGCACGATGCCGAGCGGCCGGCCATCGAGCCCGCCCTGCCCCTGCGCCTGGCGGATCGGCAGCTCGGCGGCGAGCAGGGTGTCGAGGTGCTCGTCGAAGCCGAACAGCGAGCCGATGACCAGCGTGTCGCCGAAGTCCTCGGGGCGCTCGAGCAGGGCTGTGGGCCAGCTCCGCGAGCACCGAGGATGGCGCAGCGGCGCGCTGCAGAAGCCATCGGCACCGCAGACCGACCCGATACCGAACGCAGCCTTGCAGGCGTCCGAGGTCGAACACGCGTCGGGATCCACCGCCGTGAGCGTGCAGGCCGCGGCGAGCATCATCGTGGCCACGCCGACGGCCAGACGCACGACGGCCAAACGGACCGGGGAGAACCGGACCAAGGAGAGCCGGACCAAGGAGAGCCGGACCAAGGAGAGCCGGACCAAGGAGAGGTGAACCGATGACTGCACGCGTGCGCCCGTCTAGGGCTCGATTGTAGACCCGCGCGTGCCCGCCGGTATACGTTGGCCCCGTGCGGCGAGCCCTGCAGCGGCGCGTGGTGGCCGGCGCGATCGCTCTGGCGGTGGGCGCGGTGGTTCCCGGCACGCAGGCCCACGCGGCGGTCAAGCCGACCAACGCAGAGCTCGAGCGCGCCGAAGAGCTGTACGACAACGGTCGCGCCCTGTTCGCGGAGGGCTCGTACGATGCGGCGTCGACGGCCTTCGAGCGGGCCTACGGGCTCTCGGGAAACCTCGACATGCTCTACAACGCCGCGCTCGCCTACGATCGGGCCGGTCGCTTCGACGAGGCCATCGACGCCCTCGATCGCTACCGCGCCCTGGCGCCGGCGGCCGAGCGGGCTGCGCTCGACGAGCGCAAGCGCAGCCTGCAGACGCGGCGCGACAAGCAGCGACAAGATGCCGAGACCACCGCCGCCGAGCCCGAAGGACCACCGCCACCGCCAGTCGTCGCGACGCCGGCCGATGCACCACCTCCGCGCAGTCCGAGGCGAGTCCGCCCGCCGACGTGGACCATGCTCGGGGTCGGTGTCGCCGGCGCGGTGGTCGGCACCGTGCTCGGCGCCACCTCGCTCGCGCGTAGCCGCAGCGCGCGGCCGGGGTGCACCGACGGCGCGGGACCGCTGCTATGCGGCGACGACGTCGCGGATGCTGCCCGCTCGAGCCGCCCGCTCGCGATCGGGGCCGACGTCGCGTTCGCGATCGCAGGCGCCGGCGCCATCGCGTTCGTCGCCCTGCTCGCGCTCGATCTCCGTCGCGCCCGCCGGGCAGGCGCGTCGACGGCGATCACCGCGGCGCCGCGTGGGTTGTCGCTCGCGTTCTAGCAGGGCGCTCGCGACGGCTACGCGCCCGCGATCGTCATCGCGTCGACGCGGAAGCTCGGCGACGTCGTCGCGGTGCGGTGATCGAGATCGTTCGCCACGCGGTCGATGCCCTTGAGCAGCTCGTCGAGGTTGCGGGAGATCGTGATCTCGCCGACCGGCACCGTGAGGGCGCCGTTCTCGATGAGGAACCCCTCGGCGCCACGGCTGAAGTTGCCGGTCGTCGGATCGAAGCCGAAGCCCATCATGCGATGCACGTACAGGCCGCGCTCGATGCCCTCGAGCAGTTGTGAGGGCTGCCACTTGCCGGGCTGGAGCACGAAGTTGCTGGTGCTCGCGTGGGGGATGCCACCGCCGCCGGCAGCCGACCCCGTGGGCTCGGCGCCGAGCTTGCGCGCGCTGTAGGTGTCGAGCAGGAACGTCTCGAGCCGGCCGCGCTCGACCACGACCCACCGCCGCACCGCCCTGCCCTCGCCATCGAAGGCGCGCGAGCCGGGCCCGCGGGGCACCAGCGGATCGTCGACCACCGTCACGTGCTCGCTGGCCACCGACTCGCCGAGCTTGCCGGCGAGGTAGCTGCGATCGCGATAGACCGAGTCCCCGAGGATGCAGCTCGCGAGCAGGCCAAGGATCGATCGCGCGGCGTCCTTGTCGAACACCACCGGGAACACGCCGGTGTCCATCTTCACCGCGCCGAGCTGCCGCAGCGCCCGTACGGCCGCCTGTCGGCCCACCGCCTCGGGGGTCTCGAGCTCGTCGAAGAACCTTCCCCCGGTCCAGTAGACGCCGTTGCGCTTCTTGCCGCCGGCGTCGTCGGCGACCGCCTGCACCGCGAGGGACTGATACGTGCCTGCGCGCTCGCCCACGAAGCCGCTGGTCGTGGCGAGCACCGAGTGGCCGCTGCTGCGTCCGAACGATGCCCCCTCCGAAGCCGTGATGCGGGCGTCGGCCGCCAGCGCTGCCGCCTCGGCGTCGCGGGCCAGCCCGATCGCGACCTCGGCGTCGATCTGCGAGGTCTGATCGTCGAACAGATCGAGCGTCGGCCACCGCGTAGCGAGCTCGCGCCGGCCAGGCGGCGCCGCCATGGGGTCGGACTCGCTCACCTCGGCCATCTCGATCGCGCGGCGCAAGAACGCTTCGATCGCGTCGCGACCGAGATCCGTCGTGGAGCTCGTCGCCACCCGGCCGTCGCGGATCACGCGGACCGAGAGTCCGCTGCTCCCGGCTTCTTTCACGAGCTCGACCGCGCCGTGGCGCACCGAGACCTCGAGTTCGTGACCGGTCGCGACGCTCACCTCGGCCGCATCGACACCGAGCCGCCGGGTGATCGCGATCGCGTGCTCGGCGATCTCGAGCAGCCGTGCAGTGGCGGGATCGCTCGACGTCCTGCGGACGGTCTTCTTCGCGGGGGCTGGCTTCTTCGCGGGGGCTGCCTTCTTCGCGGGGGCTGCCTGCTTCACGGGCGCCGCCTTCTTCGCGGGGGCCGCTTTCTTCGCGACCGCAGGCCGCCCTTTTCTCGCTGGCCTGCTCATGAGAGCGCGGTGCCTCCGACCGTGAGACGGTCGAGCTTGATCGTCGGCATGCCGACGCCCACCGGGACGCTCTGGCCGTCCTTGCCGCAGGTCCACATGCCATCCGAGAGCGCGAAGTCGTTGCCGATCATGCTGACGGTGGTCAATGCCTCGGGCCCGTTGCCGATGAGATTTGCGCCCCGCAGGGGCGCGGTGAGTTTGCCGTTCTCGATGAGGTAGCCTTCGGTGAGGCTGAAGACGAAGTCGCCGTTCGAGATGTTGACTTGGCCGCCGGAGAACTTCTTGGCGAATACGCCGCGCTCGACCGAGCGGATGATGTCGTCGGGATCCTCGGTGCCGGCGCTCATGAGCGTGTTGGTCATGCGCGGCATCGGGACGTCGCGGAAGCTCTCGCGGCGACCGCTGCCCGAGTTTCGCCGGTCGAAGTACCGGGCGCTGATGCGGTCATGCATGTACCCGCGCAAGATGCCGTCCTCGATGAGGACCTCGGCGACGCCGGTGACGCCCTCGTCGTCGACGTTGATGCTGCCGCGACTGCCGACCAAGGTGGGGTCGTCGATCACGGTGACGCCGCGTGACGCGACGCGCTCGCCGATGCGGTCGGTGTAGTTCGACGTCCGCTTGCGGTTGAAATCGGCCTCGAGTCCGTGGCCGACCGCCTCGTGCAGCAAGATCCCAGAGTCGCCCGCCGCCAACACCACGGGCATGCTGCCGGCGGGTGCGGGGCGCGAGTCGAGGTTGACGAGGGCCACGCGCGCGGCCTCGCGGCCGTGATCCTCGGGGGAGATCCGATCGAAATAGGCGAGGCCGAGGCGACCGCCGCCACCGGAGCTGCCCGACTCGGCGCGCGTACCCTTGCGGGCGATCACGCTGACGCCGAAGCGAACCATGGGCTGCTGGTCGTAGGCGACCCAGCCCTGGCTGTCGACGACGAGGATCTCCTTGTGCACCGACACGATCGAGGCGTCGACGCGGATGATCTTCCTGGAGACCTTGCGCGCGGCACCGTCGGCGCGGCGCAGCAGATCGACGCGGTCGAGGCCGGCGACGTCGACGACCTCGCGCGCGACCGGATAGCGGCTGGGGACCTCGCGCGTCCGCACGCGGATGGCCGCCGTCTTGCCGCCGGCCTGGGCGATGCGGCTGGCCGTCTCCGCAGCGCGGATCATCTCATCGGGCTCGATCGACTCGGCGAACGCGTAGCCGACCGCCTCACCCTGGACGACGCGGATGCCGACGCCCATGTCGATGCCCCCCGACACGTTGCGCACGCGGCCGTCTTCCATCGCGATCGCGCTGCTGCGGCGATACTCGAAGAAGAGGTCCGCGAAGTCGCCACCGTGGGCGAGCGCCACGGCCAGCAACCGCGCCAGCAGGGCGTCGTCGATGTTGCCATTGCCGGGCGCGAACGGGGCCTCGACCGGCACCACGCCGGCCGCGGGCACCACGAGAGGCGAGCCGTCGGTCGAGCGACCGGCGGCGCGCGGACGCCCTGGTTTGGACGCGGCCCGCGGGGGGGTGGACGCGGCCCGCGGGCGGGCCATCACGCCTTCTTCTTGCCGGCGTACCGACGACGGAAGCGGTCGATGCGGCCCTCGGCATCGAGCTCGCGGGCGTGGCCGGTCCAGAACGGGTGGCTGAACGACGAGACGTCGAGACGCACCACGGGGATCTCTTCGCCCTCGTGCTCGCGCTTCTCGCTGCCGCCCATGGTCGAGAACGTCATGAACTCGTCGCCGCTCGACGAGTCGATGAACAGGGTCTTGTGATAGTCGGGATGGATGCCCTTCTTCATGGCGTCGCTCCTCACCAGCTCGATTTGGTAACGCCGGGCAGATCGCCGCGCAGCGCGAGGTCGCGCAGTGCGATACGGCAGAGCCCGAACTTGCGATAGACCGCCTTGCTGCGGCCGGTGAGCATGCAGCGACGGGTCTTCCGGGTGCGGCACGAGTTCAGCGGCAGCTTGGTGAGCGCGACGCTCACTGCCTGCTTCTCCTCGGGCGGCATCTCGGGATCCTTGAGCTGGCGCCGCAGCTCGTCGCGGCGAGCCGCGTATTTCTCGATCAACACATCGCGCTTTTGATCGCGCAGAACCTGGGAAAGCTTGGCCATGGTGCGGGGGCGCCGGCAGGCAGCGCGGGGCGGGAACGTAGCCTCACCGCTTTCGCGATGCAAGTCGTGAGGCACCGGAGGCGGAGGTGCCCCGGCGTGCTGACGCACGCGTCGTCGCGCGTCGCGCGTCGCGCGTCGGTCGCACGGCCGGGCCGTGCTTGCCCGAGGTCTTGGGGGCCTTGGTGGTCGGCGCGGCGGCGGGCTTGCCTTGGCCACCGCCCGCAGCCTTGTTGGTGGCGTTGCTGGCGGCCTTGCGGGCCGTGGGCGGGCGCGCGGCGGGCTTGGCCTTGGTAGGTCCCTTGGGCCCGGACTTGGGAGCCCGCTTCGGCGGCGCCGGGGGCCGCGGCGTGGTGCCCCGCTGGTCGCGACGGCCCGACTTGCGCGCAGTGTCGCGCCCCGACGCGGCGCGCGTCGGCGCCGAATCGTTCGTCGACGGCGGGATCGACTCGCGGTCACCCCGGGATCGCCCCTCGGGCGGACGGCGCGCGACGCCGGTGCGGTTGTCGGAATCGGCCGCCTGCGGCTCCGGCTCTGGCGCCTCGTCGGCGGCGCGGTCGTGCTTGCGGGCGCGCATCACCGGCAGGCCGCGGGGCGTCGCGGCTGGGGCGGCGTCGACCCGCTCGGGGGCGCGCAGGCCCGCGAGCGTGTAGAGCCCGGCAACCTCCTCGGGACGCAGGTGTCGCCACTGCCCCTCGCGCAGGCCGTCGGCCGTGATGCCCGCGAATGCGACGCGGATCAGCTTGAGGACGCTGTGCCCGACAGCGTCGCCCATGCGCCGGATCTGGCGGTTGAGCCCCTGCGAGATCGTGAGCTGCACCCACGTGTTGGTGGTCGTGCCGCGGACGATCTCGGCCTCGAGCGACGGACGCGTGCGGGTGCCGTCCTCGAGCTGCACGCCGGCGTGCAACTGGGCGAGCTCGGGCTCCGCGATGCGGCCTTGGAACTTGACGTGGTAGGTCTTGGGGACAGCGCGCCGCGGGTGCAGCAACGCGGCATGCAGCGCGCCGTCGTTGGTGAGCAGCAAGACGCCGCGGGTGTGGTAGTCGAGCCGCCCCAGCGGGACGACGCGGTTGCGCAGCCCCGTGAGCAGCGACACCACCGTGGGTCGCCCTCGCGGGTCCTTCTCGGCCTCGGCGGAGCTCACGACCTCGTCGGGCTTGTTCATCACCAGGTACGTCGGCTCCTGGGCCGCGATGACGCGGCCGTCGACCTCGACCGTGACGAGCTTCGGATCGACGCGGGTCCCGAGGGTCGTGACCGCCTTGCCATCGACGCGCACGCGCCCCTGGGCGATGAGGGCCTCGGCCGCGCGACGCGACGCGACACCGGCCTGCGCGAGCAGCTTTTGGAGGCGCGACGCACCGTCGTCGTCGCGGCGCGCCGGCACCTTCTTGGTGCCGCCACGGCTCCGTCGACCCGCCGCGGAGGGGCCCCCGGGACCCCGCCCGCTCACGCCGGGTGCACCCGCACGGGGGCCGGGTTTGGCGCGCGTGGGGCGGGCCTTGGGCTTTGGAGTCGCGCTCATCGGTCCCCGCCGTCGTCGTCGGCGGCGGCATCGCCGTCGTCCGCGGTGGTCTCGGGGTTCGCGTCGGGTTCGCCTGCGGGCTCGTCGTCGTGCACGGGTTCGTCGTCACTGTCTGCGGCGGCGGCCGAAGGACCGCCGTCATTCGCGGCGTCGTCGACGGCGTCGTCGACGGCGTCGTCACCGTCATCCGCTGCGTGATTTGCTTCGGCCGGAGCGCCGTCGTGTGCGGCCAGGTCGTCGGCGAGTGCCTGTTCGTCGGCGCCCGAATCCCCGCCCGGGACGCCGCTCCAGTCGAGGACCTCTTGGCCCATCGCCTCACGCTCGTCGTACAGCGCCGACTCGCCGAGGTGCTCGCGGACGACAGCGCGGCTCTCCTCGGTGAGCTCGCGGAACTCGTGCAGATCCGGCATGTCGCGCAGGCTGCGGAGATTGAAGAACTCGAGGAACTTGAGGGTGGTGCCGTACAGATGCGGGCGCCCCGGCTCCTCCTTGCGGCCCACGATCCGCACGAGGTCGTAGTCGAGCAGCACCTTGAGCACGGCCGCACAGTCGACCCCGCGGATGTGGTCGCACTCCGGCTTGGTGATCGGCTGGCGATAGGCGATGACCGCGAGGCTCTCGAGCTGCGATCGCGACAGCTTGGTGGGACGCTCGGCGAGTAGTTGCTGCACCCAGCGCCCGTTCTCGGGGTTGGTCCGCAGCCGGAATCCACCTAGCGCCTGCGCGAGGACGACGCCGCGGCCCTCGAGGTCGCGGCCCAACTGTTTGATCGCGAGCTGCACCTGCCGCAACGTCGCTTCTTTCAGGATCTGTCGGATGTCGCGGACGCCGAGCGGCTTGCTCGCGGCAAACAACAGGCTCTCGACGATCGAGACCAGGCGCGGCGCAGCCTCGCCCTCGATCGCGCTGAGGTCGTCGTCCTCGGACAAGGGCAGCTCGGCCGAGAGCACGATGTCGGGGACCTCGGCCACCGCCGGCTCGGCCACCGCCGGTTCGCCGGTGGGCACGGGCGCAGGTTCTGGCGAAGGCTCGGATGCCCCGGCGCCACGCCGACCGCCACGCCGCGGCGCCTCGGCCGGCTCGCGCTCGAGCCCGGCGACGAGATCGTCGAGGCTCGCCGACTCGGTCGACGGCGTGCTCCCACGGGCGGACCGCGGCCGCTTGGGCGTCTGCGTCGTGCTATCGACCATCGTCGTCGTCGTCCGTCGTGCCGTCGTTCTCAGGTGCCCGGCGCCGACCATGGCCCACGGCCCCGTTGGCGGCGAAGGCCCCGTTGGCCACGGTCGGCTCGTTCGCCGGTTCGGGACCATTCGCAGCGGCAGGGTCTAGCGCGTCGTCGTCGGCGCTGTCCGCCACCGCGTTGTCCGCCACCGCGTCTTCCGTCGCAAGGGGTCCGTCCTGCAGGTCGTCCACGGGCCGTGCGACCCCCGCCTGGGCCGAGTCGGCCTCTTCAGGGGCGGGCGCGGAGATCCCGAAAGGCCCGACATCGCCCCCGTCGTTGGCATCGCCCCCGTCGTTGGCGTCGCCCCCGTCGTTGGCATCGCCCCCGTCGTTGGCATCGCCCCCGTCGTTGGCATCGCCCTCGGCCTCGGCACAGCAGTCGGCCTCGGCATCGCAGTCGGCCTCGGCATCGCGGTCGGCCTCGGCATCGCGGTCGGCCTCGACATCGCGGTCGGCCTCGGCATCGTCGTCCAGCGCGGCGCCGTCCCGATCGTCGGCGACATCGTCCGCCACGGCGCCATTCGCCACCGACGCAGGGGCGGCGGCGAGCTGGGCGAGCAGCTCCCCGTCGAGTTCTTCGGACGGCTCGGCGTCGAATTCGCCATCGGGATCGGGCTCGAGATCCGCGGGGCGGGGCCGGCCGAAGCTGGCGTCCTCGTCGTAGTCCAACAGCGCGCGCTCGGCCTCCTCGGGGGTCGCGGCGCGCTCGATGAGCAGCGCGTCGCCGCCCTCGGGCTGGTGGACGCGCACGACGCCGAGCCGCACCAACTCGAGCACCGACATCAGCGTGACGATGAGCATCGCCCGCAGCTCGTGCTCGCTCGACCAGGTCCGCTCGAGGAAGATCGCCTCGAAGTCGAAGCGCGAGCGCTCGATCAACAGCGTGGTCAGCTGCTTCATCCGCGACGACACGCTGACGCGCTCGATGACCACCTCGTGGGTCTTGAAGACGCGCGCCCGATCGAGCACGCGGTGGTAGGCCTCGGCGAGTCGATACAGCGTGATCGGGGCCAGTCCAGAGTCGAGGGCCTCGACGTCGACCGTCGCGCCGCGGTCGAAGACGTCGCGGCCCGACATCGGCATGCGGTCGAGTTCGGCAGCCGCTGCCCGGTAGCGCTGGTACTCGAGCAGGCGCGCGATGAGCTCGGCGCGCGGGTCGGGGCCGCCGTCCTCGATCGACTCCGGCATGCTGGGATCGAGGGCCGGCGCGGGCACGAGTTCGCGGCTCTTGAGGTAGGCCAAGGTCGCGGCCATCACCAGGTACTCGCCGGCGGTCTCGAGATCGAGCGCCCGCATCACCGCGAGGTACTCGAGGTACTTTTCGCAGACGAACGAGATCGGGATGTCGAGGATGTCGAGCTCATGGCGCCGCACCAGGTGCAGCAGCAAATCGAGCGGTCCCTCGAACTGCGGCAGGTCGACCTCGCAACGGCCGTCGCTCGGCCCGCCGTCGGGACGTGGGCCCTCACCCTCGATCGTCGCGTTCAACGGATACCTACGTGACGGCCTCGAAGGCCATGTTGCCCAGCACGAGCACCGGCCCCAGCATCGCGAACAGGACCTGGGGCAGCACGAAGACCAGGACCATCAGTATGATGCCGCCGTAGCGCTGCAGGAAGTCGTCGATGTTCTGGTGCTTCGCGCCGAGCGCCCAGCCGAGCACCTTGCCACCATCGAGCGGATGCAGCGGCAGGAGGTTGAAGGCGAACAGCACCACGTTGAGGGTGAAGAACATGCGGATCGGCATGTTCTGGTCGACGAGCCACGTGCCGCCCTGCCCCGCCAGCTGCAGCCCGAGCACCACCAGCAAGGTCGCGGCGGCCATGAGGAGGTTGGACAGAGGCCCGGCGAACGCGACCAGGGCCATGCCGGCGCGCATGGTGATCTTGCGGGTGTAGTGCCGCGGCTGGGTCTGCACCGGCCGCCCCCAGCCGAACAACATCCCCGGGCTCAGCAGTCCGAGCACGATCGGCAGCAGCAGCGTGCCGATCGGATCGGCGTGCGCCACCGGGTTCAACGTCAGCCGTCCCTGCCCCTCCGGCGTGGGATCGCCGAGACGATGGGCCGCGTAGGCGTGCGAGAATTCGTGGACCGTGACGGCGAGGATCAGGCACACGACGTACAATAACGCCCGGCGCAGATCACCAACGTCCACGGCGAGGAGTCCGAGCGCAGCGGCGGCGAGATGGGGATTCGTGACGACCGACACGGGGCGCAGATCTCGGGCAAGTGTGGGAAGCGGGACGGCGTCCCGCAAGCACCCCGCGGCAATGCGCCGAAGATTGCGGGCCAGCGACCCGGCGAGCCCGAGCCCAGGGCCCGGCGCCCCCACCGTGGCGGGGCCCAGGGCCGCAGATGGCCCGGGGCGCAGTGCGCGGGGCCGCGGCGTGGGCACGGCCGGGCCACGCCCCCACCCCGATCAGCAGTCGTCGTTGTTGCCGCTGGTGTTGCCTTCGCCCATTTGGATCCACTGCTGCAGCATGTCCGCGAGCGACTTGATCTCGGAGATGCACAGCTTGGGGTTGGCCTGCACGACCAGCTGACCGCTCAGCGCCCTGATCCCGACGAAGCCGCGGATGGACAACAGCTCGGGGTTGTACGTCATCGAGAGGTCGGGATAGTTGGGCTGATCCGAGGTATCCGTGCCGACGGCAACGAGCGCGTCGAACCCGGCGACGTCGGTGAGCACGGGGTTCTCGTCGATCGCGACGCCGAGCCCGATCTGCTGGACCTGGTCGAAGCCGAAGATCCCTGTCAGCACCGGGTTTTGCTGGATGACGAACGCGCCGCCGATCTCGGTGAGCCCCTCGAAGCCCCACACCTCGCGGAGGTTGAGGTTCTCGGAGACCGCCACCGAACCGCCGAGGGTGGTGAGGTTGCCCAGCCCGGCGAGGTCCTCGGCGGCGGTGCCGAAGACCTGCAGGTTGCCACCGATCGAGGTGACGCAGGCCATGAAGTCCAAGCTCGTGATCTCCTCGGTGGAGATGCCGACGCCCCCTGTGATCGAGGAGTACTGCTGGATGTTGGCGATGTCGTCGGCGTTCGTGATCGCGAGGCTGCCCACGAATTCCGCGTCGACGGGGCTCTCGCAAGGAACCACGCGGGTGTCGCTGGTGTCCGAGGTGGGGTTCAGCGTCGGATCGGTCGCGTCCGCGGTCGTCTCGGCGGTGGAGTCGTCGGCCGTGGGATCGGTCGAGTCGCCGGACGACTCCGAGGGCGCCGTCGAGGGGCTGCCACTGGCGTCTTCGGTGGCCACGGTCGCGGTGGCGTCGCCGTCGTCGGTCGAGCAGCCCGCCGCGAGGATCGTCGCGATAGCGAGGATGGAGCCGGCGCTGCGGCCGCTCAGGATCTGACGGTGGCGTTGACGATGCATGATCAAGTAGTGCCCTCTCGCGCCCGGGGTGGGTGCTCGTGGACAAGGTAGAGCGATTGCGGGATCGGGTGCAAGCGTGACCTGCGTGTCGCACGGATACCGGGCGGTATCGGGTGTGCCTCGAAACCCGGCGGCGGCACGCGGGCCTCGTGCGCTCGCGCATGCCGCCGATGAATCTTGGCCGCGATCCTTCAAGGGGCGCCGCAGAGCCGCCAACGGGCGCCCGCAGAGCCGCCAACGGGCGCCCGCAGAACCGCCAACGGGCGCCCGCAGAGCCGCGGACGCCCGCAGCCACGAGGCGCGCCTGCGTTCACGCACGCGGGTGATGGCGGTCGTACGCCGCGCGCGCGTGGGCGGTGCTCACGTGCGTGTAGACCTGCGTGGTCGAGATGTCCGCGTGCCCGAGCAACGCTTGGACGACGCGGAGATCCGCGCCGCCCTCGAGCAGGTGCGTGGCAAAGCTGTGACGCAGTTTGTGGGGCGAGATCGACCGGGTGATGCCCGCCGCGAGCGCGTGCTCGCGGAGCTGACCGAACCAGCCCTGCCGACTCAGGATGCCGCCGCGCACGTTGAGGAACACCGCCGCGCGCACCGCCGCCTTCGCGCCCGGACGCAGCAGCGCCGGCCGTCCGCGCTCGAGGTAGGCGCGCAGCGCCACCGCGGCGTAGGCAGAGATCGGGACCAGGCGATGCTTGCCGCCCTTGCCCTCGACGGTGGCGTGGCCGGCGTCGACGTCGAGCCGCGCGAGGGTGAGATCGAGGGCCTCGCTGACGCGACAGCCGCTGCCGTACATGAACTCGAGCAGCGCGGTGTCGCGCAGACCCAGAGGCGTGTCGACACCAGGCGCTGCCAGCAACGCGGCGAGTTCGTCGCGGGTGAGCAGCGCGGGCAGGCGCTTGGCGAAGCGCGGCACCGCGACGCCCTGGGTCGGATCGACGGCGATCATCCCCTCGCGACGAAGCCACTTGCACAGGCCGCGCACCGCGACCCACCGCCGCGCCTGCGAGCGCGCCGAGCCGCCGCCCTCGCCGAGCCTGCCGAGGAACTCGAGCAACAGCGGGCCGTCCACCGCCGCGACCTCGGCGGCGCGTTCGTGGACGAACGCCGCGAGCAGCGCGAGGTCGGCTCCGTACGCCGCCATGGTGTTCGCGGCGAGCCCGCGCTCGACCTGCAGGTGGCGTAGATACTCGTCGATGGCCCCGTCCGGGGTGGTCACCGGCGCTCCTCGGTCAGACCGAGGACCTCACGCACCAACTCGATCACCTGCGGGGCCTGGATCGGCTTGGTGATGTACGACGTCGCCCCGAGGGCGAGCGCGCGTTGGCGATCTTCCTCGGCACCCTCGGTGGTGATGATGATGATCGGCACGTCGCGGTAGGCCTCGTCGGCGCGCAACCGCTTGATCAGCTTGAGGCCGTCGAGGATCGGCATGTTGATGTCGGTGATGATGATGTCGAATTTGGTCGACGCGATGCGCCGCAGCGCGTCGACACCGTCGTCGGCCTCGACCACCGTCAGGCCACGCACCCGCGACAGCGCGAAGACGATCATCTTGCGCATCGGCGGGCTGTCTTCGACGACCAGCGCGGTCAGCTTGGGCGGCCCGCCCGGCACGTTCTCGTTCGCCTGCGTCATGTCCCCACCAACCGTTCGAGCGCGCCCCGCGACAGCGGAACATCCTGGGCATGGGCGCGGATCCACGCGGTCTCGATGCCGACGCCGGCGTGCTCGGAGACCAACTCGAGCAGACCCGAGTCGCTGTCGTCGAGACCGGGCTTCTGCGGCAGCATCCGCTCGACGCGGACCAGACCGACGAGCCGCGTGCCGGCGCGCAGCGGCAGCTGCAGCAGCACGCCCGGCGCGGCGCCGGTGGGCGCGTCGGCGGTCCAGCGACCGCCGCGCGCGGTGACCTCGGCCAATGGCCCGTCACCCGGCAGCGCGAGCTCGTCGAGCTCGCCGAGCTCGCCGCCTTCGCGCAGCAACGGGAACAGGACTTGGCGCTCCTCGTCGACGACGTAGACCGAGAAGCGACCGGCGCCGACGAAGTTGAGCAGGATTTCGGTGAGGGTGCGCAGCACGTCGTCTATGGTGGTGGCGATGTGGAACTGACTGCCGGCGACGTACATCGCCGCCAGACGATAGTGCTCGCGTTCGAGATCGTCGAGCCTGTCGCGGAAACCCCCGCCGGTATCACGGCTCGCCAGCGCCGCGGAGCGCAGCTCGGCGCACTCGGCCTCGAGCTCGGCGACCTCGCGGGTCAGACGCTCGAGGGTTCGCGCGGCGGCACCGGCCTCGCCCTCGCCGACCGCGATCGTCAGGCGTAGCCTGTCGTTCTCGGCGATGAGCTCGCGGACGAGCTGCTCGCCCTTGGCGAAGAACTCCCGCAGGAAGGCCTGCGTACGAGCCTGCAGCGAGGGCGCGACCGCGTCTTGGCTCATCGAAGCACGGAGCGTATCACACACTCGCGCGAACGACGAAATCGAGGATCGATCGGACGACGCCGTCGAGCGACGACACCTCGTGCACCAGCCCCGCCGAGATGGCGGACTGCGGCATCCCGCTCATGACCGCGAGCTGCGGATCCTCGGCCACCACCCAGGCCCCGGCGGCGTGGGCGACACGCGCCCCCTCGGTGCCATCGGAGCCCATGCCGGTCAGCACCACCGTGCACAGCCGGGTCCCGAACGCGGCCGCCGCCGAGCGGAACAGCCGGTCTGCGGACGGGGTCACGGTGGCCGGGAGGCCAGAGGCTGGGGTCACCCGCGCGAAGGGTCCACCCGCCCCGAGGGCGACCTCGAGGTGCGCGGCCCCGGGTCCGACGTACGCGCTGCCGGTGAGCAGGGGGTCGCCGTCCTCGGCCTCGACGACCCGCATCGGGACCACCCGATCGAGGCGCTCGGCGAAGGCGCGGGTGAACCGGGCCGGCATGTGTTGCGCGATCATCACCGTCGCGCCCAGATCCCGCGGGAGCGCGCCCAGCACTTGCTGCACCGCGGGCGGTCCGCCGGTCGACGCCGCGATCGCGATCGCGATCTTGGGCGTCGTCATCGAAAGGGCCCCGACCGCGCTGGTGAACCGCTGCGAGGGCCGCTGCAGCGCCGCCGCCCGATCGTGCAGCCGCTGGACCTGGACCACCTGCAGGCGCCGCACGACCTCGACCTTGGCGAGCAGCTCGCGCTCGATGCTGCGCAACTCCGGCGAGACGTCGGAGCCGGGCTTGGCGATGAAGTCGAGGGCCCCGAGTTCGAGGGCCCGGAACACGTCGTCGCGCGCGCTGTGGTTCGACACGACGAGCACCGCGGTCGGACGCTTCTGCATGAGCAGGCGCAGGAACGCGAAGCCGTCGATCTCGGGCATCTCGAGATCGAGCGTGATGAGATCGGGCCGCAGATCGAACACCAGCCGCAGCGCCTCCTTGCCGTTGGTGGCGCGCCCCACCACCTCGACGCCCGGCAGCCGCTCGAGCATGCCGGCGATGGTCTGCCGATTGAACGCCGAGTCGTCGACGACCAGCACGCGCAATCGTTCGAGGGGTCGATCGGTCATGGCGGCAACGGGCGGCGGTAGACGAGGTCGTTGGCGAGGTGGACGAGATCGAAGCGCGTGCTGACGTTGAGCAGGCTCTCGGAGTGGCCGAGCAGCAGGTAGCCGCCGGGGTTCAGCGTATCGTAGAACGCCTCGACGATCCGCGCCCGTGCCGCAGGCGCGAGGTACATGAGGACGTTGCGACAGAAGATGACGTCGCAGGAACCGAGCACGTGGTAGCGGTCGGTTGCGAGCAGGTTGAGCTGCCCGAAGGAGCACATCGCGCGGAGATCCTCGCGGATCTCGAAACCGCCCTCGACGTCGCGGAAGTACGCGCGCTGGTACTGGGCGCTGGTGGTGCGGAAGCTCGACGGGCCGTAGCAGCCGCGCCGCGCACGGGCGACCACCTTGCGGCTGATGTCGGAGCCCACCACCCGCAGCGACCACCCGCGCAGTCGCGGCGCCTCGCGCAGCAGCATCGCGATGGTGTAGACCTCTTCGCCGGTCGAGCACCCCGCGCTCCACACCGTCAGGCGGCGCGAGCCTCCGAGGCGGTTGGCGAGGTCGGGGATGATCTCGCCGACGAAGGCGTCGAGCTGGTACTGCTCGCGGAAGAGATAGGTCTCGTGGGTTGTGAGGCGCTCGATCGCGTCCTCGAGCTCACGGCCCCCGGCCGGATCGTAGCGGAGGTAGTGGTAGTAGTCGGAGAACGTCGCCAGGCCCAGGGCAGCGATCCGCGGACCGAGCCGGCGCTGCAAGAAGAACGGCGAGCCGATGCCGTGGGACAGGCCGCAGTACTCCTCGACCACCTCTTGGAGCAGCCGCGATTCCTCGTTGGAGATCGGCGGTGAGCCGCCGAAATCGTGCGGCAGTGGCGTCGGCCTCTGGTTCACCCCCGGCGCTCCGTCGACAACGTGCCGCCGAGCTCGGCCACGGCCTCACCCACCGCCTGGCGCACGAGCGGATCGCGCTCGTGGTCGTGCACCCGGAGCAGGGGCTGCAGCGCGGTGCGGTCACGGCGACGCCCGAGCGCCTGCGCGGCCGCCCAGCGCACATCCCAGCGATCATGGCTGAGCAGGCCCAGCAGCGCCGCGGTGGCGCGGTGATGAGCGAAACCCGACAGCGCGCGTGCGGCGGCCTTTACCACCTCGTGATCGGCCGACAGGCTGAGGCTCATCAGCATCGTGAGATCTTGGTCGGCGCCCGAGCGGCCCAGACCCGCGATCGCGTGGACCACCGCCGCCGGCGCGGTGTCCTCGGCGACGATCGCCCGTAGCCGCGGCAACGCGACGGGATTGTCGAGCATCACCAACGCCGCGGCCGCGGCCGCCCGGACCTGCGGTGCGCGATCGTGAGTCGCCGACAACAGGGCCTGGGGCGCTTGCGGTACGGCGAGCTGGCCGAGCGCGCGGCAGGCCGCGGCGCGGACCAACGGCTCTTCGTCGGCCAACGCGAACGCGAGCGCGTCGGCGCCCTCGGGATCGCCGGGCACGCTGCCCAGGGCGATCGCGGCAGCCACCCGCACCGACGCGTCGGCCGAGCCGAGCAAGCCCACCAGTGACGGGGCCCATCGCGCCGAGCCGAGGGCGCCGGCGACCCGGCACAGGTTGCGCGCGAGCGCGGCCTCGGTCGGCCAGGGCGAGCCGACGATGAGCGTGAGATCTTCGGGGCTGCTCGTGCCGCGGCCGAGGATCACCGCCACCGCATCGGCGGCCGACTCGCCCAGGCGGCCATCGTGGGCCATCGCCCGGTACAGCGGCGCGAGGCAGGTGCGATCGCCGATGTGCGCCAGCGACTCTGCCGCGGCCACCGCCGCCTCGTCGCCGCCGTCGCCGAGCCCGGCGGTCAGACACTCGAGCAGCAGCGGATCGACGCGGCCGAGGGGCAGCGCGCCGATGAGGCGGAACAGCGGCTCGCGCTGCGCCGGCGCGAGCCGCTGTTCCGCCGCCGTGCGCAGCACCGCGTTGGCGGAGGCCCCGAACGCGGCGACCATCGCGATGCCCCGATCGAGCGCGTCGGGATCGTCCATCACCTCCAGCAGCACCGTGATCGCTTCGACGTCGCCCGCGAGCGCGCACAGGCGCATCGCGGCCTGGCGGACCTGCGGCACCCGGTGCTCGAGCAGACCGCGCAGCCGCTCCTTCATGGTCGCATCGGCGCGCGAGAGCTCGGCGCCCACGATGGAGGTGTGGCCGGCCTCCGCGAGCTCGTCGTCGAGCCGGGAGAGGGCGACAGCCGCCGCCGCACGCACCCCCGCCATCGCGTCGAGCAACAGCGCCATGAGCAGCGGCGCAGCGGCGGGGCTCTTGCTCTGGCCGAGCACCGCCACCGCGGCGCGCCGCGACACCGCCGAGCCGAGCAGCGGCTCGATGCGCGCGACCTCGACGATCGCCGCAGACTCGCGCAGCGCATCGAGGGCGCTCACCCGCAAGGTCTCGGAGGGATCCGTGAGCACGCCGAGCAGGGCGTCGATGGCCGCAGGCGACGCGATGCGGCCCAGGCCGGCCGATGCGGCGGCGCGCATGTTCGCGCCGTGCCGGTCCGGATCGAGGCGGGTGATCAGGCGATCGGTGTCGTCGTCGTCCGCAATCTCGCTGAGCAGCTCCACCAGCGCGCGCTCGTCGGGATTGTCGTCGACGCGGCGCCGCAGCGGCGCGCGGGACCGGGCGGCGTGGCGCACCAGGACGTCACGGGCGCCGGCCCTGGGATCGACCTCGGGGCTCAGCACCAGATCGAGCAGGCGCTCGATCGCGGCCGCAGCCTCGACGTCGGCGGCGGCATCGAGCGCCTGCGCCACCGCGTCGGCGGCCTGCTTGCGATCGCGCCACGTGGGCGCACCGAGGGCGGCGAGCGCCTCGCCGAGCGTGCCGGTGACACCGGCCGCATCCCTCACGCCGGCACCTCGGGACGGCCGAGCGCGGCCATCAGCTCCCAGAATGCGTTCCGGATCGGATCGGCGACGGTGCGGCTGGGCGTGTGGGTGACGTGGGCGAACAGCTCGCGCGCAGCCTCGAGATCATGGGCCACCGCGCGCTCGGCCGCGGCCGCATCGGCGGCGCCGAGGATCCGATCGCCGTTGTACAGGACCACGTCGGCGACGATGAGCTTGGCGAGATCGGCCTCGTCGTGCTCGCCCATGCGACCGTCCCCGATCGCGCGCAGCGCCTCGCCGGCCTCGAGGTGGAGATCGGCGGTGGTGTCCTCGATGCCGAGCACGCGCCGCAGCTTGGCGGGCAGGGCGTCGCCGAGGTGGTGGATCTCGACGTAGTCGTCGGCACCATACAGCCGGGTCGGCCGGCGCTTGTAACTGGTCGAGCGGTAGACCGACGCCACCAAAACGATGGCCTGGGCGCCGGCGCCGGTGGTGCCCAGCTGGCGGGTGCGCTCGCACAGCTCGAAGGCCGGCACCCCCGGCAGCGCCACGTCGAGGACCAACGCGCCCCAGGGCCCGGCGTTCAACAGCGCCAGCGCAGCGTCGGCATCGGCGGCCGGCGTCGGATCGAAGCCCTCTTGCTGCAGCACCCGGCCGACGATCTGCCGCACGGCCGATCGCTCGTGGGCGACGATGACGCGCGGACGGTTCATGGCTCGTCCCCCGGACCGCCGCCGCGCCCGACGCTCGGGTCGAGCAGCGCATCGAGATTCAGGACGAACACCATCTCCTCGCCGGCGCGACACACCCCCGAGAAAAACTCATGGCTGGTCCCCTTCACCCGCAGCAGTGACGGCGCCGGCCTCACCGAGTCGGCGGACACCCCGAGCTCGCCGATGATCCGATCCACGCGTAGGCCCAGGATGCGGCCGCGCACGCTGACGATGATGAGCTTGTTGAGGCGCTCGAGCGCGGGATCGATGGTGACGCCGAAGCGGTGCCTCAGATCGACGACCGGGATCACGACGCCGCGGAGCTGGATGACGCCTTCGATGAGATCGGGCGCGTGGGGCACGGGACGCACCGCGTGCGGGCGGGCGTCGATGACCTCCTTGATCCGCATGATGTCGATCGCGTAGGCATCGGCGCCCACCCGGAAGCCGGCGAGCTTGAGCTGCGGCCGACCGTCCTCGCTACGGAGCCCGCTCATGCTCGCACCCTGGGAGCGACGTCGACGCGGATGAAGTCGCGGGCGTCGAGCACCACCGCGAGATCGAGGATGATGAGGATCTCGTCGCCATGGCGGGCGAGCGCGGCGATGAAGCCGGCCCGGGCCCCGGCGAGGGCCCCCGGCGGCGGCTCGAACGCCTCGGGTGGGATCGGCACGACGTCGTGCACCCCGTCGACGATCATTCCGTAGAGTTCGCCGTCGTGGTCGACGATGAGCACCCGCGCCGACGCGGGGGTGCGCTGCGGGGTCAGTCGTAGCCGCCGTGCGAGATCGATCATCGGGATGACGGTGCCGCGCACGTTGCCGATACCGACCACGAAGTCGGCGGTACGCGGCACCGGGGTCGTGTTCATCGGCTTGGTGATCTCGGCCAGATCGTGGATCGACAGGCCATAGAGCTCGCCGCCGCAGCGGAAGGTGAGACAGCGGCGAAGATCCTGCCGGACCTCACGGGAGTAACCGTGCTCGTAGTCCTCTTCGGTCGCGAGGTTCTCACCGCTGCGCGACAGGGACTGCCACAGATCTTCGCCCTCACGCGCCAAGGGAAGCCTCCATCGCCGCACTCACGGCAGCGCCGCCGATCTCGCGGCCCACTGCTTCTTCGACCAGGGCCGCGACGTCGAGCAGCAGCACCGTTCGGCCGCCCCCGAGCTCGGTGGCGCCGGCGATACCCGGCACGCCGCGCAACGCGGCGCCGATCGACTTGATGACGACGTCCTGCTGACCGAGCAGATCGTCGACGACCAGCCCGACCCGGTGCTGGGCGAGGCCGACGACGATCACGTAGATGCGCGGGTTGTCCGAGCGCCGCTGCCGGGGCAGCTCGAACAGGCGCTCGAGATGACACAGTGGCAGCGTCTTTCCGTGCAGCGTGATGACCTCGGCGCCGTCGACCGTGCGGATCTCGGGCCGGGTGACCATGACCGACTCGAGCACCGAATTGAGGGGGATGCAGAAGGTCTGCCCCGCGGTCTGCACCACCAGCGCCTGGATGATCGCCAAGGTGACCGGCAAGGTGATCGAGAACGTGGTGCCGCGGCCGACGGTGGTGTTGACGTCGATGATGCCCGAAAGCCGCGAGATGTTGGTCTTGACCACGTCCATCCCGACGCCGCGGCCCGACAGGACGCCCGGGACGCTCCGGGTGGTGAGGCCGGGCATGAACACCAGCTCGATGATCTGCTGCGGCGTCATCTCGCGCAGATCCTCCTCGCGGTGCAGGCCACGGCGCAGGGCCGACTCGCGGATCTGCCGGAGGTCGATGCCGCGCCCGTCGTCTTCGACCTCGAGCACGACCCGACTTCCGCGCTGGAACGCCCGCAGCTCGACGCGACCGACCGCGGCCTTGCCCGACGCCAACCGCTCGCTCCGCGACTCGATGCCGTGGTCGATGCAGTTGCGGATCATGTGCATCAGCGGATCGCTGAGTTCCTCGACGATGAGCTTGTCGAGTTCGGTCTCTTCGCCCGAGATGCCGAGCCTGATCTCCTTGCCCGCCTCGCGACCGAGCTTGCGGACGACGCGGGCGAGCTTGTCGAAGACCTGGCCCAGCGGCACCATGCGGACGTCGAGCACGCCCTGCTGCAGCAGCGAGACCTTGCGCGACAAGGTGCGCAACTCGGCGCTGAGCTCCCGCGAGATGTCCGGCGCCGCACCGCGACGGCGCAGGCGGTCGACGCTGTCGACCAAGGTGGCCTGGGCCACGCCGATCTCGCCGATCAGGTTCATGAGCTGATCGAGCCGCGCGAGGTCGACACGCACCGTGCGGCTGATGCTGCGCAGGCTGACGTCGTGGCCGACGGCCATCTCGGGGTCGTCGAGCAGGCGCTCGCCATCGCCCGGTGGTGGCCCGCCGACGTCGGCGATGGGCTCATCGACGTGCTCGCCGCCCGCACGCTGCGGCGCGCCTTCGCGGACCAACGGGTGGACGCTGACCCCGTCGCCCGCCAGCGAATCCGACACCGCCGCGTGCGGAGAGGTGCTGCCCAGCAAGATGTCTAGATCGATGCGATCGTCCGCGCTGGAATCGGCGCTCGGCAGATAGGTGATGACCTCGCCGAATTCCTTTAGGCGCGCCTTGAGCCCCTCGATCCCGACGTCGATGGCCAGCAGGTCGAACGATGCGTGCACGCGGTACAGCGTGCGGCCGAGGCGGACGTTCTCGCGCAGACGGTGCTCTTCGTACTCGGTGAGCACGCTGAGGATCGACTCGTCGATCCCCGGCAGCTCGGTGGCGACGCGCTCGGGCCTCACCCTGCCGACCAGCGCGTCGATACGCCCGAGCAGCGTCTCGATCGCCGGTCCGTCGGTCTCGTGCTCGTGGGCGACGAGCAGCGCTGCGAAGCACTCGACGGCCTCGAACAGCACGTCCAACGTCGCGGCGTTGAGCGGGACCCGGCCCAGACGCAGGGCATCGAGCGCGTTCTCGAGGCTGTGGCTGAGGGTCGCGATCGGGCCGGCGGCGAACAGCGCCGCGAGCCCCTTGAGGCTGTGGATCGCCCGGAACGCGGCGTTGAGCGCCTCGGGCTCCTCGATGCCGTTGCGTTGGCCGGACTCGAGCTCGAGCAGGCGCCGCGAGAACTCCTCGACGACCTCCTGGGCCTCGGGCACGAACTCGGTGTTGGGGCGAGTGGAGCTCATGGGTGGGTCGACGACGCCTAGCGGGAGGCGGTCGCGTGCGCGCGCGCCTGAGCGATCGCCGCGAGCAGCTCATCGGCGGTGAAGGGCTTGGCGAGGAATCCGTTGGCGCCGGCGGCCAGCGCCCGGTCGACGTCATGGCGCGCAGCGTCCGTGCTGATCACCAGCACCACGACATCCGCGTGGCCCGGTCCGCGACGCACGAAGCGGGTCAGCTCGATGCCGTTGACGTCGGGCATGTTGACGTCGGCGATGATCACGTCGACGTCCATCCGCGGGATCTTGCGCAGGGCCTCGAAGCCGTTCTCCGCCTCCTCGACCTCGAAGTCGTTCGACTCGAGGATGGCGCTGACATACGCACGCATGGCGCGGGAGTCCTCGACCAGCAACGCGCGCGCCGTCATTCGCAGCGAGTATAGCCCCGCTCGCCGCCGCGACTGGACACGTCCGCACGGCGGCGCTGTGCCCCCCCCGAACTCGGGCTTGGCGGGGGTCTACCCGCTAGGCTGAGCTTCCGTGGCGCGGGGCGGCCCCTCGAGCAGTCGGCGGAGACGGCCGGCGTGGCGTGGATCGGCGATGACCCACCAGCGGCAGGGTCCGGGGCGGGGGGTGCGGGGCTGCCCGGCTGAGTCGGCTGAGTCGGCTGGGTCGGCATCGATGGCGGCCCCGTCGTCGGCACCTCGGGCGGTCGCGTCGTCCTCGCGGTCATCGCCGTCGGATTCGGATCGCGACGCACCCAACGAACGCGCGGCGGCGATGGTCGCGGCAGGTGCGGGCTCGGGCAGCGGCGCGGTGGCCTCGCCATCGCCCGCGTCGCCGGGTAGCTCACCGCCGAGGCCCAACACCACGCCGGTCACCAGCGCCTCGGACAGCTCGCGATCCTCACCGCCGTCCGGCAGCGCGAACAACACGTCGAGCGGTCGCAGGCGCAGGGCCATCGTCACCGCTTCGATCGCCGCCGCCCGGGCGGCCGCAGCATCGAGGGCGGCCCGCGGCCCGAGCCCGACGACGACGATGCGCTCGGTCGGCAGGTCGTGACGACCCGGCAGCAACATCAGCTCGCGGCGCCGGCCGGTGCAGAAGCCCTCGCGCAGCAACTTGGAGAGCGCGCCCGCGGTGCGCCAGTCGACCAGCGCGGCCAGACCCCGCAACGGCCGCTCGTCCTCGAAGCAGGCGAGGACCGCCAGGTCCACGCGGCAGCGCGGCTCGCCCTCGCGCAGGGCGACGCCGTCGAAGAGTTCACGCCCGAGCCGCTCGATCCGCAGCTCGAAGGCGCTCACGGGCCGGCCCCCGTGTCGGATCCCGGCTCCGGATCGGCGGGCTCACCCTTCGCCGCGGCCTTGGGGCGGATACGTTTCGCGAGCGCCTCGACCAGCCCGTTCACGAACGCCGCGCTGCGATCGCTGCCGTAGCGCGCCGCCAGCCGCACCGCCTCGGCGATGACGGCACCGCGCGGCACGTCGGTGCGCACGAGCAGCTCGGCGGTGGCGATGCGCACCACGTTGCGATCGACGCGATCCATCCGCGACACCCGCCATGTGCGCGAGGTCGACTCGACCAGGCCGTCGATCTCGTCGCGCCGCGCCACACACAGCGCCACCAGCTCTTCGGCGAAGGCCCGCGCCGCCGGATCGCGAGCGATCCGGGCGATCACATCCTCGCCCTCGGCGTCGCCCGCCGGCGTGTCCGCCAGTACCAACTGGATCGCGCCCTCGTACTCGCCGGGCGGATAGCTCTCGAGGTGGCACATCACCGCCAGGGTGAGCTCGCGGCCGGCCTGGCGCACGTCGGTCCGCGAGGTGTTCATCGCCGCTTCGCCCGCACCGGCGGGGTCGACAGCGCCCGCATCAGCCGCGCCTGCTCGATGGCGGCGAGCGCCGCCTCGGCGCCCTTGTTGCCGTGCTTGGCGCCGGCACGGTGGATCGACTGATCCAAGGTGTCGGTGGTGAGCACCCCGAACGCGACCGGCGTGTTGCCGCGGGCCAGAGCGCCGAGGCCCTTGCTGACCTCGCCGGCGATCAGACCGAAGTGGATCGTGTCGCCGCGCATCAGGCAGCCCAGGGCGATCACCGCGTCGATGTCGTCGCGCTCGACCAGACACGCGGCGGCCTGGGGGATCTCCCACGCACCGGGGACGCGGGCGACGGTGATGTCGCCCGGCGCCGCGCCGTGCCGCACGAGGGTGTCGACCGCCGCCTCGAGCAGGCGCTCGGTGATGAACGCGTTGAAGCGACTGACGACGATGCCGACCCGCAGCCCGCGGGCATCCAACTCGCCCTCGACGACGCGCACGCCGCCCATCGCACCGGTGGCCCCGCTCGAATCCGTCACCCGCCCCGATTACCGCGAAGCGCCCTCGCGAGGCAAGGCGGCCTGCGCGCGAGCGCCCTGGCCATCACCTGGGTTTCGGGGCCTGCGCGATCGGCCGCGGATCCGCCCCCGAATCCCGCCCCGGATCCCGCCCCGGCTCCCGCCCCGGATCCCGCCCCGGATCCCGCGCCGGATCCCGCGCCGGATCCCGCGCCGGATCCCGCCCCGGATCCCGCGCCGGATCCCGCGGGTGCTCACCGGGCCGCGTCGCGATACCATGTTCGCGGCCCGTCCCGCCGCGGTCGGGCCCGACGCGATGGAACCAGATCCAGCACCGGGCCCGGCGCGGGGTTCAGCGCACATCTCGCATGCGCTGGGGCTCGATCTCTGCGGGCTGGTCCTCGATGGCCGCTACCAGGTGATCCGTCGCATCGGCGCCGGCGGCATGGCGTCGGTCTACGAGGCACGCCGCGTGGGACTCGAGCGGCGCTTCGCGGTCAAGATCCTGCGACCAGAGCTCGCCGAGAACGAGTCGAACATCAAGCGCTTCTTGCGAGAGGCTCGCGCTGCCGCATCGGTGCAGCACGCCAACATCGTCAGCATCGAGGATGTCGGCGGGGCCACGGTGCCGGTGTACTTCGTGATGGAGTATCTCGAGGGCGTCGATCTACGCCAGGAGCTCAAGCGGATCGGCCGCTTCGATTGGCTGCGCACCCAGGACCTCGCCCTGCAGATCGTCGACGCACTGGCGGCCGCCCACCAGATCGGGATCGTCCACCGCGACGTCAAGCCGGCGAACTGCTTCCTCACCCGCGATCCCACCGGGGCCGAGCGCATGAAGGTCCTCGACTTCGGCATCGCCAAGGTGCTCGAGGAATCGCAGGAGTTCACGCAGAACGTCACCGCGACCCACGGCATCGTCGGCACGGTGGCGTACATGGCACCCGAGCAGGCGAGAAGCGGCACGGTCGACGCCCGCACCGATGTCTACGCCATGGGCACGATGCTCTACGAGATGCTCGCGGGCACGGTCCCGTTCGCCGACAAGAACCCGTTCGTCGTGATCGGCCGCCTGCTCGGCGAGATGCCGGTCCCGTTGCGCATGCACCGGCCCGATCTGCCCTCCGAGCTCGACGCGCTGGTGATGACCTGCCTCGAGAAGGATCCGGACGCCCGCTTCCAGTCGATGGAAGCCCTGGGTAACGCCATCGCCAGTTGTCACCCCGACGGCGCCGTGGTCGGCACCGCCAAGGTGCGCCTGCCCAGCGGCCTGCTCCGTGCCGCCAAGACGCCGCCGGCCGCGGCTCGCCCCGCGGCCACGGCCCCGATCACGCCCGCGCCGGCGACTACCGCCGCGGATGAACCGAGCCCCGCCGGCCCCACCGCGCTGCTGCCCGATCGCAGCACGGGCCGCGCGCGCGGCAGCATCCCGCAGCTTCCCACCGTCGACGCGAACTCGACCACGACCGCGCCCCGCCGCCGCCCGGCCAGCAACGACACCGCGCTGCTCGGCGTGCTCATCGGCGGGGTCGGCATGCTCGCCCTGGGCGGCACGGCGACGTGGTGGGCGCTGCACACCAGAGGCGACCGCGACGGCGACGTCGAGTCGACGGCGCCTGCCGATCCTGGCCCGAGCCCCGCAGCCGTTGGTGGGCCGCCGGTCGTGAAGACGGTCATCGTCCCGATCCCCGGCGAGAGCCCTGCCTCGGCGGGCACGAGCACCGCCGAGATCGCACCGCCGGCCGGCACCGCCTTCGACAGCCCGTCTGAGGCGCCCTCGACGGATCCACGGACGCGGAAGCGGCCGACCAAGCCGGCAGTGGCGCTCCCAAGCGTCCTCCCGGCGACGCCGCCGTCCACGACGCCGCCCGCCGCGACGCCGCAGCCTCGGGTCGAACCCAGCCCGCCCGAGACGCCGCGAGGACCGAACATCTCGCCGGACCTCCGCAACCCGTTCGGCCGCGGCAAGCAGTAGCCGCGCCCACGGACGCGGCGCCATTCGGAGGGCCGTGACGCACGAACGGGGTGACGACCTCGCGATCGACACCCCGTGTGGTCGGAGCGCCGCCGCAGCGGCGCTCCGAGTTCCCGACCCCTCAGCGCCGGCGGCTGTTGGGACGATCGTCCTCGCCGCGGAGCTTCTTGCCCATCACGTCACCCAAGGTGGCGCCGGCCTGGCTCGCGTTGGCGAAGCCCTGAGCGTCGGCCAGCTCGTCTTGACGCTTGGCGCTCTTGATCGACAGGCCGATGCGGCGCTCCGACGCGTCCATCTGGATCACCTCGGCGCGGCACACCTGGCCGGCCTCGAGGATCTGACCGGGGTCTTCGATGCGCTCGTCGGTGATCTCGCTGATGTGGATGAGACCCTCGATGCCGGGCTCGAGCTCGGCGAACGCACCGAACTCGGCAAGCTTGAGCACGCGGACCTCGATGATCTTGCCGATCGGATAGTCGTACGGGATGCGATCCCACGGATCCTGCTGGAGCTGCTTGATACCGAGGCTGATCTTCGGCTTCTCACCGGTGTTGTCGATGTTGAGCACCATCGCCTTGACCTGGTCGCCCTTCTTGAAGAGCTCGCTGGGGTGGCGCACACGCTGTGTCCACGACAGATCGGTGATGTGCACGAGGCCATCGATGCCGGGCTCGAGCTCCACGAACACACCGAAGTCGGCGATGTTGCGGATGACGCCCTCGACCACGGTGCCGGGCGGGTAGGTCTCGACGACCTTCTCGTATGGGTTCTCCTCGAGCTGCTTCATGCCGAGGCTGATGCGGTTCTGCGACACGTCGATGTCGAGCACCACCGCCTTGACCTCGTCGCCGATCTTGAGGAACTGCTTCGGGTTCTTGACCTGCCGCGTCCACGACATCTCGGAGACGTGCACGAGGCCCTCGATGCCCTCTTCGAGCTCGATGAAGGCGCCGTAGTCCTTGATGCTGACGACCTTGCCCTGCACGACGGTGCCGGGGATGTACTTGTCCTCGGCATTGATCCACGGGTCGGGCGTGATCTGCTTGAGGCCCAGGCTCACCCGCTCGGAGTCGGTGTTGAACTTGAGGACCTTGACCTGGACCTTGTCACCGACCTGGAAGAGTTCGGAGGGGTGGTTGACCCGGCCCCAGCTCATGTCGGTGATGTGCAGCAGGCCGTCGATGCCGCCGAGGTCGATGAACGCACCGTAGTCGGTGAGGTTCTTGACAACGCCTTCGACGATCTGGCTCTCCTGCAGGCGATTGAGGGTCTCTTCTTTCAGCTCGGCGCGCTCTGCTTCCAGCAGCACACGACGGCTCAGCACGATGTTGCCGCGCTTCTTGTTGAATTTTATGATTTTGAACTGGTACTCCTGGCCGATGAAGGCGTCCAGGTTCCGCACCGGGCGCAGATCGACCTGCGAGCCGGGAAGGAACGCCTTCACACCGCCTTGGAGCATGACCGACAGGCCGCCCTTGACGCGGGCCTGGATCGATCCGGCGACGAGACCTTCGAGGTCGACCGCCTTGCTGATCTCGTCCCACACCTTGCGCTTGCGGGCCTTCTCCTTCGAGAGCACCACGAGGCCGTTTTGGTCCTCGGCGGTCTCGAGCAGGACTTCGACCTCGTCGCCGACCTTGACGCGGGGCGGCGCATCATCGGGATCGTCCTCCTCGCGGAACTCCCGGAGCGGGATCTGGCCTTCGGCTTTGAGGCCGACATCCACCACCGCGAAATCGCCGATGATGTCGACGACGACACCCTTGACGATCGTACCTTCTTTGACTTCGCCACCGGCCTCCGTGTGGGCCGCGAACATGTCGGCGAAGTTTTCCTCGAACTGGAACTGCTCTTCTGTCATTTGGCTCGTTCTCGGAATGGATTTCGCGGGGTTGCTGCGCGGGAGCACGCTCCGAGTGGGCGGGTCCGCGTCGACTCCTCCGTGATGCACCGAGGCGCGTCACGGCGAGGCGAGGCCGCGAGGAGCGGGACGGTAGGGTGTTTGCCCCCGCGGGTCAACCGCGCCCGCTGTGCGGGCCGCAGCGGGCGAACGGCGATGTGGGGCCAATGCGCCGACGGCGGCGCGTGCCGGTCACGGTGCCACTCGCGGCGACTGTGTGAGCGCGCGGGGATCGGCGACGCCTTCAGCACCGGGCCGCACCGGGCCGCACCGGGCCGCACCGGGCCGCACCGGGCCGCACCGGGCCGCACCGGGCCGCACCGGGCAGCACCGGGCTAGCGGCGGCTCGGTGGCGGGACATCGACCGGACCCGCGGCGATGCGGGCCGCGATGCGGGCCGCGATGCGGGCGAGGATGTCGGCCACGACGTCGTCGAGCGACACCGCCGACGTGTCGATGCTCACCGCGTCGTCGGCCTGCCGCAGCGGCGCCGCCTCGCGCGTGCTGTCGCGGGCGTCCCGCTCGGCGACGTCGCGGAGCACCTCGTCCAGGTCCGGCGGCGGCGCGCCGCCCTGGGTGAGTTCGGCCTGGCGACGGCGGGCGCGGGTGGTCAGATCGGCGGTGACGAAGAACTTGAACGGCGCGTGGGGGAACACCACCGTGCCCATGTCGCGGCCCTCGGCGACGCAGCCGCGCTCGGCCAGCGCACGCTGGATGCCCAGCAGCGCCGCCCGCACACCCGGCACCGCCGAGACCCGTGACGCGCCGTCGGCGATCTCGGGGGTGCGGATCGCCGCAGTCACGTCCTGGTCACCGAAGTGAACCCGCTGCGGCGCGCCCGCGTCGTCCGTCGCACCGAAGGTGATCGGGAAGCCCTGGCACAGCGCCACGAGCCCCGCCTCGTCGTCCCAGCCGATGTCGCGTTCGCGGGCCGCGAGCGCGAGCGTGCGGTAGATCGCCCCGGTGTCGAGGAGCGGCACACCGAGTGCGGCGGCGACCCGGCGCGCGACCGAGGTCTTACCGGCGCCCGCGGGGCCGTCGATGGCGACGAGCATCGGCATCCGCGGCGCACCATGCCAATTCCCCGGCGTCCCCACAAGCGCGGCCATCGAGCGGTGCCCGCGCCTGCGACGTTCAGCAGCGTCACGTGTGGAGGGTGACTTGTCCGCGCCTCGCGTTGTCGCTTAGCGTCGGGCGCATGAGCGACGATGGAGTCCGCGTCCGACCCCCCGGCTCGATGATCTGGCCCATGGCCCGGCCGACGTGCCGCATTGCCGCGCTGCTGTTCTTCGCCGTCGCGGGATGCGTGACCGTGAAGCCGCAGGAGCGCCAGTACCTGAGCACGCCGGAGATGACGCCCGAGACCGACGCGCTCGAGGACACCTTCAGCGCCCACATCGATGCGGCGCGCCGCGGCGCCAGCAACGGTCACGGTGGTGGTGGTGGTGGCTGCGGTTGCGGCTGAGTCATGACCGCCCACCGCCCGCACGTCCGCCGTCGCCGCCCGGGCAACTCCAGGTGGGCGTGGCCGTGGCCATTGCTCGGCCTCGCCTGCATCGGCGCCCTGTGGCTGGTGACGGCGCGCCCTGCCCTCGCGGAGAACCGCGCCACCTTGCGCGGCAACTACTATCGCGAGCGCTCGACGCGGGTGGTCCAGCCGATGGCGCAGATCACCGTCGACGCGCCGGACGAGCGACTGACCCTCGGCGCGATGTATCTCCTCGACGCGATCAGCTCGGCGTCGATCGCCTCGGGCACGCAGGCGGCCACGGGCGGCGACAACGTCTTCACCGAGCTCCGCCACGAGGCGACCGCGAGCGCGGAATCCAAGCTCGGCGAGTGGTATCTCGGCGGCTTCTTCCGCTACTCCACCGAGACCGACTATCTCTCGCGCGCCGGCGGCTTGTCGCTGGCCCGCGACCTGCTGCAGCGCAACATCAACCTCTCGCTGTCGTACTCGTTCGGTGGCGACCGCTGGTTTCGGATCCAGAACAACACCGGCGCCAGGGCGCCGTGGTGCGGCGGCGACATCGGCGTGAACGAGTGCAGCGGCCGCGGCTACGGCCGCGGCAGCAACTTCTTGCAGGTCCACAACGTCGCCGCCGGCTACACCCACACCCTGCATCCCACGGTGCTGCTGCAGCTCAACGTTGCCTACTCCCACCTGCGCGGCCCGCTGGACAACCCCTACCGCGAGGGCTTCTTGGGCGGCATCGAGGAGACCCATCCGCACGTGCGCGACCGGTTCGTGATCACGCCCGGCGTGCGCTGGAAGATCCCCCGGGCGCGCACGGCGATCGAGCCGTTCTACTCGCTGTACGTCGACGACTGGGGGCAGCGCGGTCACTCGCCCGAGATCCGCGTGCACGTGCGTCCAACGCGGCACATCCGCCTACGGGCGCGTTATGGCTACTACACCCAGAACGCGACCTTTTTCTACCGCGCCGACGGCCAGTATGTCGACGGCTCGGGTCCGTGCACGCGCGCCCTCGAACTCAACTGCGCCACCGCCGACGTCAAGGCGATGCCGTGGGACTCCCACTCCCCCGGCGTCCAGCTCACCTGGTACTTCGACGGCGTCGCCGCAGGGCACCGCGCGCTGCGTTGGCTCGAAGGTGGGTTCGTCGAGGTGACATACAATCATCTCTTCCAGGACAATCGCTTCGGCAATGCCCGCGTCGGCTCCCTCGCGCTCTCGTTCGCCTACTGACCGGCCCCGCCGGTCGCGTGACCGACGTGCGGCTTGGCCGGCGGTCGGGGCGGCGGTGGTCGGGGCGTTGGGCCTGCTCGCGTGCAGTCGCGACGATGCGGGTGACCTCGGCGCTGGGATCGACGGCATGCCGATCCACGCCGAGGTCGTCGATGGCATCGCCGCGCGGGACGGCATCGATGGCGGCGCCGCGCGGAGCCGGGTCATCGACACCCTGCGGCTCGTCGCCGCCGCAGCGGCCGAGCGTGGGGTCGACGATCCCGCGCTCACCGAGGCGCGCCGCTCCCACCTGCGCCGAACTGCGCTCGCACGGCTGTTGCTGCACACCGAGTTCGAGCCCACGCACCGCCTCGAGGACATCCCCCCGGGCGATCCCCTCTTGCAGCGCGCGCGCAGCGAGCAACGCTTCGTCCACCCTACCGTCCACCACGTCTGTCAGATCATCGCCGCGCCACCGGGGGCGCTCGAGCCCGCCGAGCTCGAGCGCCGCACCGCCGATCCCACCTGGCGCGCGCTGGCCCTCGCCCGCGTGGCGGACGTGCGCCGCCACGTGGAGGCCATCGTCATGCTCGACGACGACGACGCCTGCACCCGCATGTTCGCCAAACTCGCCCTCGAGCGCGGCGACGGCGACGACGACGACCCAGTTGTGCTGCGCAGCGAAGGCCCGGGCGGCTTCGATCTCGACGCGTGCTCGGTCGAGCCCGGACCCGCCGGCAGCTGCAGCGCGCCGCGCTTCGCCCCCGAGTGGGTCGAGGCCGTGCGCACCGGGCCGACCCCGGGTCTACGCGGTCCGTTCGCCAGCCGCTTCGGCGTGCACCTGGTGCTGGTGCGCGAGATCCTGCCGGCCAACCTGCCGGACGACGAGGGCTTCGAGGCGCGGCTGCGCGCGGCGGTGCATCCGACGTGGCGGGCCGCCGCCGCCGGTGCATGGATCGCCGCGCTGCGCACCCGGCATGCCGCGCTCATCGCCTCGGGGGCCGAGTGAGCGCGCCGGGGGGCGGGCTCGGGACCGAGTTCGGCCTCGAGCTCAGCGCCTTGGTGCGCGCGGTCGGAGGGGCCCGCGGTGCGGTGTTGCTCGACGGCGAGGGCCTCGCGATCGACTACGCCCACGACGTCGAGGCGATCACCGACCTCGACCTGCAGATCGCCGGAGCCCAGGTATCGCGCGTCCTGCTCGAGACCTCGGGCTTCGCCGGAAGGCGCGGACTGGGCGCGCCCCACGTGCTCGTCGAGGGCGACGCCGGCTGCATCATGGGCGCCGTGATCGAGCCCGAAGCCGCGGTACTGCTCGTGCTGGTGCTGAGGCGACAGGCGAACCTCGGCGCGGCATGGCGGCGCTTCGCCGACACGCACGGACGCCTCGCGACCCTGCTCGCGGGATGATCGCGCAGACGTCGAGCGTTTCCACACCGCTTGGCTCCTTGACCGATCGGGCGACTCGCCTAGACTCGGGTCGCCCATGGCCACGCACATCACCGACGAGTGCATCAACTGCGGCGCCTGCGAGCCCGAGTGCCCGAACGAGGCCATCTCGGAGGGCGACGACAAGTACGTGATCGATCCCAACCTCTGCACCGAGTGCGTGGGCTTCCACGACTACGAGGCGTGCCAGGCGGTGTGCCCGGTCGAGTGCTGCATCCCCGATCCCAACCGCCGCGAGTCCGAGGACGACCTCTACAAGCGCGCGCAGCAGCTGCACACCGACAAGCCGTGGCCGGCGATCGCCGACCTGCCGGCCGACCAGTCGCGGTTCCGCAAGAACCCATAGCCGCCCGTCGGCGCGAGTGCGGTAGAGTCGGGGGATGCCGCTGCCCGAAGCGCGCGCGGTGCGGCTGCCCTGGCTGCGGCTCGCACTGTCGTGCGCGCTCGGCGTGGCGATCCTCGCCGCCCTGTGGCCGTTGATGGCCGCCGTGCCCGAGGAGCCCTGGGTCCCGCTGGGCGTGTTGGTGCTCTACGCCGCGTTGCTGGTGCCGTACCACCTGGCGCGCGCGGGTCGGTGGTGGTTCCTGCTGCGTCGGCTAGGCCCGGTCGGCGCGGCCGAGTCGATCGGCATCGGCCTGTGGGGCTACATGTGGATCGCGCTGCTGCCCCTGCGGCTGGGTGAGCTCGCGCGGCCGATCGTCGTCGCGCGTCGCCATCGGATCGCCGTCGGCCGGACGCTCGCGGTGGTCGCCGTGGAACGCGTCGCCGACGGGCTGGTGGTGGTGGCTATGTTCGCGGCCACCCAGGCCGACGCGCCCGTCGACGAGGTCGGGGCCGCGGTGCGGTTGGGCGCGACGCTCACCGCCGGCTTCTTCGGCACGGTGCTGGTCGCGCTGGTGATCCTCGCGCGCTGGCCCGGCGTGGTGTCGGCTTTCGCGTCGGTGGCGGGTGGCGGTGCCGGGCGCCCGATCGTCGGCGCGGCGCTGCGACTCGTCACCCAGCTGCGCGAGGGTCTCGTGGCCCTGGCCGATCGCCGCGCGTGGCCGGGCTTCGCCGCGGGCACCCTCGCCTACTGGGCGTGCAACGTCGTTGCGACCTGGCAGCTCGCGCGCGGCTGCGGCGTGCCGCTGACGCTCGCCGAGGCCTGCCTGCTCACCGCGGTGATGAACCTGGCGATGACGATCCCTGGCGGCCCGGCGCAGCTCGGCGTGTTCCAGGGCGGGGTCGCTGCGGGCCTGCTGCTCACCGTCGGACGCGACGTGCTCGCAGGCCCAGGCAGCGTCTTCGGCTTCTGGCTGTACGCGTGCCAGATCGCGAGCATCACCCTTGCAGGAATCGTCGCCGGTCGCGTACTCGATCTGCGTTGGGATGCCTCGCTCGCCCGCGACGCCGCCGCACCCGGTGGCCGCGGTCCCGAGGGTGACGCCGCGTGATCGGGGGCGGACGGCCGATCCGCTGGACTTCGGTCGTCATGCGGCTCGCCCTCGGGGTCGCGCTGCTCGCCGCGGTGCTGTGGGTCCTGCTCCGCGGGCCGCAGACGCTCGACGTCCAGTTCTCGCCGTGGGCGTGGGCGTTCGGCCTGCTCGGCAGCGTCGCCGCCAACGCGGTCACGGCCTGGCGCTGGCGCCTGCTCTCCGAGGCGATGACGACGACGCGCCTGCCGTACGGCGTCTACTTCCACAACCTCGCGACCACGCGCGTGCTCGGTCAGTTCCTGCCCTCGCTCGTCGTCGATCTCGTGGGTCGCAGCGCCGGGCTGCGCGCGGCCGGCAGCGGCGAGCGCATGGGTCGACTGATGGTGCCCCTGGTCATCGAGCGCATCTTGGATCTGGTGCTGCCCGCGGTGCTGCTGGGCTGGTCGCTGGCGCTGCAGCGCGGCCTCGTCACCGGCGCCGCGGCGTGGGCGAGCCTCGCCCTGCTCGTGCTGGTGTTCGCGACCCTCGCCGCGCCCCTGCTCGCGCCCATGGTCCGGGCGGCGCTATGGCTGTGGGCTCGGCTCGCGCGGTGGCGCAACCCCGAGGCGCGCGCACCCGAGCTGCCGATCATCCCCGCAGCGTTGGCGCGGATCATCTCGGCTCTGTCCACGCTGCGCTGGGCCGCGGTCGCGATGCAATACTGGGGCGCCGCCGCCGGCTTGGGCGTGGCCCTGCCGGCGCTGGTGCTGCTCGCTGCGGCGCCGGCAGGTCAGCTCGCGGGCCTCGTCGGCGTCACGCCCGGCGCGCTCGGCATCCAGGAAGGCGGCTGGGCGGGCGCGTTGACGCTGCTCGGCGTGGGTGCGGGCGACATCGCGGTGATCATCGTCGCGCTGCGGGCGGCGATGATCGTGAACTTCGCGCTCATCGCCGCGGCGACGTGGCGCTGGCGCGGGGTACCCGGCGAGCCGCAGCCCTCTGAGCCCCGCCTCGCCCGTCGACGGCTGTCACGCGCCGGTGGCGGGGCGGTCCCCAGCGAGATAGCGGTCGACGATGCTGTGCCCGAGGTAGACCAGGGGCAAGGTCGCGATCGCGATCAAGAATTTGTACGTGTAGTTCGTGATCGATAGCTCCACCACCTGGGCCGCCGCGAGCTTGCCGGGCAGCCCGAAGGCGATGGTGTTGATGACGAAGGTGTCGAAGAGCTGGGACACGACGGTCGACCCCACGGCGCGGACCCACAAGAGGCGACCCGAGGTGCGGGCACGCAGGGCCGTGAATACGAAGACGTCGATGAGCTGGCTGGTCGCGAACGCGACGATCGAGCCGACGATGATCCACATCGACTGGCCGAGCACGCGCACGAACGATCCCTGATCCACCGGCGAGATATCGGCGACCGGCACCGCGATGCAGGCGTAGATCACCAGGAACGAGTAGGCGATGAGCGCGATCGCCAGCAGCGTGAGCCGGCGGACCGCGCGGGGCCCGAAGTACTCGTTGACGAGATCGGTGGTCACGAACACGACCGGCCACGGCACCACCCCGACGCTCATGATCCAATCGCCGACGCGGACCAGCTTGCCGCCGAGGATCTCGCCGAGCAGGGCGTGGGTGATGAAGATCCCCGCGAGCACGAGGAACACCCCGTCCCGCCGCGACGGCGACCACAGGGGTCCGAACGCGGCGGGCTCGGGTGGAGGGCTCTGGGGCGCGGACGTCTCGGGCACGGGTGGCGCTCGCGGGCTCGCGTCAGTTGTAGGCCAGCTCGACGGCCCGCCGGATGTTCACGGACACGAGCTTGGAGACCCCGCGCTGCTCCATCGTCACGCCGTAGAGCCGGTCCCCGATCTCCATCGTCACCTTGTTGTGGGTGATGATGACGAACTGGGTGGTCGCGGCGAGTTCGCGCACGAGATGACAGAAGCGGCCGACGTTGACCTCGTCGAGGGGCGCGTCGACCTCGTCGAGCAGACAGAACGGGCTCGGCTTGATGAGGAAGATCGCGAAGATCAGGCTGACCGCCGTGAGCGCCTTCTCGCCGCCTGAGAGCAGATCGAGGCTGCGTAGCGACTTGCCGGGGGGCTGCGCCACGATCTCGACGCCGGTGTCGAGCATGTCGTCGGGGTTGGTGAGCTTGAGTTCGGCGCGACCGCCCGCGAACAGCCGCGGGAAGATCTGCTGGAATTTCTCGTTCACGGCCGCGAAGGTGTCGCGGAACATCTGCCGGGTGGTCTTGTCGATGCGATCGATCGCCTCTTGCAGCTGACCGACGGCGTTCTCGAGGTCGGCGCGCTGGCGGGTGAGGTACTCGAAGCGGACCGACACCTCCTCGAACTCGTCGATGGCGGTGAGGTTGACCTCGCCCATGCGCGAGATGACGCGCTTGAGCTCGAGCGCACGCTCGCGCTCGGCATGGCCACACAGCGCCCGGTCGTGGAAGTCGACCAGGACGTCGTGGAGATCGACGTCGAGGCGCTCGCGGAAGTCCTGATCGAGATGATTGCGCTCGAGGGAGTTCTCGCGCAGGCCGAGCTCGACCTCTTGCAGCCGCTCGCGGTGCTCGTCGAATTCGACCCGGAGGCTCTTGACCGACGACTCGAGCTCGTCGAGTTCGAGCCGCACGGCGTCGTGGCGCTCGCGCGTGGTGTGGACGTCGGCGGTCGCGGCCCGGCTCTCCTCGACCAGGGCCTCGCGCATCACGGCGGACTCCGCGAGGGCCGCGGCGAGCTCGGTGGCGCGGGCATCGGCGCCCTCGGCCGCGTGCCGCAGACGCTCGAGCCGTCCGCGCTCGCCCTCTTCCTGACGGATCAGGCGCGAGACGGCGGAGCTCAGCGCGTCGCTGCGCTGCTGCCACCGGGCGAGCTCGACCCGCGCCTCGGTGAGGTCGTGGGCGAGGGCATCGCGCTCGGTGGCGAGGGCGGCGATGCGATCGCCGCTGCCCTCGAGATCGCGATCGAGCTCGACGATGCGCGCGCCCATGGCCTCGCGGCTGTGCTCGAGCGCAGCGAGCTCTTGGACCTGCCGCTCGGCCGCAGCACACGCCGCCTCGAGCTCGGACGCGGTCGCCTGGCGACCGGCGGCCACACGGGCCCGCTCGCCACCCGCCGCCGTGCGCTGGGCCTCGTCGGCGGCGACCGACGTCTGGACCTCGAGCAGCGCGGCCTCGTTGCGCTCGCGCGCCGCCTCGAGCTCGGCGAGTGAGCCGGCGAGGGCGAGGTGGCGGGCGCGGGTGTTCTCGAACGACTCGGTGAGTGAGGCGACGATCTCCTGCAGTTCTCTGATCTCGCGCTTTTGTTGCAGCAACGCCGCGTTGAGGGCGGTCGGCGATCCGCCGGTGACCACACCGCTGGGATCCAGGCGATCGCCGTCGAGGGTGACCATCGGCGCCTCGATTTCGCGCGACGCCCACAGTTCGAGGGCGCGGGCGAGGCCCTCGACGACGACGGTCTCGCCGAGCAGAACGGCTGGCACGTCGCCGAGATCCGAGTCCCACCGCACCAGTTCGACCAGACGACCGAGCACGCCCGCGGTGCGTCGCTCGGGCGCCGGCGCAGCGGTCGGCACCGCCCGCGCGCCGGCGTCGAGGGTCCGCTCGCCCCGGCCGACCACCGCGTCGCTGTCGGGATCGGTGTCGGCGCTGGCGTCGACGATCGCGATGGATCCGCCGCCGGTCGGCACGCGCGAGGGGTCGCTCCAGCCCATCGGCGCGGTGACGGGCTGCGAGGCGGTGCCCTGCGGCGGACGGCACGCCCGCGGCACGAAGGCCAGTCGACCTTCTTGCGCCCGCTTGAGCAGCTCGACGCCACCTGCGGCATCGGCCGGCTCGTCCACGACGATGCCCTCGAGCCGGTCACCGAGCACCGCCGACAGGGCGGCCTCGAGGTGGGCCGGCACGTCGAGATGATCGGCGACGATGCCGATCGCGCGCGGCTGGCCCCCGCCCTCGCCCGCGGTCGAAAGTCCGCCTGCGTCGGCGCCCGCGCGCAGCGACGCTGCGTGCTCCATCACCACCTGCACACCGCTGGCGCAGCTGCGGTAACGCGACTGGATCTCCTCGAGCGACTGCAGACGCGAGCGCGCGCGATGGACCTCGGCACGACCGGTGTCGAGTTCGACCTCGACACCGGCGATGCGCTCGCGCAGCTGGGCGCGGCCGACCTCGAGCTCGGCCCGCTCGCTGCGCAGCGTGGCCAGGCGTTCGCGACCGGCTGTGACGCGCTCGCCGAGTTCGGCCTCGAGGGTCGCGGTCGCCTGCTCGGCCAGTGTGGCCGCCTCGAGGCGCTCGCGCAGGGCGACGATGCGGATCTCCGAGGCGACGCCGGCCTCGGCCAGGGCCGCCGCGCGGGCCTGCGCCGCACTCGCGGCGCTGCGGCGTTCGGCGAGCTCGCGAGTCGCGGCATCGCGGCGCGACTGCTCGGTCCACAGCGAGCCCTCGACCCCCGAGAGCGTGGCCTGCAAGCGGGTCACCGCGGTCGACACACCATCTTCGCCGCCGTCGCCCAACGACGAGCGCTCGGCCTCGAGTTCGGCGAGCTCGGCGGTGTACTGGGCCATCGCCCGGGCTGCGCCCTCGGCCTCGGCGCGGGCCTGGGCACCGGCAGTCAGCTGGGCCTCGCGCTCGCGGCGGTGATAGTCGTCCTGCGCCTCGCGCAGGCGGACGCGGTTGTCGACGTCGAAGACGTGCTGCTGGTGGCCGACGAGCTCATGTTCGACCTCGCCGATCCCGATCCGCAGCGCCGAAATTTGGGCGTCTCGGGCCGACAGCGACGCCTTCACGTCGTCGATCTGCTGGCCGAGGTGACCGCGGCGCTTGTCGAGGACGCCCCGGGTCGCGTGCAGCTCGAGCAGGCGTTGGGCGCCCTGCCACAGCTCGAGATCGCGGAGTTCCTGGCGGTACTTCTTGTAGCGCTCGGCCTTCTGCGCCTGGCGCCGCAGGGTGCCGAGGCGATCGTCGAGCTCGGCGATGACGTCACGCACCCGCAGCAGGTTCTGGCGGGTCGCCTCGATCTTGCGGCTCGCCGCCGCCTTCTGGGCCTTGAACCGGGTGATGCCGGCGGCCTCGTCGATGATCGAGCGCCGCTCCTCGGGCTTGCTGCCGACGATCTTGCCGACCTGGCCCTGCTCGATGATGGAGTAGCCCTTGGTGCCGACACCGGTACCCGCGAGCAGATCGGTGATGTCGCGCAGACGCGCGGGCACCTTGTTGATGAGGTACTCGCTGGTGCCGTCGGCGAAGAGGCGGCGGGTCAGGGCGATCTCCGGCATATCGCCGTACGGCGGCGGGGCGGCGCCCTCGTTGGCGAAGGTCAAGGTGACCTCGGCCAGTCCCGCCGGCCCGCGCGAGCTGCAGCCGGCGAAGATCACGTCGGCCATGCCGGCACCGCGCAGGTGCTTCGCGCTCTGCTCGCCCATGCACCAGCGGATCGCGTCGACGATGTTCGACTTGCCGCACCCGTTGGGACCGATCACGCAGGTGACGTGGTCGTCCACCACGACGACCTGGCGATCGGCGAACGACTTGAACCCCAGGACTTCGATCTTCTTGAGTCGCATGCGGAAGGGGCGCGTCGCGCAGGCCGCGGCGAGCAACGGCTGCGATAGCATCTGCGCGCGCGTGCGAAAAGCCCCCGAACACCGCGGAGATCGTGCGCACGCCTTGCGGTGATCGGCCCCGGCCGGGCGATCCCCCACGAAACCTCAGGCAAACCGCGGGCCGTCTCGACGCCCCGGCGGCACGCGTCGGCTTTCGACCGCACCCCTGGGAGATCGCCTCGACTGCGCGGCGAGATCCCGTGGCGGCCACGCGATCGCCCGCGCCCCCTTGCGGCCGGGGGCGCCACTGGCGAAAGTCGCCGTGCCCCGCTCCGTGCCGATCGAACTCGCCATCGCCATCGCCGTCGCCGTCGCCGTCGCCATCGTTCTCGCGGCGGGCCTGCTGCTGTGGCGCCGCCGCAAAGCGCTGCCCCCGGCGCCGACGCCGACGCCGGCGCTCTCCGAGCCGTCGACGCGGCAGACGCGGCGCGATGTCGCGCCGGCGGACGCGGCGCCCCCGTCCCCCCGCGAGGCGCCTGTTCGCCCCGACGTCGCGCGCCGCGACGGCGTCGCCACACCGCAGCCCAGCGACCGCCCCAGCGTCGGCATCGAGACCCAGCGGCACGCCGCGCGCGAGGATGATCGCGAGCGCATCCGCCGTGGACTCGAGAAGACCCGCGGTGGTTTCGTCGCCAAGCTCGCGCGGCTGATCCGCGGCAAGCCCAGGGTCGACGCGACGCTCCGCGATCAGATCGAAGAGGTGCTGTTCACCGCCGACATCGGCACCGTCGCCGCGACCGCGCTGATGCGGCGGCTCGGAGACGCACTCGATCGTCAGCAGATCACCGACGCCGACGCGGTGTGGGCCGTGCTCGAGCAGGCCGCGCTCGAGGTCGTGAAGCTCCCGGGGGCGCCGCCCGACTTCAGCCCCGCCACGCGCCCGTACGTGCTGCTGATGATCGGGGTCAACGGCGTCGGCAAGACCACGACGCTCGGCAAGCTGGCGGCGCAGCACCACCGTGCGGGACGTCGCGTGCTGCTCGTCGCCGGTGACACCTTCCGCGCCGGCGCGACCGAGCAGCTCGACGTGTGGGCGCGCCGCGTCGGCTGCGACATCCACACCGGTGAAGCAAAGGCCGACCCGTCGTCGGTGGTGTTCGACGGGATCGCCCGTGGCCGTCGCGAGGGCCACGACGTCGTGCTCTGCGACACCGCGGGTCGCCTGCACACGCGCAAGGAGTTGATGGACGAGCTCGGCAAGGTGCGGCGCGCCGCGGCCAAGGCGATCGGACAGGGCCTGCCGCAGGCCGAGCGCGATGCGGTGACCGGACCGCACGACACGTACCTCGTCCTCGACGCCACGATCGGGCAAAACGCCCTGGCGCAGGCCAGGTTGTTCAAGGAGACCACCGATTTCAGCGGCCTCGTGATCACCAAGCTCGACGGCACCGCGAAGGGCGGCGTGGTGCTCGGGGTCTGCGAGGAGCTGCGGGTGCCGATCCGCTACGTCGGCGTCGGCGAGGGCATCGAAGATCTCCGCACCTTCGACGCCGAAGACTTCGTCGCGGCCCTCTTCGCCGATCGCGACCGTGCCGACGCCGACGTTGCCGACCTCCCGGCCGGCCACGCAGGAGCATCCGCGTGATCCCCACAGCCGCGCCATCGCGCCGAGGACTGAACCAAGGCGCAGCACTGCACGGAGCGCAGCGACCGAGCGGCGGGAACCGACCGTCCCCGGCCACCGTGCGACCGCCGGGCATCCCTGCCGTTCGAGGCGAATTGCCGCACGCACCGGCGATGCCCCCCCTCGCGCTTACCCTTCGCGCAGCCGACTCGCCCGTCGACGCCTTCCGCTCCCGCACGCTCCGCACTCGAGGCTCCCACCCCCACGGCCAACCGAAGGCTCTCCCGATGATGATGGCACCACGCTCCACGCGACATCCACTGGCCACGCGCACGGCCACGCGCACTCGGCCGACTCCTTCCTCGACCGGCCGATCCACCTTGCCACCGCGCCACCGCGCGCTCCGCTTCCCCGTTGTGACCTATGGATCCCTGTGATACGGTGCCGTCGCCAAAATGCCCCGAGCACCTTGTCCACGGGCACCTGCCGCACGAACCCACCGCAACTTCTCCAGGCTTCGCTCCGCGCATCGCACTCGGCGATCGCACTCCTAAGGCCGCCTTGCGGACCACCCATGCGCGAGCGCGCCACGATTCTTCCTCCGAGTTCCGACACGTGTCTGAGGTGAGCATGCGACCCAACTTGATGGGCCCGTCCATGGCCCTTGCGGTCCTCTGGACCCTCCCCACTTCTGCGTGGGCTACTGCCACGAGTACCCACGCGGGCCCCGCCGAAGAGGACGTCGTCGTCATCGACGAGGAGATGGAGGGCGAACCGACGGTCGAGACACCGGCGGAAGGCACCCCCGACGGTGGCGACAACATCGGCGACATCCTGGGCGGCGACGACCCAGTGATGAGCGACGGCACCCCTCCGGTGGCGGAATCCGGCAAGGTCGAGAAGGACTCGGAAGAGAAGCAGATCAAGGCGGAGATCGGACAGATCAATGTCGTGCAGCGGCAGCGCATGCTCAAGAAGAAGCGCTTCGAGCTGCAGCCGCAATTCGGCATCTCCATCAACGATCCGTACGTCCGCCACTACACCATCGGCCTCGACGTCAACTACTGGTTCCACAACCGCATGGCGGTCGGCCTCACCGGGACCGGCTTCATCGGCGCCAAGACCCCGCGGTACAACAACATCCGTTTCCAGGAAGGCCTGCTCCTCACCGCCAACAAGGTGTTGTGGCAGGGCAGCTTGAACTTCACGTACAACCCCTTCTACGGCAAGATCGCGATCTTCAACCGCGCGCTGCTCCACTGGGAGGGCAGCGTCACGGTCGGCGGCGGCGCGACGCAGACCCAGGTGCTGCCGCGGTACGAGGCCATCCACGAGCCCTTCCGTACGGTCACCGGCGGCGGTCACTTCGGGCTCAACGGCCGCTTCTACACCAAGCGGGTCGACTGGCTCTCGGTCAACGCCGGTTTCCGCACCTGGATCTTCGCGGACAAGCAAGAACCGATCAACCGCGGTCCCGACGACACGCCACCCCTGGGCGTCGATGATCCCTCCCTCAACGATGCGGGCGCAGCGAAGGACGCCGCCGAGTTCAAGGCCGCGTTCAACGTGATGTTCTACCTCGGCGTGAGCTTCTACCTGCCACCCAAGTTCGAGTACACCACTCCGCGCTGAGGCCCATGACCATGAAGACCCGCACAATCCTCACCGTCATGGCCGCCCTGACCGCGTTCGGCGTGTGGTCGCCGGACCAGGCGCACGCCCGCAAGAAGGGCGTGCTCGAGGGCGAGCCGATCGTCCGCAAGAAGCTGCAGCTGCGCAAGTTCCGGTTCCAACTCACGCCGTTCATCGGCATGAGCCTCTCGCAGCCGTTCGTCCACATGGGCTACGTCGGCGCCCGCGCCGGCGTCCACTTCGCCGACTGGATCGGCGTGCGCGCCGGCTTCGGCTACGGCGTCATCGGCCTCGACTCGAAGCTGCTCAAGGCGATCAACAACGGCGGCCTGCCCTCGGGCATCGAGCCCGGCATGAACGACACCACGGTGCCCAACGGCCCGCGGTGCCCAGCCGAGCCCAATGGCGGCGCGCCGTGCCGCGAGATCACGTCGGACGACAACCCGGCGCCGCTGCGCCACGACTTCCGCGCGGGCGTGACCAAGGCCCAGTGGCAATCGAGCGTCGACGCCGTGTTCACGCCGTTCTCCGGCAAGCTCGGCCTGTTCTCGGCGATCTTCACCGAGTACGACATCTACCTGTTCGGCGGCCTCGGCCTCGTCGGGTGGAACAAGCGCTACAGCGATCGCAGCACCGCGGATCTGCTCGGGCTCGACCCGTCGACCTGCATCCAGGCCGACGGCACCGAGAACGACGAGTGCATCCTGCACCCGGTCAGGGCCGACACGGGCGTCAAGGTCGGCGGCAGCTTCGGCGCCGGCCTCAACCTGTTCCTCACCGACTGGGTCGCGCTCAACCTCGAGTTCCAGGACATCGTGACCCGGAACAACATCGCGGGCTTGAACACCACCGTGAGCGACATCCCGCCCCGGGTCGACAACAACGACAAGGACGTCTTCCACAACGTCACGTTCCAGCTCGGCGCGACCTTCTACATGCCGTTCAAGGCCAAGCGCACCAAGTAGCCGCCGGCCGCCACGGCGCGAACGCCAAGCCCCCCGTCGGCCGACACGCGGCCCGGGGGGCTTCTTCGTGCCCGCGCTGCGCGGACGTAGAGGTCAGTCACAGCCGGCTTCGGTGCGGATCGTCGTGTCGTCTTCGACCTCGGCGTGCACGTAGGTCCGCTCGGACTCGCGGCCGTCGGGCGCCTCGATCCACAGCTCGAGGCAATGGGCGCCCAGAGTGATCATCAGGCCGCGGACCTCGAAGGTGGCGGATCCGATGTCGATCTCCGCGGATTCGCGGGCGTCGCCCTCGAGGTCCTCGACGTGGATGATCGTGCCCACCTCGAGGGCCTCGTCGCCGGGCGTGGAGCCCTCGACGTCGACTTCGACGCTGATGGCGTCCATGAAGCTGGGGGGCGGTAGGGGCACCGAGATGCCGCGGTCGGCGATCGTGATGCCGCGGCGGAAGGCCGGACGCGCCTCGTGGGTCGCACAGCCCGCGGCCACGGAGGCGAGGATCCCAAGGGCGATGGCGCGCTTCGACATGGACATACGAGTCTAAACCCATTTCTGAGGAGTGCATGAAACGGGCCGTGGGGGCTTCGGCTGGCGTGTCCGCCTGTGCCTGTTGCCTTGGGCGCCGCGACCGCCAACTGGGTTGGCCGCGGTGCCAACCCAGGGCTCAGCCCTCGTCCGCGTCCGCCCCCGGCTGCTCGAGCTTGCGGAGTTTCTTCTGCAGACCGAACCGGGACAGGCCCAGCAGCTCGGCGGCGCGGGTCTGGTTGCCGCGGACGCGATCGAGGGCGCGGGAGATGAGGTCGCGTTCGAGCCGGTCGACCCGCGGGCGGATGCGCAGATCGTCGGGGTCGGTGGCCGGATCGGCGCCGCGGATCGCGGGCGAGAGATCGTCGGGGGTGACCGCACCATCGCACAGGGCGATCCACCGCTGCACCTCGTTCTCGAGCTCGCGGACGTTGCCCGGCCACGCGTACCCCTGCAGCGCGCGCACGGTCGCCGCGGCCACGCGCAGCTTGCCGCCACGACGGCCCAAGAAGTGCTGCAGCAGCGGCACGATGTCGCCGGGCCGCTCGCGCAGCGGCGGCAGGGCGATGCGCACGACATGGATCCGGTAGTAGAGGTCGCGGCGAAACGTCCCCTGCTGCACCATCACCTCGAGGTCGCGGTTGCTCGCGGCGATCACCCGCACGTCGATGGGCCGCGAGACGTTGTCGCCGACGCGGCGGACCTCGCCTTCCTGCAGCACGCGCAGCAGCGTGGTCTGCATGCCCGGGCTCATCTCGCCGACCTCGTCGAGGAAGATGGTGCCGCCGTTGGCTGCCTCGAACAGGCCGATGCGGGTGCGATCGGCCCCGGTGAACGCCCCCTTGGCGTGACCGAACAGCACGCTCTCGAGCAGGGTCTCCGGGATCGCGCCGCAGTTCTCGGCGACGAACGGCCCGGTCCGCCGGGCGCCGCCGCGGTGGATGGCGCGGGCGACGAGTTCCTTGCCGGTGCCGCTCTCGCCGTAGACGACCACGGGCACGTCGGTGTCGGCGAGGCGATCGACGAGGCGATACACCCGCTGCATCGCCTCGGTGCTGCCGATGATCCCGTGGCGCTCGCCGCCACCATGGTCCTGTTGCTCGCTCACGCGGGCACGCAGGCCCACGACCTCGGCCTCGCGGGCGGCGAACATCTCGGCGAGCTGGGCGTGCTGCACTGTGAGCCGCTCGGCCTGTTGCCGGACCTCGTCGAGGGCGCGGGCGTGCGCCACCGCGAGCGCGGCGAGCTCGGCGAACTCTTCGACGTGGGCGAGATCGTCGTCGTCGAAGTTGCCGCGTCGCAGGCGGTGATCGACATAGACGGCGCCGAGCAGCTCGCCGCGGAATCGCAGCGGCACCGCCAGCACCGAGCGCAGGTTGAGGTGGCTGATGCTGCGGGAGCCGTCGAAGCGATCGTCGGCGGCGGCGTCGACCGAGAGCACCGGCTCCGCCGATGCGAGCACGCGCTCGATCACCGACTGCGAGAACTGGACACCACCCCCGGCGCCGCCGAGCTCGCGGGTGACCTCGCGTCGCTCGCCCCCCACCCCGAGCACGACCACCGCGCCGCGCTCGGCATCGGTCAGCTCCATCACCGAGTCGATGACCTGCTCGAGCAGGGGCTCGAGACGGTCCTCGCGGGCGAGGCGACGGTGGATGCGGAGCAGCCGCTCCGTGCGTCCGTCGCTGCCCGCCGGCGTTGTGCCCGGTGGTGGGGCGCGCACGGCCGGCCCGTCGTCGATGTCGCCGAGCAGCTCGCGCAGCGCGTCGCGCTCGCCGTCGGCCCACAGGGTGCCGCGCACGGCGGCGCGATCGGAGCTCGGGGTCTTGTCCATGATGATCTCCTGCACGTGTTGCAACAGCCGCGCCGCCCGCTGGCGCACCGCGTGGTCGCTGGGCAGGCGCACGCTGGCGGCGCCCCACACCGCCCGGGCCACGGCCCAAGCTCGCTCGAGTTGTCCGACCCGGATCCACGCCTGGGCGCGCTCGAGCTGCGCCGGCTCGCACCAGCGCTGCAAACGACCGCGATCCCGACGGGCGACGGCGATCCACACCTGCTCGATGGCGATGCGCCAGGGATCGTCGTCACCGCCGCGGGTGGCCTCGAGCTGCGCGGCGGCGAGGTCCACGGCGGCGAGATCGGGGCGGCCGTGGCGACGGGCACAGGCAGCCGCGCGCACGTGGGCCTCGGAGGCCTCGGCGTGGAGGTCGGCGGCGGCGAGCAGACGCGCGGCCCGATCGAAGCCGTGGCGGGCATCGAGACCGGCGGCCGCACCGGGCGGCGCGGCGATGGCCTGTAGTCCGCCGCGCTCCGCGATCAGGCGCGCGAGGCGGGCGCGGGCAGCCAAGGGCGCCCACTCGCCGATCGCCGCCGACACCGTCCGCACCAGCACGTCGAGCTCCTCGTGCTCACCGTGCCGCGCGAGGAGCTGACCGAGGTTGCCGGCCGCCGTCGCGAGCGCGTCGTGCTGCTCCCGTGCGACGAGGCCACGCACCGCCGCGCGGCCGTGGGCTATGCCGGCCTCACCCGCGAAGGTCGGGATCGCCAGGCCCGCCAGCGAGCCGCGCAGCGAGAGGCCGCCTGTCGGCTCGTCGGCGCGCTCGAATCGCTCGGCCGCCACCGCCCACAGCGCCGCCGCCCGATCGAGGTCGCCGGCGTCGTGCGCGAGGTTGCCCAGCAGCTGGGTCGCGCGGGCGAAGATGCCATCCCCGCGCCGATCCACGCGCCCATCCTCGATGCCGCGCAGGGCCACGATCGCGGCATCGAGGGCCACCGCGGCGCCGTCACGCTGTCCGGCGACGAGCCGGGCATAGCCGCACCACAGCTGCCCCGTCGCGGTGGCGAGGGCGAGGCGATGGCCACCCGCGCGCTCGCCTTCGTGCTCGGCCGGCGGCGGCGCAGTCGCGAGCGCCTCGTCGACGCGACCCAGATCCACCAGCAGCCGCACGCGCAGCCCCGCCGCCGCACCGTCTTCCGGATCGCAGACATCCAGCCGCCGCAGGGCATCGTCGGCCCGGCCGAGCCGCTGCAGGGCGCGCGCCGATTCGAGGGCGACCTCGGGATCGCCGTGGGACTCGGTCAGCGCCAGCGCGCGGATCGGCATGCCGAGCGCGAGCAGCACCCGCGCCGCCGCGGCGACGCACCCCGGCGCCGCGGCGACGGGGTGGCCCTCCACCCACGCGACGAGGGCCGCGGCGGTGGCGGAGCGCGACGCAGGCTCGCCCGCCGCGACAGCGTCCGTGATCGCGGCGGCGTCGTCGGCATCGATCGCCAGCGCGAGACCCACGGGCTTGCCGGCGATCCGCTGCGCCGCCGCGGTGCGCTGCGCCACGGCCGACAGCGCGGCACCCAGACATGCCCGCGCCGCCGCCACGGTCGCACCATGGGGACGCGCGCCGTCGTGCAGCGCCGTCGGCACGGTGGCGAGCGCGGCCGCGTCATCGGTCCACACCGCCTGCAGCACCGCCTCGGCGTGGGGTTGCCCCAGGGCGACCCCTTCGCCCAAGACCCGCTCGCCGAGCAGGGCCAGCGCCTCGGGCTGGGCGATGCCGCGTTCGATGCAGCCCAGCACGGCCCGCACGACCCGCCCCGACCAGCCACCGGTGAGCCCACCGAGGGCCTCGACCCAGCCGTGGCGATCACCCGCGACCACCGTTGCGAGCGCGTCGTCGAGTTCGGCCTCCGACCACGGCCGCACCCGGATCACGCGCACGTCGGGCCCGCGCCGCTCGAGCGCATCGCCGAGCGCCGCCGGCAGCACCACGATCGCGGTGCCCTCGGCGAGGCCCGCGGCCGCAACCAGTGTCGACGCCTGCTGCGCGGCGGTGCCAGCGGTGAGCCCGGCCTCGCCGCGAAAGCCCAAGGTGTGGCCCGCCGGCAACGCGAGCCAGGCGTCGATCCATGCGGCGGCGGTGCTGGCGTCGTCGCCCACCCGCGCGACGCTGCCCGCGGTCGCCTCGGACTGCAGACGTTGCACGAGTTCTTCGACGGTCCGCGTCCGGCCACCGTGGGCCGGCCCGACGATGGCGACGAGGCGCGGCGCGCGGGGCTCGGCCAGCGCGCCGAGCACCTCGCCCAGCGCAGCACCACGGTACGGCCAGCGTGCGGGCGCCCGCCACTGCGACGCCGCACCGATGCCTGCATCGCTGCGCGCCAGCAGATGCAGCTGCTCGAGCCGATGGATGAGGACCTGGTCGTCGCCGAGGCGGCGGGTGCGATCGGGCTCGAGCAGCGCCAGCACCAAGGTGCGCACCGCCGCCGGCAGCAGGGCCCACGCCGGCGTCGCCCCCAGCTCGTGGGCGAGCCGCGCGGTGTCCAGGCCGAGCACCGCCTGCGGCCGACGCAGCGGGAGCGCCCCGCACAGCCGCGCGAGCAGAACGCAGCCGAGCGCGAACCTGTCGGCCGCCGGGCCGCCGCCGCCGGCCAGCACCTCGGGCGCGATGAACCCGGGGGTGCCGGTGCCCAGGCGCCCGAGCTCTGCGAGATCGACGAGCACACAGCCATGCGTCGGCGTGCGCACGACGTTCGCGAGGCTGACATCCCCGTGGTGCGTGCCGGCGTCGTGGATCGCCGCGAGCGCGCGGGCGATGCCCAGGGCCTCGCCCAGCGCCTGCTCGGCGGCCACCGGCCCGAGCTCGAGCGGCGTGCCCTCGACCCAGTCGGTCACCAGCCACGCGAGGCCGCCGGGGGCGTTCCACAGCTCGCGTGGCGCGGGGAGGTGCGGCGACGAGAGCCGACGCAGGATCGCGAACGCCTCGCGCACGGCCCCCAGCGCCGCGGGGTCCACCGGCTTGCACACCACCTTCGCCCCACCGTGCTCACGGGCGACGAAGCTGCCGCCTTGCCCGCCCACCGCGAGCCGTGCGGCCTCGGGGTAGCGACTCCGCAGCTCGCCTACTGCGTTGGCATCGAAGTTGGCGGATGGTTCGGACACGGGCTCGGATCCGCTGCCGAGCATGGCACCGTTGGCGGGCGCCGGCGAGGACTATCGGCGGATTCGCCAACGTGAGCGCCAACTCTATTGGCAGCCACCCCGCGCTCAGTTCCCGAGGTGGCGGGCCGGGGTCCACACCTTGTCGGCAGGGCGCGCCTGCATCCGTGCCCACCGCACGTCGACGTCGGGCCACAACTCGACGGGCGCGATGAGCGAGCGCGTCGCGAGATCGGCGGCGACGAGTTCGGCGCTGTCGCGATCGATGACGGCGCGGCGCACGAGATCGCCGAGTCGATACGCGAGCCGGTCGGGGGCGACGCCGCGATGGATCATCTCGGAGGCGACGCGTCCGATCGCCGCCCGCGCGATGCAACCCAGACTCCACAGCGCGATCGACATCTGGAACGCGTCGATACACGGCATGATGCCGGGCGCGTAGTCGAGGAGCGCCTCGGGCTCGGCGTGTCGTTCGAGCCGGATGAACGCCCGCCGCACGCCGCGGCCCGGATGCAGCGCCCGGAGCGTCGCGATGATCGCCCGCGCATCGCTGGCGAGCACACCGTTGAGCACGAGGACGCGCAGCGCGTCGTCAGGGGGGATGCGGCCAGCGAGCAGATCGGCGTACAGGCAATAGCTGAGCGGATCGTGCTCGAGGTCGTCGCCGAGCAGGAACTCTTCGCAGCCCTCGGGCAGCTCGGCGCGGTTGGTCACCAGCGCGGTGAGCTTGAACCCGATCTGCTCGCGCAGCCGATGGAATCGCATCCGACCGACGACGCGGCCCCAGTCCTTGAACGTCGTGCCGTCGAAGCCGATGCCGTCGAGCGCCATCTTGCGTTCGATGACCGGCCGCAGCTGGCGGGGACTCGCGGAGACGAAGTACAGCGGCGTGTCGCGGGTCTGCCCCTCGGGCCCGTTGCGGATCTCGCGGAACAGCCGCGACATGCCCTCGATGTCCTGCTTGTGCTCGGCGCGCTCGAACGGGATCCGGGCCATGCCGCGCAAGCTCGAGAAGCGCGTCATCAGGTACGTTCGATCGATGTCGGCGACGAACACCGGCCCGACGAAATCCGGGTCGAGCGTGCGATAGCTGGCGCGATGGATGGGGAAGGACACAGCGGCCCGCTGAGCATGCGACAATTCGGGGGCGAAACGGCGAAACGCCGCCTCGATCGTTGGATCGAGGCGGCGCCGCGCGTTCGGCGGCCGCGAAGGCCGCCCTGTGTCGATCAGAGTCGATCAGAGATCGTAGGGCCGCACGGTGCTGCGGTTGTTGCCCTTGCAACGCACGATCGCGTCGCTGAGCATCTCGTGGACCTTGTCGGAGACCGCCTGGACGAGCTCGCCGTCGCTGCGGAGGCCCGCCTCCTTGATCACCTCTTTGATCTTGGAGCCGACGACGACGATTTCCTTGGGCTTTGACGATTTTGCCATGATGTGATCCTCGCTTGAATGGGGGTGTTTCGCTGCGTTCGCGGGAAGATTCGGCATCGAACTGCCGCAGACCGAGGTCACGGGCACGATGCCAAGCGTGCAAGCACGATAGACCCCGGATGGGGGCCGTGCAAGGCACTTTGGCGGGGGCACCCCCACAAAACCGGCCGATTTCTCGCGAAATCTGGAACTCAGCCCCGAGATCTACCCCCGTTTGCCCGTCAGGGCCCGCCCATCGGGCTTTGCCGCCCGCGATCGCTTCAGACGGCCCGTACGGCAGCGTCCGCGGCGATCACCGGTCGCCCGCGGCCCGTCATCGCCACGTCGCGGCGATCCGGCGCGTCGCGGCACGGGGTGAGCGTGATGCGGAGGTGATCTGCGGGGGGCTTTTGCCACGCGTCGGCCCATTCGACCACCAGCGCCGATCCGGCATCGCCGGCCATGGGCCAGTCGTCGAGCCCGAGGGCCTCGAACGCGGCGCTCGGCCCTTCGCTTTCGTCGTCGCCGCCGAGCTCGACGAGTCGACACAGATCCACGTGAACCAGCGGGATCGGACCGCGATGCTCGATGCGCACGTTGAAGGTCGGGCTGCACACGCGATCGGGTCGCGCGACACCGAGGCCGCGCGCGAGTGCCCGCGTGAACGTAGTCTTGCCCGCCCCCATCTCCCCGACGAGCAGCACCACATCGCCGGCGCACAGCGCCGCACCGAGACGCTCCGCGAGCGCGCACAGCTGCACTTCGTCGAGCGCGAGGCGCTGCATCGACCAAGGCGCGCCGTCATCGTCCGGCGGGGGGACTGCCGTGGCCGTCGCCATCTGGGCCAGAGCGTAGCAGGACGCGCGCGATCGCAGGCCGCGATGCACGGGATTCCACCCCGGGCTGCGAGGTGGTACGGCTGCGGGCGATGCCGTTGCACCGCGGTCGCACGAGCCCCCTGCGGTTGATCTCCTCCATCATCGCGATCGCGCCGCTGCTCGCCTGCGACCCCGAGGTCCCCACACCGCCACCGGTCGTGGCCGAGCCCACCGCCGCGCTGCGCCCGGCCGACATCGCCCTTCCGATTCCCGAGGCGGCACGGGTCCTGGACTGGACGATCGATGCCCGGCTCGACGAGACCGAGCACCGCATCGACGGCCACGCCCGCCTGCGCTGGCGCAACACCAGCCGCGTCGCCATCGACCGCATGCCGTTCCATCTGTACATGAACGCGTTCCGTGCGGAGGACACGGCGTGGATGCGCGACAGCCGGGGCGAGCACCGCGGTCACTCCGCACGCGAGCGGGGCGCGTGGGGCTACATCGACGTCACGGGGGTCCATCGGCGGCGCGATCGGGGCGACGGACGCGAGGGCGATCGGGTGGCCCTGCGCCACGTCGAGTCGCCCCCGCCTTCGTCCGATGCGTCGCGCATGGACGTCGAGCTCGACGCGCCGGTCGGCCCCGGCGAGTGGGTCGAGCTCGAGATCGACTTCGTCACCAAGATGCCCGAGGTGTTCGCCCGCACCGGCTACGCCGAGCGGTTCCACATGGTCGCCCAGTGGTACCCCAAGCCCGGCGTGCTCCACCCGGACGGCACCTGGCGCGCCCACACGTTCACGTTCCACAGCGAGTTCTACGCCGACTTCGGCGATTTCGACGTGACGCTCGACGTGCCCGCCGACATGGTCGTCGGTACCACCGGCATCACGACGGCCACGACCACCGAGGGCGATCGCAGAAGGATCACGGCCCGCGCCGAGATGGTCCACGACTTCGCGTGGGCCGCCGATCCCGGCTTCCTCGAGTACACGCACGATCACGAGGGCGTGAAGATCCGCCAGCTCGTCCTGCCCGAGCACGCCGCGTCGACAGGCGCGCACCTGGAGGCGCAGATCGCCGCGCTCGACAGCATGCAGCCGCGCTTTGGCAGCTACCCGTGGAGCACGATCACGATCGTGCATCCACCCTCTACGGCCCCGGGCGCCGGCGGCATGGAGTACCCGACCTTGTTCACGACCAGCCCGGTCTATCCCCTCGGCGTGGGGCTGCGGCTGCTCGGCGTGCAAGAGCGGGTCTCGGGCGTGTTCACCACCGTCCACGAGTTCGGCCACCAGTACTTCCAGGGCCTGTTGGCCTCCGACGAGTTCACGCAGCCGTGGCTCGACGAGGGCATGAACACGATGAGCAACGCGCTGGTGCTCGCCGATCAATACGGGCCCCAGGACGGAGACGATCCGTGGCTCGCGCGGCTGGGCGTCCACGGGCTGACGAGCCGCGACTTCGTGCGCATGTCGCAGTTCGACACCGCCACCTTGCAGCAGGTCGACGTGGCCGCCGACGCCTTCGACCCCGTCGTCGGTGGGTTCGGCAGCGTGGTGTATCGCAAGACCACCGCGGTGATGATGACGCTGCGCGCCCTCGTCGGTGAAGAGGCGTTCGACGCCGCGCTCGGGAGCTACGCCCGCGCGTTCCGTTTCGCCCACCCCACCGGCGCCGACCTCGAGTTGGCGCTGCGCGACGGGCTCGGCGACCGGGTGGTGCTCGGCCACGCCGCCCCCGAGGCCGAGGCCGGATCCGCCGCGGGCGCCCAACCGACGGGCACCGTGACCCTCGATGTCGCCGAGTTCCTCGAGCAGGGCCTGCGCAGCACCCGGGTCGTCGACTACCGCGTCCACGCCATCGTCAACCGCCGCGGCCAGGGCCACGCCGGCTGGCACCGCAACGAGTCGGGCGTGCTGGTGGGCGGAGATCCGCCGCTCCGCGACGGGGCCGAGGGCGCGCCCGCGATGGAGGGCGTCGCGGTGATCCATCGCCGCGGCGATTTCATCGTGCCCGTGGAGATCGAGGTCGTGCTCGCCGATGACACGGTGGTGCATCGGGTCTGGTCGGGCCGGACGCCGACCGTCACGCTGCAATTCGATCAGCCGATCGCGCGGGTGCGGCTCGATCCGGGCAGCAAGCTCTGGCTCGAGCATCGGCGGCTCGACAACCACCGCGTCGCGCCGACGCTGGTCGACGACGACGGGCTGTCGGGTCCACTCGGCGACACCGTCGAGGGCGCCACGATCGCGTTGCTTTCGGGGGTCGGACCGTGAACGCGCTCCGGCGGGCGAGCGCGGCGTGGCGCTGGGCCGTGGGCCTGTGGCTGGGCGAGCTGCTCATCGCGCTCGTGGGTGCGTACGGCGTGCGCAACCACGTGGCCGCGGCGATGGACGAGTACGTCATCCCGGATGATCACCTGCTGTATGCGCTCGCCGAGCTCGTCCATGCCCATCCGCAGCTGACCGCGTCGATCCTCGTGTCGCTCGTGACGACGACGTTGCTCGGGTTCGTGGTGTGGACGCTGCTCGCCCCTTTGTTGCTGCTGCGGCTGGGTCGCGAGGGGCACGCCCGCCCCCGCGGCGCGGCGGCCCTGGGCGCGGCGTGGCTCGCTTCGCTCGGCGGCGCGGTCGCGACGTCGGCGTGGCACCTCGCGCTGCGCATCGCCCTCGTCGTGATCGCGAGCCAAGCGGTGCTCGCGCTGCCCGGCATCGTCGCCGTCGTCCTCGGCGTGATCGTGGTGCTCACCCTCACCTGTGCCCTGGATCTCAGTCGGGTGGCGGTCGTCGTCGACGGGGCCCCCGGCACCTCGCCCAGGACGGCGCTGGACGGCTTCACCGCCCTGGCCCGCGCACCGCTGCGCACCGCCGCCATGATGGGCCTGGGCGCGCTGGGCTGGCTCGTGGTGCTCGCCGGGCTCGTGGCCGTCGTCCGTACTGGCGGCGCCGCGCTGCCGCTGATGCGGGCGTGTGCTGCCCTTGCGACCTTCTTGGGTCTGGTCCGGCTCGCGGTCGCCCTCGATGTGCCGCCCTGGAGCCGCGCGGCGCGCGGGCCGGGCGATCAGGCCTGAGCAGGCGCGCAGCATCCCTGTGCGCGGGCCCCGGCTGGCCTTTGCGTGTAGATTTCCGCCGGTGACCGAGCAGGCCGAGCGGCCGCGTCCCGCCGATCCGCTTCGGTTGGCGACGCCGCGCATCGACGATGTCGAGGCTCGCCGCGCCCGGGCCGCGGTCGCCAGCCGGATCTTCGGTGGCCCGCGCGAGCCGGTGCGCGTCGGTCGCTATCAGGTGCTCGGGCGCATCGGCACCGGCGGCATGGGTGTCGTGTACCGCGCCCACGATCCCGAGCTCGCGCGCGACGTCGCGGTCAAGCTGATGAACGCCGAGGCGATCGGCGACGACCAAACCGCGACCGCGCGGGCGCGGCTGGTCCGCGAGGCCCGCGCGATGGCGCGTCTGGCCCATCCCAACGTCATCCATGTCTACGACGTCGGCTCGGTCGAGGACGGCATCTTCATCGCGATGGAGCTCGTCGAGGGCGAGTCGCTGGCGACGTGGCTGCGCCCGGACCCAGACGGCGAACGACGCGACTGGCTCGAGGTGCTGCGGGTGTACGTCGACGCCGGTCGCGGGCTCTGTGCCGCCCACGCCGCCGGCATCGTGCACCGCGATTTCAAGCCCGAGAACGTGCTGGTCGGCAGCGACGGGCGGGTCCGCGTCGGCGACTTCGGCCTGGCCGGAGCGCCGACGCTGGGCGAATCCGAGTCGGCCGAGCTGTTGCCTGGCGGCGACGCTGACGTCGACGACATCGGTCTGGCCGGCTCGCTCACGCGGACCGGCGCGCTGCTCGGTACGCCGAAGTACATGGCGCCCGAGCAGGAGCACGGCGCCATCGCCAGCGCCCGCAGTGACCAGTTCAGCTTCTGCGTGGCGCTGTACGAAGGGCTGTATGGTCGGCCGCCCTTCGACGGCGACACGGCGGCTCGGTATCGCCGCAACGTGCGGGCGGGGCGGATCGTGGGCCCCGGCATCGACACCCGGGTGCGCGGTTGGGTGTACGCCGAGATCGCGCGGGGCCTCGCCGTCGATCCGGCGGCGCGTCACCCCAGCATGGACGCGCTGCTCGACAAGCTCGAGCGTGCGCTCGTCGATCCGCGGCTGGCGCGGCGCTCGTGGGTACGGCGGGTCGCGATGTCGGTGCCGATCATCGGCGTCGCGTTGGGCATCGGTGCGTGGGTCGGGGCCGGCGGGCTCGACGACGGCTCCGCGGACGAGGGCGACCGCTCGGCGATGCGAGCCGACGCCGCAGGGCTGCAGACCGAGACCGAGGAGCTCGGGCCCCCGCAGGGCCCCGCCGCGACGCGCCCCGGGGCGGTCATCCCCCTCGAGGATCTCGTCCCGGCGACGACCCACTCCACCCTCATCAACTCCACCACGACCGGCTCGGCGACGACCAACACGGCGACGACCAACACGGCGACGACAGGACCCGAGTCCGAGGCGCCCGGTGACGACGACTCGAGGCGCGCGGACGAAAGGCGCGCCGCCACGCCGCGGTCGGTCGCGAAGTCGCGAAGTCGTCACTGCTACTTCCACGAAGACGACAAGACTTCGATCGCCCGCCAGGCGAGCCGGGCCACGCTCGTGCTCGACCGCCGCGACACCTGCTACCGCTGCCGTCCCGAGCGGCGCGAGGCCATCGCGGAGACCCTGATCCCCGAGGATGGGGACGATTGCAGCTACAAGTATCTGTGCGCCAAGGAGCCGCGCACCGCGTGCAACGAATCCTCCCCTGGCTAGTCGCCTGTTGGATGTTGTGGCTGACGACGCCTGCGATGGCGCAGGATCGCTATGGCGTCGTGACCCTCGATCTGCGGCCTACCGCCGGCGAGATGCCCACACACCTGTGCGTCGTCAGCGAGACCAAGAGCGCCCGCGCGCGCGACCGGCTGTGGGATCTGGTGGTCGACGAGCCCGAGCGCGTGGGTGCGGCCGGCGGCAGCGAGACCACGCTGTGGCGCGTGCAGCCCAAGGCCTGGTCGGGCGAGCCGGATTCGGCGGCGCAGCAGAAATGCTCCGACGACACGATCGGCGACTGTCGGCCGCGCGTCGAGCTCCCGCCGGGGCTGACCAAGGCCAACGACTTCTTCGCCGCCTGCACCTACGACACCCTCGCCGACGGTGGATCGACGACGGATCCGCGACCGCTGTTCGTGCTGCTCGAGCACCTCGAGGGCTCACCGCCGCGCATCGAGTCGATCCGGCTCACCGGCGGCGTCGCGACCATCGGTGTCGCCGCCGATCTCGACCGCGTGGTGGTCACGGCGCGCAGCCTCGGGGGCGCCTACCTACCCCATCGTCGCAGCGAGCGAGGCATCCGCGAGCAGGCCGCCGAGGGCTTCAGCGCGATCCGCAGCGGCGACGTGGTGGTGCTGCTGCCGCTGGTGCCGCGGTGTCAGTCGGTCGAGCTCACCTTGCCCCGTACGCGGCTGCAGCCCGAGGATCGCGAGCGGCTCGCCGTCCGCGCCCACGGCGTGCAACTCGACGTCGACAAGTGCGTCGGCCCGCTGGTGGGCAGCGAGGTGCTGCAGGTGCGGCTGCCCCAGGCGCCGCTGGGGGTCGGGACCATCGACGTCGAGCTCGCCGAGCGTCCCGGTCGCCCCGGCGCCCGGTTCGGCGCCCGCTACGACGGCGCCTGGCCGCGGGTGCCGTTCGAGCTCCGCTTCAAGCAGATCAGCTTCCATTGGCGGCGGCCGGCGTGCATCTACTCCGAGGCCAAGTGCCCGAGCGCGTCGCTCGACAACGGCACGACCTGCACGGCGACGCTCACCAAGACCGGATGCGACTACCTGTGCCCGGGGCTCGTCGACGACGGCGCCGTGGACCTCGTGCTGCCCGTCGATGTCACCTTCGAGAAGGAGAATCCGGTGCAGCGGTGGGACGACACCTTGGCGAGGGCCGGCCAGACGCTCTCATCGTATGTGCCGGCCGACGACATCCACCTCGACGCCAACGTCAACGACTGGGAGACCGAGGTCCCCGACAACCAGATCTCCCAGGTCGAGCTGTTCGGCGAGGACGGCACCGCCCGGCGCTACGGCGTGACCCACGTGCCCAACCTCCAGCTCGAGATCCCGGGTGCCTCGTGTGAGCCGGTGCGCTTCCGGCCGATCGGCGATCGCCACTACGACGAGGGCATCGCGAACGTCTCGGACGGCAAGATCGAGTTCGGCCCGCCCCAGCGCCGGGCGCGTCGCATCGCCTTCAACGTGACGCTGGCCGCCGGCGGCGGGCCGGCGTGGAGCGGCGGCAGCACCAACGACGCGCCGCTGTACTTCAGCGGCCTGGGGATGTTCGCCATCGAGGTCCGGCCGCGCAAGCCCAAGCTCTCGCGCCTCGCCGTCGAGTTCCGCGTCGGCGGCACGCTGGGCCGCTACGGGGTGACCACCGAGGAGACCACGACGGAGGAGACCTCGCGGCGGGACACCGGCTGGGCGCGACTACTGGTCGAGCCCGGCCTGGTGTACTCGGCGCATCAGCGCGTCGCGATCGGTGTCGGCCTGGGCATGGGCGTGTCGCTGCCCTTCCGGTCGCAGCAGGACATCGTCGGCGATCGACTGCGCTTCATCGCCTCGCCGAACCTCGATCTGCGGTTCCGCGTGCGGCGGTGGATCAAGCTCGTAGTGCAGTTCCGCGGCGTGCTCAACGAGCAGCCGTTCAAGCAGGGCGGCGGCAGCATCGATCCCAACGCCCGCGCCGGATCGTTCATCGCGCTGTTCGGGCTGCAGGCGACGTTCTAGTCAGCCCGGCGGTTTGGGCCCGAGGTGCTGTTGCAGCTCGCGCGCCCACCGATCGAAGTTGTCCATCGTGCTCTTGAGCAGATCCTCGGACTCCGACAGCTGCACGATGATCTCGTCGAGGCGGACGCGGGCCCGCTGCAGGCGACTCTTGACCGTGCCCACCGGGGTCTCGAGCACGTCGGCGATCTCGGCGACGCCGAGCTCCTCCCAGTAGAACAGCTCGAGGGCGACCTGCATCTCGATCGGCAGCCGCCGAAGCGCCTGCAGCAGCAGGTGCTGCTCTTGCCGCACCAGCACGGCCCGCGACGGCGACACCATACCGAGATCCGCGACCGAGGTGGCGCTGACCTCGACCGGCCCGCGGCTGCGATCGCGTTCGCGCAGGAACGAGTACAGGCGCTTGCGCGCGATCATGAACACGTAGGTGCGGAAGCTGGCGTCGCCGCGAAAACGGTCGCGGCCCTGCACCAAGCCCATGAACGTCTGCTGGACCAGGTCCTCGGCGGCGTCGTCGACCTTGTTGCGGAAGAAGCGATACACCGCGTCGAAGTAGCGCTCGAACAGCTCGCGCCCCGCGGGCTCGTCACCCCCGCGCCAGGCTTCGAGGAGGCTGAAGTCGTCGCGGGCGGAGGTGGTCACGGGTGCACTCGGGGTTTCACAGGAGGTTGGCGCGGCGGAAGTCGGCCAGGCGCGCGAACGCATCGAAGCGTGCCTGGATCTCGGCGTGGTCGAGGCCGAAAACCGCATCGTACGAGAAACCCTGCACGCAGAAGCTCGCCAGGGTGGACCCGTAGATCATCGCCGTGCGCAGCTGCTCGCCGTGGGGGTCGTTCGTGCGCGCCAACCAGCCCATGAAGCCGCCGGCGAAGGCGTCACCGGCCCCCGTGGGATCGGCGACCTCCTCGAGCGGCAGCGCCGGCGCCGCGAAGATGTCGTCGCCGTGGAAGAGCAGCGCACCGTACTCGCCACGCTTGACCACCACGCTCTTGGGCCCGAACTTCTGCACCCCGCGCGCCGCCTTGACGAGGTTGTGCTCGCCGGTGAGCTGCATCGCCTCTTCCTCGTTGACGAGCACGGCGTCGACCCGCGACAGCACGCGCAATAGCGAGGGTTTGGCGATGTCGATCCACAGGTTCATCGTGTCGAGCCCGATGACCCGCGGCCGCTCGAGCTGCTCGAGGACCTCGAGCTGCAGATCGGGCTGGATGTTGGCGAGGAACAGGTATTCGCTGTCGCGGTACGACGCCGGCAGCTTGGGCTTGAAGTCGGCGAACACCCCGAGCTGGGTGTCGAGGGTGTCGCGTGCGTTCATGTTGTCGTGGTAGCGGCCCTTCCAGCGGAAGGTCTTGCCGTCGACGATCCCGAGGCCCTCGAGATCGACGCCCGCGCACTTCAGATCGGTGATCGCTTGCTCGGGGAAGTCGCGCCCGACCACGCCGACCAAGCGCACCGGCGCGAGATACGACGCGGCCATCGAGAAGAACGTGCCCGAGCCACCGACGGCCTCGGGGCGCTCGGCCCTCGGCGTGATGACCCAGTCGATGGCAACGCTACCGACGACGAGCAAGCGGGAGTGGGGTGCGGTCATGGCGTTCGTGTCCTTGCAGAGCTGACGTCAGAGGTAGTGGCCGACGATGAGATCGAGGCGCTCGCGCGCTGCCGCTGGGATCTCCGCGGGATCGGTCATGGTGGCGTGCTCGACCGATCGGGGATACGGGAGTTCGGCGGTGGTCACCGGCATGGCTGCCACGAGCTCGAGGATCGCGCGCTGGGCGAGTTCGACGTTGTGGGCGACGGTGGCCATCACAGCCAGGACACTCACCTCCGCCTGCGCCTGGTGCCAGCAGTCGTAGTCGGTCGCCAACGCCAGCACCGCATAGCCGATCTCGGCCTCGCGGGCGAGCTTGGCCTCGGGCAGCGCCGTCATGCCGATGATCGACGCCCCCCAGCTGCGATACAGGTGTGACTCGGCCTTGGTCGAGAACGCGGGGCCCTCGATCACCACCAAGGTGCCGCCGTCGTGGACGGTGGCGCCGGCGCGCTGTGCCGCCGCCAGGGCGAGCTTGCGGAACGGCTCGGTGGTGGGCTCGCCGAACTGCACGTGGGCGACGACGCCATCACCGAAGAACGTCGAGGCCCGCGCGCGCGTGCGGTCGATGAACTGATCGGGGAATACCACGTGGCCGGGCACGATCTCCTCGCGGAGCGAGCCGACGGCCGACACGCTGAGCAGGTGGGTGACGCCGAGCTGCTTGAAGCCGTGGACGTTGGCGCGGTAGTCGACCTCGCTGGGCAACAGTCGGTGGCCATGGCCGTGGCGCGCGAGGAAGACGGTCTCCAGCGGCGGCCCGTCGGGGCGGGGCAGCTCGGCCGTCGTGTACGGACCGCTCGGCGCTCCGAACGGCGTGCAAACCTCGACCGTGGTGCCCTCGGCCAACGCCGGCATGCGGTATAGACCCGAGCCGCCGACGACACCGAGGACGACACGCTCGCGGGCGGCGGGCGATGCAGGATGGACGGGCATGCGCGCGGCAGCATAGACCAGCTGGCGCGGGCCGGCGACCGTGCCGACGTCGCCGAGGGGCCGCGCCCAGATCGCCCGCGCCGGATCGGCCGCGAATCAGGGCACGACGAGGACCACCAGCACGAAGCGTCCGTCGGTCGCGCGGGCGATCCCGATACCGAGCTCGAGCACCGGCTGTCGCCACAAAGCCACCCCCGACAGCGCATCGAAATCGGCGCTCTCCACCAGGTGCTGCTCGACACCCTCGTGGCCCTGGGCGAACACGCGCTGCTCCCACTGCCGCGGGGCCGCGCGGCCCCGCGCCTGCGCAGCCGCGAGCTCGTCGGCGACGGCGTCCAGTCCGTCGCTCCACGTCGCCGGTGCGAGACCGGCATCGCTGCGGAGGCGATCGATCCGGCGGCGCAGCGTGGGCACGAGGGCCGCGGCCGCGGGCGCCCCTTCGCCCGGCGGCCGGTGGAAATTCTGGGTGAGGAACACCGGCCGTGGCGATCCGGGCGCTTCGCTCTCGAGCGGCCCGAACACCACGCCGATGCCGACGTGGGTGACGTCGGTCGCGATCATGTTGGCGCGGTGGCCGGGGCTGCGCAGCAGGCTGTCGTGGATGCCGGCGGGGCCGTAGCCGCGGGCGACGTTCTCGCGGACGATCGTCGAGGCGATCTTGGCCCGCGCATGACGAGCGGCGACGTCACCCGTGGTCGGTGAGACGTGGCCGACGAAACCGGCGCCGCGCATGTCGGCGCTGTGGGCCTGCGCGATCGCGGCGGCGCGATCGTCCCAGAGCAGCGCCGGCAAGCCCCGCGCTGCGCGGAGCTCGTTGAGGAAGTGGAAGTTGGCCAACGCGATGTCGTCAGCCGTGATCTCGGGACCGATGCGCTCGATCTCGGCGACGATCGACGCGGGCGCCGACACCCCGCAGAACAGCGGGAAGATCGCCGCGACCTCGACGCCGTGGACGCCGTCGGCGAGCACCTCGACCTGGTAGACGCCGTCGCCCGCGTCACAGGCGAACGGCGCGACCAAGGTGCCATCGGCGGCGACGCGTCCCGCCAGACGCCGCGAGTGACCGGCGGGCAGCGTGACCTCGATCGACGGATCGCGACGGGCCCCGAGCAGCGACACCCGCAGCTCCGCAGTGCCGCGCGTGCGCAGGCGGGACGGCACCGGATCGAGTTCGACGGCGCGCTCGAGCACGCCGACCATCATCCGCGTCGCCCCCGAGGGCGCGCGGGCCACCCCCACGCCGACGCGCATCGACGGCGAGCGGGCGACGCTCTGCGCCACACCGTCCACCAGGCTCGCGATGGCGTCTTCACACGGCGGTGACAGACGCTCGAGACAACGCGCCGGATCACCCGCGAACTCGACCACGACCAGTCGCGGCGCCGGATCGATGACGCCGGCCCAGGCCAGCACGCCGTCGGTGAGCGCGGCGGGGATGTTGGCATGCTGCGGCGCGAGGCCGGCGAGCTCGCGGATCGCCCGCGACAGCCCGAGGTCGGGCACGAAGCCCAGCGCAGCGAGGCGCCCGGCGATCTCGGCCTCGACGGTCCCGAGCCGATGGTTCGGCGCCGCGCCGTAGTGACTCGCCCACGGGCCTCGCGGCCGCACCTCCAGCGGCGTGCGCTCGATGCCCGACAGCGCGTCGCGGATCGCCGCCGGCGAGACCGCACCGCGGGCGCCGTCAGGCTCGCATGCGGCCACCATCAGGCACGCCGCCACCGCGAGGCACCCGCGGCAGACCAGCGACGCTGCCCTCCGTGGCGCGCTCACGGTGCGAGCTCCAGCACCGCAGCGTGCTCGGGAGCATGGAAGTCGGGGATCCGCGTGGGCGCCAGCGACGACGCGGTGGGCGGCCCCCGCCGCGGCCTGTCGAGGCGGAACGCGTTGATGCGCGTGGTCGTGCCGACGTCCGGCGGACACGCCAGGGCGGTGTGCTCGCAGATCATCGCGAACGGCACCGCCATCTCGACCACCCAGCCGCGGTCGCGATCGTCGCGACGAAGCGCGGTGCCGTCGACCGTCACCGCCGCCTGCCACTGCCCGTCCCAGCGCTCGTCACCGCGGCGGTACTCGTCGAAGCGCGCGTCGAAGGTCACACCGCGCGGCGACACCTGCAGTTCGAGGTAGCGGCGGCGGGACGCGTCGCCGAACAGGAACAGCTCGAAGGCCTCTGCTTTCCACAGCGGATCGTCGTGGCCCTCGTACTGCGACCAGATGTCGTCGTCGTCCATCCGCGCGGCCACGTACAGGGCCGTGGTATCCCATGCCAAGAGCACCGTGGTGGCGTGGCCCGAGGTCGGCTCACCCTCGAGGCTGTCGCCGAGCAGGTAGGCGATCGCGTCTTCCCACACCGGCTCGTCGAGGGCGCCGTCGATGACGGGCGGATCGCTCGTGCGGCGGGCGACGACGCGGATCGGCGTGTCGACGACGTCGACGATCCCCGCAGTGCCGAGTCCATCGCGGGTCCGCGGTCCAGCGATCGCCGGGACGATCGCGTCGCCGTCGCGGCGGGAGACCGTGACCATCGCGGTCCGCGGGTGCCACGGCTGGGCGACCGCCAGCTGCAGCTCCACCACCCCCTTTGCGGCGTCCACAGCCTGCCGCGAGACGCGTGGATCGTCTGGCCGCGCCGCCTGCTCGGCATCGACACCGCTGCCGAGCGCCAGCTCGCGCCCGCCGATCCGCGGCGGCCACAGCGCCGCCTCGAGCCCGACCGGCGTTGCGGCCTCGACCTCCAGCACGACGTGCACCAGATCGCCCGGCGTCACCAGATCGGGGAGCAGCGAGATCACGCGCACGCGCGTGCCGTCGGCGTAGTCGATCACGGCGAGCGCGTCACCCTCGACGGCGGCCACCGGCGCATCGCCGGCACACGCACCGGCCGCTGCGAGCAGACCGGCCAGCTTGCCGCGCACGCCATGCAATGCGCTCTCCGTCACGTTCAGAACCGCAGGCCTGGACCCGCCATCGGCAGGCGTCCCATGCGATCGAGGGCGTCGGGCTTGTCGTCGCGTGACGCCTTGATCGCGATCCCGGTGACCGCGGCGGCCGAGGCCGCGATAGCGGCCAGCGTCACCCAGAAATACCACTTGCGGACGATGCGATCGTCACGGTTGGCCTGGCCTGGAGCGGGAGGGGCCGACGGCTTGCTGGTGACGGGCTCGCTCGGCCCGTCCCATTTGGCGTCGAGCGCCACGCGGTGCGTGGACGCGCCCTCGTCGGCGACGGCGCCACGCGATCGCTCGCGCACGCGCGCGAGATCGTCGTTGACGCGCGCGCGGGCGCCGGCATCGTCCGGGCCGAGCGCGGCGAGTTCGGCGTCGTAGGCGGCCTCGGCAGCCGCGAAGTCCCCTGCCCGCTCGGCGAGCTGCGCGACTGTGCGATGGTGCTCGGGCGTCGGCTCGCTCGTCGCAGTCTCGACCGCCTGCTCACGCAGCGCGGTGAGGTCGTTCGGATCGCCGGTCGGCGGCGCGGCGGTCGCGGGCGTCGGTGCCTCGGCGGCGGGCGGCGGCGCGGCGGCGGCGGGCGGCGGCGCGGCGGCGGGCGCCGTATCGGTCAAGGCTGTCGACGCCGGTGCGATCCGCAATCCGGCGTGAGCCGGTGCGGACCACAGGATCGCGCACACGAGCGCGACGGCGGGGATCTTCGCGAGGGGTCGGGCGATCATCGTGCGTCACTTGAGCGGGGGTGGACGCGGGCCGCCAGCAGCGGGCGCGCGGGGCGTGGTCGACTTGGGCTTGGGTCGGCGGCGCTTGATGGGTATCGCGGCCGGCGGTTGGGCGCCATCGTCTCGGGTCACCGACGGTGTCGCCGGCGGCGGGGGTGGATCGGGCGTGGGCCAAGGCGCCACCGCGGGCGCGATCGGGGCGGGCGGCGTCACCGCTGCGGGTCTCACCGCTGCAGGCGTCGCGACCGCCGCCGGCGGCGATGCGGCCGGCGCCACGGACGGCACCGAATCGGCTGTCCCAGCGCCACCGCGGGCGATCGCCCACCCCGCGCTCGCGCCTCCGCAGACCACCGCCATGGCGATGAGCAGCGGCGTGCCGCGCCACCGCTTCACCGGGGGCAGGCCGTCGCGCATCCCGTTGGAGCCGAGCGCGCGCGTCGGCGCCGACACCCGCTGCACGATCGCCGCATCGTTGCTCGCCGCACTGCGTCTCGCCGCACCGTCGCCCACGATCCCCGTGGCGCCGGGCACCGCAGTGGGCCGCGCGCTGATCTCGTCGATGGCCACGGTCGCGCCGCCGCGCTCGGCCGCGCCCCGCGGCCCCGTCAGCACGCGCGCGATCGCGGCGCCCTCGTCCTGCATGCAGCGCTCGATCGCCGCGGCGACCGTGGCCGCATCGGCGGGCCGCGCCTGGGGATCCTTGGCCAGCAGCGCCATCGTGAGCTGCGCGATTCCGTCGGGGATGTCGCGTCCGGCGGCAGCCTGCCGTGGATCGAGCGGCATCTCCCGGACGTGCTTGACCAGTACCCCCATGTAGTTGGCGTCGAGAAACGGCAGCGTGCCGGTGAGGATCTCGTAGAGCACGACACCGAGGCTGTACAGATCGGCGCGGCCATCGAGCGGCCGGCCCAGCGCGCGCTCGGGCGCCAGATAGTACGGCGTGCCGAGCAGGGTGCCGGCCGCGGTCGCGATCGCGGTGTGATCGGTGGTGGAGATCTTCGCGATCCCGAAGTCGAGGATCTTTGGTTGCACGCGTCCGTCGGTCCCGCGGTGCAAGAACAGATTCGCGGGTTTGAGATCGCGGTGCACCACACCCGCGGCGTGGGCCGCATGCAGGCCCCGACACAGCTCGAGCAACCACGGCAGCACTTCGGTGAGCCGTCCGGGGCGTTCGAGCCAATCCTCGAGCGACTCGCCGCGCAGCAGCTCCATCACCATGTAGGCGAGGCCCGACTGCGGCGCCGCGAAGTCGGTGATGCCGACGATCGCCGGGTGGCCGACGCGGCTCGCCGCCTCGGCCTCCTGACGAAACCGAGCCTGCAGATCGCCGCTGCGCCTGTCGCCGCGTAGCACCTTCACCGCCACGCGCAGGCGCAGCGCGACATGCTCGGCCTCGTAGACGCGCCCCATGCCACCGGCGCCGAGCTCACGCACGATGCGATGGCGCTCGCCGACGATCGTGCCCGGCGGCAGCACGTCGTCGACGCCGGTTCGATCGTCGGCTCCGAAGCGAAACGGACGGGTCTCGCTGCGACCAGCGGGGGCAGCGGCGCCATCTGGGCCCTGCCGCCCACCCACGCCTCCCGTGGATTCTGCCGCCGTGCCGTCGGAGATAGGGGTCTCGACCGATGCGGACGCGGCGGTGGGCGCATCGGGTCGCCACAACGCGGTCGCCGACGGTGACCCCGCACTCACGCATCGCACGGTACCACCGGGGCCCGCCTGGTGCTATACGCGCCGGGGGATGACCGCTGCGTCCGACAAGCTCGAGACACTGCTGCGCCGACTCGAGCGCACCGGCGCCGAGCCGGCACGGCTCGACGCGCTGCGCTGTGCACAGCAGTTCAAGCGCAGCTGGATCGAGCTCGCCGGCAAGCTGGTCGCGCTCCGCCGCTCGCGCGCCCACGAAGGGTGGGGCTACGAGGATTTCTATCTCTACTGCGCCGAGGAGCTCCAGCTCCGCAAGCCCACCGTCGACAAGCTGACGATCTCGTTCTCGACGCTCGAGCGCGTCGCGCCGCAGGTGCTCAACTGGGACGGCGTCGCCAAGACGATCCCGAGCTACGAAGCCGTCGACTACTTGTCGAAGGCGATGCGTCTGCCGCCGGGTCGCGACGAGCCCGAAGACGCCCGCCCGCGGCGCAAGCCCGACGGACCCGAGCCGCCGCGCGAGGTGATCAAGGAGCTTCGGCAAGCGGTGTTCGACGAGGGCCAGACGGTCGCCGAGCTGCGCAAGCGCTTCGATCCGATGCTGTGGCCGCGACCCAAGGGCGCCGACAAGCTCGACGCGATCGTCCGCGCCGGCGGCTATGCACGCAAGCTCGCCGAGGCGCTGACGGAGGTCGAGGGCCTCTCCGACAAGCGCGTGTCGGCGGTCGAGCAGCAGCTCGGCGCACTGCGCCAGGAGCTCGATGCCCTCGCCGAGCCCCTGCGCGAGAAGGTCGAGCGCAGCAAGAAGCGCGCGGTCACTGCGGAGCGCAACTAGCGAGCACGGGGCGAGGCGAGCATGGCCGAGCCGAACGAGCCGAGCGAGACCGAAGACGACGCGCCAGCCGACGCGCCAGCCGACGGCGACACTGCGAGCAGCGGGGCCGACCGGCCCGGCGATCCCACCCTTCGCCGCCCCAGCGACACCGCCACGCTCACGCGCGCCGCGGCCGAGTACACCGCCCAGGACGCCGACGAGTCCGCCACCCGTACCGAGACCCCGCCGGTCGCCGCCGTCTCGGCGTCGGCGCTCACCCGCCTGCGCAACGTCCGCGCGCGGGTCGTCCCCAACGCACCCGAGTACCGCCCGAGCCAGGCGCGACGCGTCTGGCTGCTGTGCATGTACGTGCTGCGGCGCTGGGCCATCGAGAACCGCGCGACCGGCATGGCCGCGCTGCTCACCATCCACACCCTGCTCTCGACCGTGCCGATCATCGGCGTCGCGCTGATGGTGGTTGGGCTGATGGATGAGGTCGCCGGCGCCGAGCTCGTCGAACGCCTGTTCCGCAACCTCGTGCCCGAGACGGATCGCGCCAGCGAGCTCGCCCGAGGCGCCCTCGCTCTCGCCCGCAACGTGACGCTGAGCCGCCTGGGCGCGTGGGGCTTCCTCGCCACCTTGGTGATCGCCTTCGTGCTGTTCTCCACGCTCGAGCGCTCGTTCAACCGCATCTGGCGGGTGGTCCGACGCCGCAGCGTGATCGTCCAGTTCACGATGTTCTACACCCTGGCGACGCTCGGTCCGCTGCTGATGCTGTTCAGCTTGGCGACGCCGCTGCTCGCCGGCGTCACCGTGCTGCTCGCGTCGCCCCTCATCATCGGCATCGCCGGTCTGACCCTGCTCAACCGCTTCTTGCCGTTCACCCGCGTGCACTGGCGGGCCGCGGCGACCGGCGGCGCCCTGTCGGCGTGCCTGCTCGAGGCGGCCAAGTTCGGCTTCGGATTCTACGCCACCCGCTTCGCGCTGCAGACCTACGAGGGCGTGTATGGATCGCTCGCGATCCTGCCCATCCTCATCCTGTGGTCGTATGTGTCGTGGATGGTTATCCTGCTCGGCGCCGAGGTCACCTACGCGACCCATCGTCACCGCGCGATCGCCCTGCAGGGGTACGTCAACCGCTACGTGCTCGAGCGCAGCGACTACCTGCGGCCCACCGGCCGCACGGCCGCGCGCATCATGCTCGCGATCTGCGATCACCACGCCCAGCGCCGCGTCGGCATCAGCATCGACGCGATCGGTGAGCGCTTTCGTGTGGCCCTCGACCACGTCGGCGACGTCGTCGATGCCCTCGAGCGCGCCGGCTTGGTGATCGAGACCGCCGAGCCGATGCAGCTGGTGATCCCTGCCCGTCCCCTCGATCAGATCCGCGTCCTCGACGTCCTGGCCCTGTTCGATCGCGACCACGCGATGGGTCTGCGCGACGATCGACTCGGAGCCCTGCTGCGCGCCCTCGACCACGCCCGCGCCGACATCATGGCCGACACCACCTTCGCCAGCTTGGTCGACGCGCGTCGCGAGTGGAATCCGCCGCCCACCGGCAGTTGGCCGGTGGTCTCGCCCGACGCTCCGAGCCCATGACCCCGAGCCCATCGCGCGGTCCCCGGCGGCTTCCCTCGCGCGGCGTCAGATGGCGTCTGAGGTGCTCTCGAACAAGAAACCCTCGGTGACCACCGGCGGCACCACCCACACCCGCCCGGTCGACATGCCGGCGCGCTCGGGCTTGCCGAGCGCCACGAGTTTGCCCAACAGCGTGACCGGCCCGTCGTTGTAGCGGAGGTTCTTCACCGCCGCGCCGAGCTTGCCGTCCTCGATGAGGAACGTGCCGTCGCGGGTGAGACCGGTAGCGACGATGCCCCGCGGATCGAGCATGCGGTTGTACCAGAGCCGCGTGACGAGCAGCCCGCGCTGGACCTTGCCGATGAGCGCGTCGAGCTCGAGCCCCTCGCCCTCCATGTGGATGTCACCGGGCGAGGGCGTCGCGGGCACGCCGGCCTTCGCGGCGTAGCTGCGCGACGCATGGAGCGCACGGAGCACGCCGCGGTCGATCCATGTGGTGCGCCCGTGGGCACGGCCGTCGCTCGCGAGCGGCGACGACGGGTTGGCGCGAGAGGTGGGATCGGAGCGCAGCGTCACCCGCGGATCGAACAGTGTCTCGCCGATCCGCGTGCCGCCACCGGGCGCGGCGAAGAAGCTGCGGCCCTCGGCGGCCGCACGCGCGTCCATCTGCTCGACGAGGAAGTCGAGCAGCTCGGCGACCGCGTCCGGCATCATGACGACGGTGTAGCGGCCCGGCTCGACGGCCTTGGGATCGCGGCTGCGCAGGGCCACATCGGCGACGCGCTCGGCCAGCTCGCGGGCCGAGAACCCACCCAGGGCGTGGGACACGAAGCCGCCCTTGCTGCTGCCGGTGCCATCCGGGGTGCGGAACGTGCACGTCATCGCCAGCTCGGTGCCGACATGGAACGTCGACAGGCCGCTGCGATCCGCGAAGGCCTCGGCGACTTCTTCGTGCTGCAGATGGCCCGAGGCCTCGAGACCGCGGGCGCGGCCGACCTCGATCGCCTGGCCGACGAGATCGGCGCGGTCCGCCGCCGTCATCGCGGCGACCTTGGGATCGCGCGCCGTGACCCGCAGGATCTTGGTGGGACCCAGCGGTCCCACCGCCTCGGGATCCACCGGCGCGAGCGTGGCGAGCTCCTCGGCGCGCGCGACCAGGGCGCGCAAGCCCTCGGGATCGGTGCGACTGCCGGTGACCGTCGCACGTCGACCATCGCGTTGGGCGGTGACGCTGATCTCGAGGGTCTCGACGTCACCGCCGGTGGTGGGACGCGAGGCGCCGAAGCGCAGATCGCCGGTCTGCTTGGCGCGGACGTGGACGCGCACGTCGCCGAAGCTGGCCTCGGCGAGGACAGCACGGCACAGGGCGCGGGCGGCGGAGGATCCGAGGGTCATGCCGCACCTCCCGTGCGGACCAAGGTCGCGCGGAAACGGGCCGGCGGGCACCCGTGGCTGACGGCGTTCGATTGCGATGGTTCGCCTTTGCCGTCGCCCATGCTGCCCCCCAACCGGTACGTCGCCTTGCCCCCGAGCATGTCGCAGCTGCGCCAGAACGACAGCGTGTCCGCCTGGTAGGCCACGTCGCGCAGCGGCGACACGATGCGCCCCCGTCGGATCCGCCAGAACATCTGACCGCCGAACTGGAAGTTGTACCGCTGCTGGTCGATCGACCACGAGCCGCGCCCCGTGATGTACACGCCGTCTTCGGTGGCGTTGATCAGATCCTCGGTGGTGTACCCGTCGGGGCCCGGCTGCAGACTGATGTTGGGCATGCGCTGGAACTGCACGCCGTCGTAGCCCTGGCCGTAGCTGCAACCGTGGCTCGCGTCCTCGCCGATCCAGCCCGCTTGCTCGCGCGTGGTCTGCCAGCCGACGAACTTGCCGCGTTGGATGATGGGCCAGCGGGCGCTTGGCACGCCCTCGTCGTCCCAGCCCGTCGTCGCGAGGCCACCGGGTTGGGTGCGATCGGCGAACACGTCGACGCGCTCGTTCGCGTACTGCAATTTGCCGGTGTCGTCGACGCGCAGGAAGCTGGTGCCCGCGAAGTTGGCCTCGAGTCCCATCGCGCGATCGAGTTCGGTGGGGTGGCCGATGCTCTCGTGGATCGTGAGCCAGAGGTTCGACGGCGCCAGCACGACGTGTCGCGTCCCCGGCTCGACCGGCGGCGCGTAGAGCTTCTGCTGGACCTCGGCACCCAGCGCCGCGGCGGCGCCGGGCAGGTCGAGTTCGGTGACGTACTCCCACCCGGCCGCCAGCGGCGACGCCTCGTGGTCGCGGCTGGCGAAGCGGCCGCGCCGGCGATCGACGGCCGTCGCCGTCAGGCTCGGCACGAGCCGCAGGAGTACCTGGTGCAGCCGCGAGCCCTCGCTCGTGACCAGCAGCTTGTCCTCGCGCACGCACATGACGCTGGCGTCGGCATGGGCGACGCCGCTGACCCCGAGCAGCGCACCGGTGGCCTCGAGCAGCATCGCCGCCTTGTCGCCGGCGCCGACCGAGAACGGATCGATGATGTGCGGCGTGACCCAGTCCGCCGTCACCGCGGCGACCGGGGCGAGCTCGACCGCGGGCGCGCCGACGCGCTTGCTCAGCGTTGCGGTGGCGCGGGCCCCTGCGATCGCGCGATCGGTCGCGTTGCCGACGGCGGCGTCGGTCAACTGTCCGGTGGCGGCGAAGCCCCACGCGCCGTCGACGAGCACGCGGATGCCGATGCCGATCTGGTCGGACTGCGACACCCGCTCGACCCGACGATCGCGGACCTCGACGCGCTCGCGCGTCGTCGCCACGAGGCGCGCGTCGGCATAGGTCGCACCGGCGCCGCGGGCACGATCGATGGCGCGTTGCGCGAGCTCGGCGTGGGTCGGCAACGGGCTTGTGGCGCGCAGATCCGCGGGCCCGGTCGTCGGCGCCGCTGCAGGTGCGGGCCCTCGCACCGCAGGCGGCTGCGCTCGCACGCCGCCGGGCACGAGCAGGGCCGCCGAGGCCAGCGTGCCGCTGGCGAGAAATCCGCGACGGGTGGTCGTCATCGCCGCGGATGGTATCCTCGCGCGAAGTCGGCGGCCACACGTCGCCGGCCCGTCCGCATGCGCCGCGCACCGTGCATTCTCGCCTCCTTCGTGACGGCCTCCTTCGCGACGGCTGCGTTCGTGACGCCCGCGTTGGCGACGCCCGCGTTCGTGACGCCCGCGTTCGTGACGCCCGCGTTGGTGACGCCCGCGTTCGTGACGCCCGCGTTCGTGACGCTCAGGTTCGTGACGCTCAGGTTCATGACGCTCAGGTTCATCACCGCTGCATTCGCGACGGCCGCGTTCGCGACGCTCGCGTGCGACCTTGCGCCGGGGTCCGTCGCGGCGCCAGCGACCGCACAGGACGCACCCGCCATGCCCGCCGCACCGAGCGACGCGCCCGTCTCGCCCGAAGCCGAAGCCGAAGCCGAGCCCGCGCCCGCCGCGCCCGCCCCGCTCGCGAAGGGCGATCGCATGCTGGAGGTGGCGACCCACGCCGAGGATGGCGTGATCGGCTGCGGCCCGTGCCGCACGCAAGGCGGTCCACGCCTGCTGGTGCTGGGCAGCCTCGAGGCGATTTCCCGCGGCGACACATGGCGGGATCTCGACGCGATCGCTCAGCTCTACGCCGACAACGGCCTCCACGCGCTGGCGATCGTCGCCCCGGCCAGCGGCGGCCGACTGCACGGCGTCGCCGAGCCGGGTGGTCTCGCCGCGCGCGCCGCGAAGATCCGCAGCCAACAGCGGATCGCGATGGCGGTCGATGTTGCTGCAGCCGTCGCTGCTGACGACGCGAAAGCGATCCACGCGCTCGCCACCATCGTCGAGGATCCCACCGTCGTGCTCACCAGCGAAGACGGCACGGTCCGCTGGATCGGCACCGCCCGGCCCCACTGGCGCCCGCTCGATATGGCCATCGCCGAGCTCCTCGCGCCGCGGTGACGCTTCGCTCGCAGACCCCTGCGCGGCTCAGGGCACGTAGTACGGCTGCTCGGGCACCGGCATGCCCGGCAGCTCGGTCAGCACGAGCGCCGCCCGTGTCATGGTCACGCAGCCCAACAGCAGCGCGGGCAGCAGCGCCACCAGCCAACCGCGCGCGAGCGAGATCTGGTGGGTGCGCGCGAGGGCGATGCCGCCGGTCTGGAGCAGCAGCAACACGGCGCCGATCACCGCGCCGAAATAGACCATCGCCGGCGTCTGCCCGAGATACAGCGGCAGATCGAGCAGCGCGATCACCAACAGCGATGGCCCCGACGCGAAGCCCACCGCGCGCATGCTGGCACCGATCGATCGCCCAGCGCCACCGGTGAGGGCGACGCCGACGTGGGCCACGAGTCCGCCGAAGAAATACAACAGCGGCAACCCCACGGGCACCATCAGCACCAACCACACCGACAGCGCCTGGACCAGCGGCGGCTCGAGCAGCAGGTGCACCGATCGCAGCGGGATCGGCGGCGTGCCATCGCCCTGCACGCGCACCGCTTGCAGCACCACGAACAAGACCCACGCCGGCAGGCGTAGCGTGGCGAGATAGGCCAGCACCGTGCCGTGCGCGACGGGCTCGGGGCACCGACCGAAGCCGAGCGACGGTCGCAGCACCGTGCGAAACAGCGTGCGCACGCACGCCACCACCCAGCCCGTACGCTCGCGCGACTCGACGGGCATGCCGACCGCAGCGGATGCGTCCTGCGGGATGGGCGGCGTGTTCGGCGTCACCAGAGCGCGGAGCATACCCGCACCGAGCAACGGTGGGGACTTCCCAGCCAGGCAGCGCGCGACTACGCTGCGTACGATGTCGAGCAGCACCGCAGGCCGGATGCGCGACCGCGCCACGCGCATGCTGACCGGGGCCGTGCTCTTGGGCGTGGGTTGCCGCCCGAGCAGCGGGCCGCCCCAGCACTACGACGATCCCACCGCCATGATCGCCGTCTTCGAGGCCAGCGAGCGCGACGCGTGGCAGCAGCCCGACCGCGTGGTCGAGGCACTGCCCATAGCCTCACCCGAGGCGGTGCTGGCCGACATCGGCGCCGGCTCCGGCTACTTCACCCGCCGCCTCGCCGCCCGCGTGCCCAACGGCCGCGTGTTCGCCGTCGACGTCGACGGCGAGTTCGCCGACTACCTGCTGTCCAAGCGCGAGTCCTGGGGCACGCCGAACATCGAGCCCCACCTCGCGATGTACGACGACCCGATGCTCCCCCAAGGCCAGATCGATCTCGTCTTCACCGCCAACACCTACGCGTTCATCCGCGACCGCGTCGACTACTTCACCAAGGTCCGCAGTGCGCTGCGGCAAGGTGGCAGACTCGCGGTGCTCGACTTCCGCCCCGATGCCGAGGTGCCCGGCCACGTGGCACCGGAGTCCCGCTACCGCATCGCCCGCGACACCGCGGTCCGCGAGCTCGAGCTCGCGGGCTTCCGTGTCGTCGACGAGCCCACCTTCCTGGCTTTGCAATGGTTTCTAGTGCTCGAGTCGACCACGAAGTGAACTCCGACCTCCGCAGCGCGGCCGCAGCCGCCCACGCGGGTGCGCTTGCGCACCTCCGGCGCGAGCAGCTCCCCAACGGCGCCTTCGCCGGCGAGGTCGTGTGGAATCCGATGCTGCCGTGTCAGTACGTGATCCTGTGCCACATCCTCGGGGACGAGATTTCCGATGGGCGCAAGGCTCGGATCATCCGCTCGCTCGAGCAGCAGGTGCGCCCGGACGGCGGCTGGGGGATGCACCCCGACAGCCCGTCGTATCTGTTCCACACCACGCTCGGCTACATCGCGTTGCGCCTGCTCGGCGAGTCACCGACCTCGCCGCTCGCCGCCGGTGCGCTCTCGTGGATCGAGCAGCACGGCGGCGTGTGGGCGATCCCGACCTGGGGTCGGATCTGGCTGGCGCTGCTCGGGCTGTACCCGTGGCAGTCCGTGCAGCCGATCATCCCCGAGCTGTGGTTGATGCCCGAGGCGTCACCGCTGCACCCGCGGCGGCTGTACTGCCACATGCGGCTCATCTACCTCGGGCTGTCGTTCCTGTACGGCCACCGCTTCGTCGCGCCCACCGATCATACGCTGGCGGCGCTGCGTCGCGAGCTGTATCCGCAGGGCTACGACGAGCGCCGCTTCGCCCGTCACGTCGACGACATCGCGGCGACTGATCTGTTCGAGGCGCCGAGCCCCGGGCTGCGCCGCGCCTTCGCGCTGATGCGTCGACTCGAGCGGCACACACCCAAATCCGTGCGCCGCCGGGCGCTGGCGCGGGCACTCGAACACATCGGCTTCGAGTTCCGCAGCACCGGCTTCGTGTGCCTGTCGCCCGTCAACGGCATGCTGTTCTGCCTGGCGCTGCACATCGCAGATCCGCGCCACCCCGATCTGCCCAAGGCCCTGCGCGGCCTCGAGTACTGGTTCTGGGAGGACGAAGAGGATGGCCTGCGCATCGCGGGGGCGCGCAGCGACATCTGGGACACCTCGTTCCTCGTGCAGGCGCTCGCCGAGTGGCCGCAGCCCGAGCTCGCGCGCGACATCGCCAAGGACGCGTGTCGCTGGCTGCCCACCGCCCAGATCCAAGAGGAGATCGTCGGTGGCGCCGAGCACTACCGATCCCCCGCGTACGGCGGCTGGGGCTTCGCGAACGAGCACCACCCCTGGCCCGTCTCCGATTGCACTGCGGAGGCCACCGAGGCGCTGATGCGCGCCGACGTGGCCGGGCTCGTCGACGAGGGCGGACGGCTCCAGCTCGGTCGAGTCCTCGCGGCGGTCGAGTTCATCTTGCGCCGGCAGAACGACGACGGTGGCTTCGGATCCTACGAAGCGAGGCGCGGCAGCATGGTGCTGCGCCGCTATAACCCCGCCGAGATCTACGGCAACTGCATGCTCGAGTACAGCTACACCGAATGCACCGGTAGCTGCGTGCGGGCGCTGGCGTGGATCGGCCGCACGCTCGGCGATCGCCTCGGCGCTGACCTGTCGCGGCGTGTGCGGGCCGCGGTCAACTCGGGCCAGAAATTCCTGTTCGGGCAGCAGCACGAGTCGGGCGCGTGGCTGGGCTTTTGGGGCATCAACGGCACCTACGGCACGATGTTCGCGGTCTCGGGGCTAATCGCCGCCGGCGTCGGCCGCAGCAACCCGGCTGTCGTCCGCGCGTGTCGGTGGCTGGTACAGACCCAGCGCGACGACGGCGGCTGGGGCGAGAGCTACGTCGGCCTGCTGCAGCAGCGGCCGGTGCCCCTGCCCGCACACGTGCCGAGCACGGTCACCCAGACCGCGTGGGCGGTGCTCACCCTGCTCGAGGCGGCGCCGCACGAGCGCGACGCCATCGACCGGGGCATCGCGCTGCTGACCTCCAGGCAACTCGCCGATGGTCGTTGGCCCGACGAGCTCGCCACCGGCGTGTTCTTCAACACCGCCGTGCTCGACTACGTGCTCTACCGCCAGATCTTCCCGACGTGGGCCCTCGCCCGCTACCTGCACACCTACGCTTGAAGCGATACCTGCTCCGCGGGGGCCCAGGCTCCGGTGCCCGCGCTCGGCGGATTCAGTCGTCGTCGTCGTCGTCGTCGATCTCGACCTGCTCGACACTGAGCCGCAGCACCCGGCGATCATCGGCGGCGAGGATCTTGATGCGCAGGCCCTCGACTACGAACAGCGAGCCGGCGATCGGCATCTGACCGGCGAGCTGGGTCAGCAGATCGCCGACGCTGCTCACGCCCTCCTCTTCTTCGAATTCCACCGAAAAAGTGTCCTCGAGCTTGCGCAGGGCGGTCTGGCCGTCGAAGTAGTGGATTCCGAGGCCGTCGTGGGCCTGCTGCGGGGCCTGGTCTGATTCGTCGAAGATGTGGCCCACGATCTGCTCGAGCACGTCCTCGAGCGTGACGACGCCGACGGTGTGGCCGCCGTCGTCGACCACGATCGCGAGGTGCACGCGGCGCTCCTTGAAGCGTTCGAGCAGGTCGCTGATCATCAGGCTCTCGGACACGAATAGCGGCGTGCGGATCAGCCGGCTCACGGCCTCGCGGTTGCGGTCGGCCGAGCCCACGAGCTGCTTGATGTGCAGCACACCCTTGATGCGATCGATGTCGCCCTCGAACGCCGGCATCCGCGAGTGTCCCGACGCCTGGGCGACCTCGATGATGCGATCGACGCTCCACGCCAGATCGATGGCTGTCACCCGGCCGCGGGGCACCATGATGTCGCGGACGATCTTGTCGTCGAACTGGAAGATGCGCCGGAGCAGCGCGGCCTGGTCGGCGGGGATCGACCCCTCACGCTGACCGACCTTCACGAGGTAGTCGAGATCTTCCGAGGTCACCCGCTGGGCGCCGGCGTCGGGATCGGCGCGGCGCAGCAACCAATCGGTCATGTACGAGGTGAGCGCAGTGATGGGCGCCAACACCTTGCCGAGGTAGTGCAGCACGAGCAGCGCCGGCACGGCCAGCCGGTAGGCGTACAGGCGCCCCACCGCCTTGGGCAGGATCTCGCCGAACACGATCGTGAGGCTCGCCGCCACGAACACGGCGATGGGGACGCTGTACTCCGACCAACTCCCCGAGCCAAGATGGCGGATCGCGGTCGCGGTCGTGACCGCGCCGATCAGCGTGTTGACGATGTTGTTGGCGACCAGCAGCGTCGACAACACCCGCACCGGCCGGTCGACCCAGTCGCGAGCGATGCGGCCGTCGCGGCCGCCGTCCTCGACGAGCTTGCGCCATTGGTGCTCCCCGAAGCTGGCGATCGCCGTCTCGCTGCCGGAGAAGAACATGCTCCCCACCAGGCACAGGACCATGATCAGGGCGGCGAGGAAGTCGGCGTCGGTCACGGCCCCAGCTCCTGCGCCAACAGCAGCGCGAGCGCTGCTGTGCGGCGACGGAGGCTGTGCAGCGAGCTCCACTCCTTGGTCTGGTGGAAGAACTTGCCGTGGGGACCGAGCCCATCGATGGTCGGCACGCCGAACGCGGCCAGCAGGTTGGCGTCGGAACCACCGCCTTGGCGCGGGGCCTCGCCGACGCCGAGCCCGACCTCGGCCGCGCAGGCCTCGTAGCGTAGGCGCAGCGCGGTGATCTCCGCGGTCGGCTCCATGGGCGGCCGCGTCATCTGCCCGCCGAGTTCGACCCGCACGCCCGCGAGCCGCTCGGGCACCACCTCACCGGAGCGGAACGGCTCGGCCGCCATCGCCCGCAGCGCGCCGATCACGTGCTCGGCGTCGCGCACGGTGTCGAAGCGGGTGTCGATCAGGCAGCGCGCGCGCTCGGGCACGGTGTTCTTCGAGGTGCCGCCCTCGATCACGCCGACGTTGACGGTCACGCCGCGCTCGTAGTCGGTAAGCGCCTCGATGCGCGCAACGAGCAGCGACAGCGCGTGGATGGCGTTGATACCCGACGCATGATCGTTGCCGGCGTGCGCCGCACGTCCGTGGACGGTCATCTCGAACATGCCCCCGCCTTTGCGCGCGGTGACGACGAGGTCGCGATCGCGGCCGGCCTCGAACACCAGGGCTGCGGTGAGCCGCTCGGCCAGGGCCTTGAACATCGGCTCCGACGACGGCGAGCCGACCTCCTCGTCGCTGTTGCACACGAACCGCAGCGGCAGCGAGGCGAACGCCGCTGGCGCAGCGCGGCGCACCGCCGCGATCGCGAACAGGATCACCGAGAGTCCCGACTTCATGTCGAGCACCCCGGGTCCGCGGATCACGTCGCCGGTATCCGGGCCGTCCGGCCCGTCGTCGCGCACGAAGTGCAGGAATCCCGCGCTGCGCGGGAACACGGTGTCCACGTGCCCCACCAGCGCGAGGCTAGGGGTCGTGTCGGTCGTCGCCGGCGTGGTGTAGATGCGGTGATCTGCCCACGTCGCGGTGGGATCGGGCACCCGCTGACAACGCAACCCGACCGCGTCGGCCTGGGCGTCGACGATCGCCGCGGCGGCCTCGACGTCGTCGCGCGCACCGGTGAAGCTCGGCTGGTCGACCAGCCGGCGCACCCACGGCACCTGTTCGGGTTCGAACGCGGCGTCGACGGCGTCGAGCACGGCGCGCTGCAGCGTGGGGGAGACCGGTCGCCCGGCGGGTGGAGGTTCGCTCATGTCGTCTCGATCTGATCTGGCCCTGCGTGATCTGGCCCTGCGTGATCTGGCCCTGCGACGAGCACGGTGCCACGGCTGCCGGGCGAGCGCGCCGCCTCGCGTAGCGCACCCGGGGTGGCGCCGAGGATGTGTACGGCGCCGATGCCCCGGGACAGGTTGCCGAGCGCTTCTTCGACCTTGGGGATCATCCCGCCCGCGATGGTGCCGCCGGCGATCGCGGCGCGGGCCTCGGCGCGCGACAGCGAGGGGATCCGCGAGTCCGGGTCCTTCACGTCGCGCAGCACGCCCGGCACGTCGGTGACGAGGAAGAGGTGATCGACGCGCAGGCTCGCCGCGATCGCGGATGCGACGGTGTCGGCGTTGATGTTGTAGACCTCGCGGGCCGCTCCCGCGGCGCCGCCTGGGTCGATGCCCAGCGTGTTCACCACCGGCACGTAGCCCCCCGCCAGGAGGTGCTCGAGCAGCGCCGGGTGGATCTGCTCGATGTCGCCGACCAGGCCGAAGTCGACGGGCGCGTCGCCGCCTCCCGCCACCACCTTGGGCCCGCGCCGCCGGGCGCTCACCAGCGAGGCGCTCACCCCCGACAGACCGACGGCGGGCAGGCCCACGGCCGCCGCAGCGGCGCACACGTCGACGGAGACCTCACCGGCGAGGACGCACTTCATGATCTGCAGCGTCGCCGCATCGGTCACCCGGCGCCCCGCCACCTTGTGTGTCGCCACGCCGAGCCGTGCCTGCAGCGCGTTGGCCTGGGGTCCGCCGCCGTGGCAGACCACGATGCGCCAGCCGTCGCTCCGCAGCTGCGCCACGTCCTCGAGCAACGCGAGCAGCGTGGCGGTGCGCGCCACGATCTCGCCGCCGAATTTCACGACGGCGCGACGGTCGCTCACGGCCACAGCGGCACCGCATCGATCCCGCGGGTCTCGTCGAACCCGAGCATGAGGTTCATCGACTGCACCGCCTGCCCGGCGCCGCCCTTGACCAGGTTGTCGAGCGCCGAGGTCACCACGACGTGTCGCACGCCGCGGGCGTCGTCGACGGGGCCCGTCGTCCACGAGACGTCGGCCCACATGCTGCCCTTGATCGCCACGACCTCGGCCTGCGACTTGCCACCCAGCACCCGCACGAACGGCGCTTTCGCGAAGGTGGTCGCGAACGCCGCGGCGATCGCGGCGTCGTCGACCGACGCCGGCACCTCGACGAAGCTGTTCGCGAGGATGCCTCGGGTCAGGGGCGCCGAGACCGGCACGAACAGCAGCTCGAACGCGGGGGCGTGACCGCCGGCCCGGAGCGCGTCGGCGAGGGTCTGCTCGATCTCGGGCGTGTGCTGGTGGTCGAGCACCTTGTAGGTCTTGAGGTTGTTGGCCCGCACCGGGTGGTGCGTGCCTTCGCTGGCGTACGCGCCCGAGCCCGACGATCCGGTGGCGGCGACGGTGCGCACGGGACCGGAAAGCCAGCCGCGTGTGGCCAGCGGCAGCAGCCCCAGCGCGATGGTCGTGGCGAAGCAGCCAGGCGAGGCCACGCACCGCGCGGCGACGATGGCCTCGCGGTTGAGCTCGGGCAGTCCATAGACGAAGCGACCGAGCGCTTCGGGGTGCGGATGCGTGACGCCGTAGAACGTGCGGTACGCCGCGGCGTCGCGCAGGCGGAAGTCGCCCGACAGATCGATGATCTTCGCGGTGGTCGCCTCGAGCGCAGGCGCGAGGCCGGCGGTGACCGTGTGCGGCAGCGCGAGGAACACGACGTCCATGCCCTCGAGGGCGCGCTCGGGCGGCATCTCCTCGAACCGCAGGCCGGTGCGGCCGAGGTTGCGGTGGACCGCCTCGAGGGGTTCGCCGACGCGATCGATGCTGGTGACCCGCGCGAGCTCGATGCCATCGTGTCGGTGCAGCAGCCGGATCAGCTCGGCGCCGCCATAGCCCGTGCCACCGATGATCGCGACCTTCGGCGTGTTCGCGTGCTTCGTCCCGTTGGCCGGCGCAGAGGTGGACACGGACCAGGGTCGTACACCAGCTCGGCCGCACACCACTGCGCGCTACCTCACGTTTCCTGGCAGCCCCCCGCTCAGCGAACGAGATCTCTGCGAACCGCGGCTTGGGTTGCGACATGGCTGTCACGGTGGCCACCACAGTTCTCGGCGCTCTCGGACATCCGAGTCATACCTAGGGGTCCGAGCCGGGGGCCCCCACCGTTGCCAATTTGGCAATTCTCGAGTTATTTCATGCCTTCGGGTCTATTGGCCCACCATCTGCACAGTGGGGCGCATCGCTCGGGATTCCCGGACGACCTTGGCTTCGTCGCTTGGCCTGACCTCTTGGCTTCCCCGTTTGGCTTCCCCGTTTGGCTTCTCTCGCTTGGCTTCGCTTCTCCTGCGCCCCTCACTCTGGCTTCTGAATCGGCGCATCTGACCTTTGTTTGGCTTCGTTCTGGCTTGGCTCTTTTTCGCGACTTTTTGGCTTGGCCTCCTACTCGACTCACCGTTCTTCCTTGCTGCTTGGCTTCTGCTTTCGTTTGGCTTGAGCGCGCGTTCTTGGTCTCCGTTGAGCGTCGTGCGGCGTCCCTTGGTCTTCGAGTGATCCCTTTGGGTCTTCCCGAACCAACGCGGGCGTCGCCGGCGGTCGATGCATGAGTGGTGCGTGTGCGTGGCTCGACCATCGTCGAGCCGGGTTGGTGCACGTCCCGACAAATGAATTACCTGGGGGGACCCAGGATGGCTTTGGTCGGCCGTCCTGGGTCTTCGTTCATTCGTGGCCGTGGTCGTCGGGCTCAGGGATCGCCTCGGCGAGGCGTCCGACGTGCTCGGGCGGCAGCGTGCCCTGCAGGCCGGCGCGCTGCGTTGCCCTGTCGCCCCGCGCGGGCGTCGGCAGCCACTGTGCCGCCACCGCGATGTGCTGCCGCGTCGCGCAGCCCGGCGCCAACGGCAACCCGTGGTGCACCGGGGCGCACCCACGGGCGGCGACGCGCTCGGCGTCGTAGCGCAGCGGTGCGCCGCACCGCGGGCACGGGGTCGGGTTGGCAGGGCCAGATGCGTCGACGACGGCGTCGACGATCGTGAGCATCGGCTCGCCACCGTGGACGACACGGCGCGGCGCCTCGAAGACGCCCTGCAGATCCGTCGGGATCACGTGGGCGAGCAACCATGCCGACGACACGTAATACGCCGGCGACATCACATCGCCCTGCTGCCGCGACTCGACGAGCAGATCGGGCGTGCCGAAGTGCGGATCGACCTGCCACGCGCGGACGAGCTGCTCGCGCGGCGGACCCGCGAGGTGCAGCTGGCAGTGGCCAACGACCGTGCGCGTCAGTCGATCGGCGCATACGAACATCACGTTTGCCAGCTTGCGCCATGGATCGATCGACACGTCGCAGACCTTGAGCCGGTCGCACGCGAGCACGCCGCCGACCCGCCACACCGTGACGAGTTTGATCTCGATACGCCCCTCCCAGTCGGGCGCGGCGCTGGCGTCGTGGCTGTCGAGCCCGAGGTGCCACTGCAGGGCGTTACCGTGGCGTCCGCGGGAGCGCGGCGATGCGACGAGCGCCGCGGCCGGTGCCAGGGGCAGGCCACGGGCCGCGCCCACCAGGTGCTCGAGGTAGATGCAGCGCATCCGCAGCGGCAGCTCGGCCGGCGGTGCGTGCTGCAGGGGCAGACGCATCCTGCAGCGCCGCTACTTCGGCTCCGCGACCTTGGCCGGGGGCTTGGGCTTCGTGCGGTCCTTGCCGTCCTTGCCGTCCTTGCCGTCCTTGGCGTCCTTGGCGTCCTTGCCGTCCTTGCCGTCGTCGGGCTTCGTGCCCGGTTTCTCGGCGCACGCGGTGCCGAGGAATGCGCCGAGGGTGGCGATGCCGAGGATGGAACGGATCCGCATGACCCCGCCAGCCTATCATCGTCGCGGCCAACCGCAGCGCGCAGCCGCTGCGCGCCGCGGCGCCGGCCGGCGGGCCCGTCCCGCGGAATCGTCCCCTTGCTAGTCAGGGCAACGGCAGCGGCCGATTGTCGTCGCCGACGTGCACGTAGACCACCTCGGCCTGGGTGACGTCGCGCTCCGCCTCGCCCCGTGCCTGGGCCATCGGCGACTGGGCCACGACCCGCACCACCACCGTCGCCGAGGTGCGGCCCGTGCGGATGACCCGCGCCCAGCAGGTCACGAGATCACCGACGAAGACGGGCTGCTTGAACTCGACCTCGCGCATCGCCACCGTCACCAGTTTGCCCGCGCCGAGGCCGTGCGCCGCGATCGCCCCAGCCTGGTCGATGAGACTGAGGATGTGGCCGCCGAAGATGGTGCCATGGGCGTTGGTGTCCTTGGGCATCGCGGTGACGCGGATGGCCAAGAGTTCATCGAGAGTGCGGCTCACGGCGCGATGCTGACAGCGGCCCGCAGCAGCGACAAGCACCGCCCGCCGCCGCTGGCGACGCGATCCGTCAGCTGCGACCGACAGCGTGGAGGATCGCGGCGCGGATCGTGTTCGCATCGGCGTAGTCGGGGCAGTAGCCGAGCGCAGGATCGCGGGCCGACAGCGCCCGGAAGCGCCGCTCCTCGGGCCCGAAGTCGTAACTGAGGATAACGGGCCCGACCCAGCCGGCGTCCCGCAGCGCCCGCAACACGAACAGCCCCTGGTTGTCCTGCTGGAACCGCCGCGCTCGCGCCACATCGCCGTTGAAGCGCGCGACCAGCTCGACCATGTTCCCGAGCAGCTCGCCCTCGGCGATCCGATCGAAGCGCATGTCGAGATAGACGAGACAGGTGGGGTACTCCCGGACCATCCGGCACGCATCGCTGCCGCACTTGGCCTGGCGATACACGAAGCCGTCGGCGACGAACGTCGACAGGTTGGTGAGGTACTCGTCGCCGTCCTCGACGACCAGCACGTGGACCGGACCGCTGTTCATGCCGCCACCGACGTCGTCATCGAGGTGTCATCCTCGAGGATGAAGAACCGCAACACCACCGCCTTGCTCCACGACGCCTCGGGCTCGACCGCGATGGAGCCGTCGTAGCGCGAGAGCAGATCGACGGTGATGCCCATGCCGCGCTCGACATAGCGGCCGCGCAGCATCTCGTTGCTCAGCTGCTCCGGCGAGCGATCCTTGATGCGGATCGCCAGCGTGCCGAGGCCCGTGATCTCGTCGAGTTCGGTCACGAGATCGATCCCGAGACCGACGGGCGCCCGGGCGTAGGACAGGCTGCTGCGCAGCGAGTTGCGGATCACGTTGGCGAGGATGTCCTCGAGATCCGTGCGGAACACCCGGATCGGCGCCCCGACCCCGGACTGCACCAGCGACGCGAGCTCGTGCGCAACGAAGTCCTGCTCGCCGGCGACCTGGGCGTACGTGGCCGCCATGAAGCGGCTGTCGACGCTCACGATGCACAGCTCGCGGATCAGACCCGACAGGCGCTCGAACGCCTGCCGCCCCAGCACCTCGCCGGCGCGACCGAGCTGGCGGGCGAGCTCGAGCCTTCGGCCGGGGCGCAGCGCATGCACGTTGCGGAGATCCTTTTCGCGGGCCGCCAGGCCCTCGAACGCCCCGATCATCGGGCCGAAGATCGGATCCTTGCGCTGGAGGTTGAGCCGCACCCGGTGGGCGCGTCCGACCTTGTCGAGCTCCTCGAGGTAGCCGAAGAAGCGGCCGTGGATCCCCGGCAGCCGCGCGGGCTCACGGCTGCCGACCCGCGTGTTGGGCGTGTCGACGGCGCCGAACAGCCGCTGCGCGAGCACCCCTGCCCTGCCGTCGGCGTCTGGGGCGTCGTGCTCGAGCGCGCGGCCGACATCGGCCAAAAACGCCGTGTTGTGCTTGAGGATCTCGTGGCGGATGAGGCTCAGGATGCGCGCGACTTCGGGGAAGCTCTTGGGATCGCGCTCGAGCAGCTGACGCAGGCTCTTGCCGCGATAGCGCCGATAGATCCGCCATGCCGGCACCGCGATCACGATCGCGAGCAGCAGCCCCGCTGCGAGGTAGAACTGCAGCAGGCGCCGGGCGATGGCCTCGCGCAGCTCGACCGCCCGCTCGTAGTGCAGGTCGTAGTCGCCGGCCTCGGCGAGGTAGAGATCGAGGGTCTGCGAGGCACGCCAGGGGTTGCCCTCGTTCCACAGCAGCTCGGCCAGCACATAGCGCGCCGTGAGCGAGCCCAGGTCGGCCGCCCGCTGCAGATGAGGCACCGCCTCGTCGGGCAGCTGCCGCTGCAAGAGCAGGCCGAGGCGCTCGTGGACCTCGAGCTGGTCCTCTTGAAGCGTGAGGCTCTGCTCCCAGTACTGGCGCGCGTCCCCGGTGCGATCTTGCAGGTACACGAACGTCGCCAGCTGGTTGTAGACGACGGGCTCGGTGGGGAATCGGTCCTTGGCCTCGAGCAGGATCTTCTCGGCGAACACGAGGTCCTGGTACTCGGTGCCACGCAGGTGGGCCTCGTTGATCATCCGTTGCAGCTCGGGATCGAGCAGGCGCAGTGATTCCTCGGCCGGCGGTGTGATCGCCAGCGGCTGGTCCTGACGGAGCTCGCGCTCGAGCTCTTCGAGCGCGCGGCGAGCCAGCTCGATGTCGCGGTCGCCGGCCGGGGCACCGCGGATGAACCGCTCGTAGTGCTCGCGCGCCTTCTCGCGATCGGTGCGCGCATACAGCTCGCCGAGCAGCAGGTGCAGGCGATGCAGATCGGGCCGCAGCCGCAGCGCCGCCGACAGGTGCTTGATCGCCTGCTCGTCTTCGGCGCCGGCGAACTCCTTCTTGTAGATGAGGCCCAAGGTCATGTGGGCCTGGTGATCGGTGGGCTCCATGTGGATCGCCCGCTCCAGCGCCTCGGCAGCGTCGGCGAAGCGACCGGTCCGGGCGAAGGTGACGCCCAGGGCGTGGTGAGCCCGGGGAAACCACGGCGCGAGCTCGGTGGCCGCCACGAACTGCGCCCGCGCGCCGTCGATGTCACCCGCGCGCAGCGCGGTCATGCCGCGGCTGTAGGCGGCCTCGGCCTCGGGCGTCGGACGAAAGCCCTGGGTCTCGTCGAGACGTCGCAGCTCGCGCTGCAACTCGAGGTCGCGGAGCAACTTGGCCACGCCGGCCGCGTCGGGATCATCGGGCGCGGTGTCGATGAGCGCACGGTAGATCTCGATGGCCTGGTCGATCTCGCCGATCTCGCGCAGCGTGTCGGCCTGCAGACGCAGCGCCTCGGGCACCGGTCGCGTTGCCAGCCGCTCGCACTCCTCGCGGTAGCGGCCGAGCTCGAGCAGCGCCGCGTTGCGGGCCGCGTTGGCATCGGCGGTGGGCGCCTCGTCGCCGATCGCATCGAGCTGCAGTCGCGCCACGAGCACGCGGATGTCCGCCGGTCGTCCCGGCGCACCGACGCGCTCTGCGGCGATCTCCTTGGCGAGCACCAGACGATCCGCGGCATAGCTCGAACCGCACGCCCCCATCCATGCCACCAACGTGACGCGCTGCTCGAGCCACTCCCCGCGTGGATCGTAGCTCTCGAGCAGCCGCAGATCGCTGATCGCTTGGGTCGGGCAGCGCTCGGGTGCGGTCCGGGCCTTGCGGGCAGTGGCGCGCCCCAGCAACGCGGTGGGATCGCCGGGCTGCAGGCGCAGCGCCGCCGAATACTCGCGGACGGCTTCGTCGTGGCGCTCCTTCGCAACCGCGAGCTGCGCCCGCGACAGGTGGGCCTCGAATTCCAATGCGCGGCGCAGGGCGGCGTCCTCGGGATCCTCGTCGCCGGTCTCGCTGCCCTCGCCCTCGGGCGGTGGCGGCAGCACGTCGTCGACCCGGGGTAGCGGACGGGTGCCCGGCGGCTGCTCGGCCGTCGCCGTGCCGAGCAAAGACGCCGCCAACGCCACGCCCAAGGCCACCGCGCCGCTCACGTCGGACCCCGACGACGCTTGAGCTTGCGCAGCTTGATCCCCAGTTGGTTCATCCGCAGCTGCACCTTGCGCCCGGCCTGCCCGTCGCCGAGCAGCGACTGGGCCATACGCCCGAGGTCGCCGCCGTAGTTCTCGAAGAGCCGCTCCATGTACTGGCGCTCGAGATCGCAGCTGACCGCGTTGAGCGATTCCTGCGGCCGCACCACGAAATTCATCCGCAGACCGCCGGTGCCGTCGTCGGACTCGGACCCGCCATCGCTCGCCACCCTCGGCATCTCCATGGGCCGAAGCAGGTCGCGCACCACCCGGGGGAGGATCGGTACGACGTCGGGCCGACTGGCATGGGTCGAGTCGCCGGGCTCGACGAGTTCAGCCTGATCGACGAGTTCGACCAGGGTCAGCGTGATGAGGTTCGACAGGAACATCTCGAGCTGACGGAAGTTGCCTGGCCACTCGAACTCGCGCAACGCCTTGAAGCTGCTCGGGTGCACCAGCAGGTGCAGGCGCTTGGGGTCGAGGCGAGCCGGGACCGACCGCGTGATCGAGATCGGCATCGGGCCCCCTGCCGGCGGCACCTGGAGGCCGCGCTGGGCCGCGTACTGCAGGATGAGGTCACGGTTGTAGGCCTCGCGCCCGACCCGGGCGACGAACTCGTCGAGCAGCGCGGCGAAGTCGTCGCCGCGCTCGCGTAGCGACGGCAGCGACACCGCCGTGGCGGGATTGAGCCGCATGTAGAGATCTTCGCGGAACCGGCCACCATGGACCATCGCCGCGAGGTTCTCGTTGGTGGCCACCACGAGCTTGATGTCGACGATGCGCTCGTCCACGGAGCCGACTGGCGTGTAGCGACCGTCTTGCAGCACCACCAGCAGCTGCTTCTGCAGCTCGAGCGACAGGTTGCCGATCTCGTCGAGGAACAGCGTGCCGCCGTTGGCGCGGGCCAACACGCCCTCGCGCGACGCCGTCGCGCCGGTGTACGCGCCCTTGACCACACCAAAGAGGTGCGCACCCATCAGCTCGTTGGGGATCGTCGATAGATCGACGGCGACGAACGGACCGGTGCGCTGCGATCGCGGGTGGATGAACTCTCTGGCGATGAGGCTCTTGCCGGTGCCGGTGCCGCCGAGCAAGATGATCGGCAGGCGGCCGCGGGCAAGGATGCCCAGACGTCGGCGCAGCGCCAACATGCGCGTGCTCTCGCCCCAATAGAACGGTTCGTCGGCCGCCGGGGGCCGCGAGCGCCGGGCCAAGATGCCCTCGACCTGCAGCCGCAGCGATCGCGCGTCGAGGTACTCGTCGTCGAGCAGGTAGGTGTAGTCCTCGGCGTTGAGGCGCTCGGCGTCGGCCTCGAGCGGCAGATCGTCGCGCGAGGTCATCACGATGACGGGCAGATCGGGGTGCGTGCGACGCAGGCGATCGAGGATGTGCAGGCCCTGGGCACGGCGTAGCCGCTCCAGCCCACGCGCGCGCTCGCGCTCGCCCTTGGCGAGGAGGTACTGCTTGTCCTCGGGCAGCAGATCGTCCTCGGGGATGTCGAAGTGGACGTCGAGCAGCACCAGATCGACGCCGCCGCGGCGACCGAGGGTCTCGGCCGCCTCGCGATAATTGCGGGCCGGCGGCAGCAACTCGTGCTCGGGCATGAAGCGCGTGCACAGCTCCCAGTACTTGTCGGTGTCGTCGATGATGAGGATCGAGGACACGGCTCAACGCTCCCGCAGCAACCGGCGATGGAGCGCCGCGAGCTCGGCGCGAATTGTGGACTGGGCCTCGCGGATCCGGGGACGCGCGGCCGCGAGCTCGGTGCGGTCACCGGACGCGAATGCGGCCGCGAGCGTCTGCAGCATCGCCACGGCGACCGCCGTCGCCTCGAGCTCGGCGGGCCACGGCCGCGGCCACGGTGCTGCGAGCCGATCGAACACCGACCACACCGCCTCTTCGCGGCCTGCGTGGATGCGCGTCGCGAGGAGATCGGCGCGCAGCGCCGCGGCCGTCGGCGCGTCGAGTTCGCCCTGCCACGCCGACTCGGGCAGGTTGGCCGAACGCCACGCGACGGACTTGCCGACGTCATGCTTGAGCGCGGCCGACCATGCCCGAAGGTCCTCGAGCTGCGGTTCGCTGGCGCTCGGCTCGGACATCGCCGAACGCCTCACTTCGCCGCGGGGGCCGGCTGGTAACGCGTGGCCCGGGCACGCCCGGAGCTGAGCACCTTGCCCGCCTTTTTCATCCACGCCAGGTAGCCTCGCAGCTCCTCGATGTCCACGTCGAGGCACTTGGCGAGCTGACCTATCGTGAGCGGCTCGTCCTCGATGGCGGCGAGGATCTCGCGGAAAATGCGTTCTTCGCGGCTCTCCTCCCACTGCGCGCTGCGGCTGGGTGTGCCGGTCGCTGACGCACCGCGGGAATGGCCTGCGGCCGGGCGGTAGCCAGCCTGCTCGAGTGCCTCACCGAGATCGCGGAGCGTCAGCTCGCGAACCGCCTGGCCGGCATCGCTGTCGAGGAGCTCGCGCAGCGAGGTGCCCGGCGGCATCTTCGCGAGCGTGTTCATTGCTGCCTTGCGCAGCAGACTCGCGCGATTGTTGCGCAACGCCGACTCGAAGAGTTGGGCGATCTCTGTCATGGACGGCACGTCATGCGCGGCCAGCCAATGGACGCAAACGCATGCGCCCGGACTATGCCACCTGAGTTGGGCGGCGTCCACCGCCAGGCGGCGGGTCCATCGCACGCAGACGCGCCCCGCGACCGCGCGTCGCACCCGACTTGTCGCGGACGCGTGGCTTGTTCGCGAACACGTTGGCCCCGCAGGCGCGCTGACGCTACGCCCCGCACGCGAGCGCGCCGAGATCGACGGCTTCGCTCTCGCACGGCTGGCAGCAGTCGTCGCACCGACCACGGCCATCGAGACCGACGCCCCACTGCGAATCCGCCGATTCGGCGCCGAAGCACAACAACTCGCCCGCGATACACTCGATCGACTGCCGCGAGACGAGATCGAATCCCTCGGACACGAAGACATCTTGGGGGTTGGGCCACACCCAGTCGCGATCCTGCGCCCAGACCCGCCAGCTCACCGGGTCGCCATCGTCGCAGGCGTCGACGAGGCTCCACGACTGCAGCGCGCCATCGAAGCACACCTGGGGATCTTCGTCAGCCGCGTTGGCGCAGTCGGGCGCGCCATCGCAGAGGCTCCGCGTGGCCACGCAGTCGCCGGAGCCGCACACCGCCACGAAGCCATCCACGCAACGACAGGCCCCCGCCTCGCATAGCGCGTTGAGCCCACAGGTGGTCTGACACGGCGACAGCGCCCCCGAGGGCTGGCAGCCGTACAGCGCGTTGGGGTTGCCGACGTGGTTGGCGCTGCAGTAGCACACGCCGTCGTTGCAGTAGCCGTTGGTAGAGCAGTTCTTGCCGGCGCACAGGCTCGACAACGCCGAGTCGGTGGGCAGATCCACGAAGCATCCGCCGAGCAGCCCCAACACCGCAACGAATCGCATTCGGCACGCCACCGCCCTGCATCATAGCGGATCGGGGGGCGGGCGCACGTCGCGAGCACGCGCCGCTGCCTGGCCGGCGTGCGGCGCGACACACTGCTAGGCTCCGCCGGCGTGCACGATCTCATCGCCCGCGACGCGGCCGCGCTGTGGCACCCCGCCACCCACTTCGACGATCTCGCGGCGCACCCGCCGCTCGCGATCGCGAGCGCCGAGGGTCCGTGGCTGTACACCGTGGACGGCCGCCGCATCCTCGATGCGGTGGCGTCGTGGTGGACGTCGCTGCACGGTCATCGTCACCCGGCGGTGATGACCGCGATCCGCCAGCAGCTCGACGTGCTCGATCACGTGATGTTCGCCGGCTTCACCCACGCACCCGCCGTATTGCTCGCCGAGCGCCTCCTCGCGGCCACGGACGGCAGCTTCGCGCGGGTGTTCTTCGCCGACTCGGGCTCCGATGCGATCGAGGTCGCGCTCAAGCTCGCCCTGCAGTACCACCAGCAGAGCGGCCGGCCGGAGCGCCGCCGCATCGCCGCGCTGGTCCACGGCTACCATGGCGAGACGATGGGTGCTCTCGCGGCCTGCGGCAGCGACATCTACCGAGCACCGTTCGCCGATGTCCTGCAGAGCGCGCTGTTCCTCCCCGCCGCGGGTGTGCCCGACCACCGCCACGTCGATCTCGGTAGCGATGCCGGCGCCTCGGATGCCGCATGCGACGCTGCGATCGACGCGCTGGACGCCCACGCCGACGAGCTCGCGGCGCTCGTCGTCGAGCCCGTGGTCCAGTGCGCGGGACAGATGAGGATGCACGGCACCGGATATCTGCGCCGCGTGGTCGAACGCGCGCGCGCGCTGGGCATCTTGGTCATCGCCGACGAGATCGCCGTGGGCCTCGGGCGGACCGGCCGCCTCTTCGCCCACCAGTGGGCGGGCATCGGCGTCGACGCGATGTGCCTGGGCAAGGGGCTCTCCGGGGGCGTGCTGCCGCTGTCTGCGGTGTTGGTCGGCCCCGCCCTCGAGCCGGCGTTCCGCGGCGCGCCGGCGCGGGCCTTCGCCCACAGCCACACCTTCTGCGCCAACCCGATCGCGACCGCGGCCGGCCTCGCGAGCCTCGAGCTGCTCACCTCGCACACACTCGGTCGACTGGGCGCGATGATCGAAACCCTGGATCGCGCGCGCCAAGAGGTCGAGCGCGCCTGCCCGGCGGTGGTGACCAGCCGCCAGGCGGGCTGCATCGTGGCCTTCGATCTACGGCCCCACCTGCGTGCGCCCCCAGACGGCCGCATCGGACTCCAACTTCGCACCGCCGCCCTCGCGCGCGGCGTGCTGCTTCGTCCGCTCGGCGATACGCTGTACTGGATGCCCCCGCTGCTGCTCGCGGATGACGCCGTTGCGTGCCTGATCGAAGCGACGATCGGCGCCATCACGGAGGTGCTGGGATGAGGTGGTTGCGGCATGGTCTGGTCGCCGCGGCGAGCACGACGCTGCCTGGCTGCGAGGACTTCGCGCTGGCGCCCATCGAGCTCGACGTCTCCACCAACTGCAATTCCGTCGAGGTCGTGGTCACCGCCGCCGCCGTGCAGTCCGACGATCGGCCGTGGCACACCGTGGTCGCGGCGCTCGCCGACCGCCCAGGCCTGCCGGGCGCCTGGCTCCTCGTCGTCCGCACGCCGGGCCCCGGCCCCGACCAGCTCGCGCTACTCCACGTCGACGACGAGTTCCAGGTCGACGGCGACGTGATCATCGGCATCCCGCCAGGCCTCGCCGATCAGTACACGCTGGTGCCCGGCGCGAGTCCGGGCTCGCTGTTCCTCGTGCAACGCGCGCCGGGTACGTTCTACGTCCGCCGCTACGAGGCCTCCTCTGCCCTCCCGCTCGTGGCATCGTCGCCGAACCTCGCCGCCGTCGCGGCGCCGTGCGACCCCGATGGCGACGGGCTTTTCGAGTCCTGCGATGCGTCGTCGTGGTTCCAAGCGCTGGTGTTCCTCGACGGCGATCCGTTCACCGTCACCTTGCCACCGTCGAGTGAATCGTTTCGCGTCGAGGTCACCCCGACGCCGCTCGACGACTTCCTGGGCCCCAGCTTCCCCCTCGATCCGGGGCGCACGCTGACGTTCGCGCCGCGCTGCGACGACGAGTTGCCCGAGGCCGAGTACGAGATCTGCGTGGCGCTCTACGCCGAGCGCAGCTACCCACGGCTTGCGCCCATCGGGCTGCAGCGCGACCTCGAGCGGGGCGTCGCCGCGCTCGCGCTGTATCGCCAGATCCAGGAGGGCACCCAACCACCGACGACCGCCGACATGCCGCTGCTGCTGCTGGCGCGGCTCGACGGGCAGACGGTCGGCATCCCGCTCATCGACCCCGAGCTGCCCGAACCGGCGGCCGACGCCCCGGGCGGCGTGGTGATGGACCGCAGCTCCACGTATGTGCACTACACCGCCCGAGACGGCGCCGACATCCTGGTCCGCGCCCAGTACTCGACCTCGACCCTCGAGCGCCTCGATCCCGACTTCACGTTCCCCACGGGCGCAGCGCTCGCGCAGCTCGACGAGGACGTCGCGTTACACCGCGTCGTCGACGGCAACTGGGAGATCCTCAAGCTGTTCCCCGACGCGCCCGCGCGCTCGCTGCTGACGGAGTTCAGCGTGCCATCGGGCGTCGACGCCGTGCAGGGTGCGGGGCCGGGCACGTTCCTCGTGCGCCATGGCGACGGTACCGCCGATCTCGCGCACGCCCGCTGCGCGGTGCCCGAGCCGGAGTGAGCTCCGGAACACGACGAAGCCCGAGGTGACGGTCACCGCGGGCCTCGTCGTTCCACACAGCTTCCGTCAGCGGCGGGCCATCGTCGCGACGTCCTCGGGCGGGAACAGGTTGGCACGGGGGATGGGCGCCTTGGCGCCGCCGTCCTTCGCCCACAGCAGCTGCAACCCGAGCTCACCCGCCTCGGCCTGGAACCACATCAGATCGAGCTGGTACTCGCCGGGCTCGATGGCGATGGATTCACAGGTCTCCTTGGTGTCGTGGACACCGTCGTTGTCGACGATCGGCGTCTGATCGAGGAACAGCAGCGCGCCGTCGCCGGAGTTGAGGCACAGATCGTAAGTGCCGGACTCGGTGACGTTGAGCGAGCCGCGGAAGTGCACCGCGAACCATTCGGAGACGTCCTTGTTGTCGGCACCCTTGAACGAGCCCTTGAACTGCGTCGACGGGATGTCGAGGTTGTCGACGGCGAAGGTCGCGAAGGGCTCGCCGAGGGTGTCGGCGGCGGGCAGCTCCTTCACCGGGCTCGCGATGGAGTACACGTTGGCGACGAGGCCGTGGGCAGCGTCGGTGCGCGGGCTACCGAGGCCGACGACGTGGAACGGCGAGTCGGACGTGACCGGGGCGCCCTTGGTGCGGGCGCGGGAGAGCACCACAGGGCCGCTGGCGTTGCCGGCGATGGCGACCACCATGTAGCCATCGCCGACCTCGACCACGCGCTGGCGCTTGCCGCCGATCGTGACGGTGGTCTGGGCGGCTTTGCCGAAGCCAGAGCCGAGGATCTCGATCACGCTGCCGGCGGGTGCGTTTGTGGGATAGAAGCCGTCGAGGGCGAGCGCTTCGCTCGGGGTCGAGGGAGTGGCGCGCGGGGGACGGGGCTTGTCGCCGCCGGTGACCGGGGGCTTGCGAGCCGCGAGCGCCCGGCCCTTGCGCGGGGGCGCGGCGCGGGTCGACGTCATCGTGCGGACCTTGGGCTTGTCGGCAGTGTCTGCACCGTCGCTGTCGCCGTCATCGCCGGCGGCGCCGCCACCATCTTTGGTCTCGCTGTAGTACCCGTCGTACTTGCCGTCGTCGGGGTTGCTCGAGGTGGTCTTCACAGTGCAGGCGGCCAGCACGGAGAGGCTCAGGATCGCAGCGAGAGGTAGGCGGGTCATGGCTTCGAGACGTCCTTGCCGCAGGGTCGGCGGTTGCGCCGTTCAGACGCGGTCCGTACCGGTGGGATTCAGGACGACCCGCGACGCGGGCTCGACCGCCGACGGGCCCGGCTCGAAACCGCGTGGCGCCGCGAATGATCGACCAGGTGCGACGCCGTGCGCAAGCCCTGGGGTTCTCGGGGGCGAAACGCCACGGGGTACGCACGGCCGGATGCCCCGCGGCCACGCATGCGAGGCTGCGCCGGGCGAGGCGGCTCACTCGGGCCGTGCGCGCACCCGGACCTTGCCACCTCTGACCTCGACATCGAAGCGGAGCGCACGGCCACCGTGCTGCTCGGCGAGCTTCGGCGCCTCGCGCGAGAGCTTGCGCAGCAGCGCTGCGTAGGTCATCCCCTCGATCGACTCGCCGACCGATCGCTTGGCGGCGACCAATCGATCGAACACCTCGCGCACGTTGTCGGGATCGACCAGCGTCGGCGCGGCGGAGATCTGGGCGGCGGAGATCGGGGCGGCGGAGATCGGGGCGGCGGCCATCGGATCGGCCGTCGTCGTCTGTGCCGTAGGCTCATGCGCCGCCGATGGCGCGCGGCCGTTGGGCGCCTGGCGGGCGGCGAGATCGCGGCGCGACACACCACGCTCCATCTGATCGAGGATGCGGGTCCAGTAGTGCGCGTAGGTGATGTAGCGAGCGCGCAGGCCACCCAAACGGAAGCGGAGCACCGTCGTGCGCAACGAGGTGCCCTCGATCGCCCGCAGCTTGCGGTCGAGGCGTTCGCGCTGCCGCACCGGCGCGGCCCGGTCGACGCCCAGGAAATACTTCTCGTAGGCGACGCGCAGCCCCTCGATCTCGGCCTCGAGCTCGTCGAGCATCGCGTCGGGGTTCGCCGCCGACTCCGGCATCTTGCGGGGAAGCACGCGCGAAAATCCTACCCGTTCGGCGCAGCGCCACAAGCCATCGATGTGAACCACCCCGTGGCGCGCATCGCGGCCCCACCCGACCCTTGGGAAGCGGGCACCTGCTATGCTGGCGCGCGATGGGCAACATCTGGGCCTTCATCCTGCTCATCGGACCGCTCATCTTCGTACACGAGCTCGGCCACCTGCTCGCGGCGAAGCTGGTCGACGTCAAGGTGCTGCGGTTCTCCATTGGTTTCGGGCCGCCTTTGCTGCGGGCCCGCTTCGGCGAGACCGAGTACTGCTTGGCGCCGATCCCCTTGGGCGGCTACGTCTCGATGCTCGGACAGGGCAGCGAAGACATCCCCGCCGCCGAGCAGGAGCGCGCCCTGTCGAACAAGCCGCTGTGGGCGCGCTACCTGGTCCTCAGCGCCGGGCCGCTGGCCAACTTGCTGCTGCCCATCCTGGTCTACTTCTTCTTCTTCCTCCAGCACACGACGCTCACGCCCGCCGTGATCGGCACCGTCGTCGCCGGCTCGGCCGCCGACCAGGCCGGCCTGGTCCAGGGCGATCGCATCGTCGCCATCGACGACCGCGACATCCGCTCGTGGCAGGACATGAGCCAGCGCGTCGCGAAGTCGCCTGGCATCGATCTCGAGGTCCACATCGAGCGCGACGGCAAGCGACTCGATCGCACCGTGACGCCGGCCAAGAAGATCTCGCGCAACGCCATCGGAGTCGCGACGCCGGTCGGTCGCCTCGGGGTGCTCGCGGCGTTCTACGCCCCGCAGATCGGCATCATCGATCCGCGCTCGCCCGCTTATCTCGAGGGCCTGCGCTCGGGCGACACGATCACCTCGATCAACGGTGAGCCGGTGCGCACCGTCGAGGAGCTGCAGCGGATGCTCGACGGCACCGGTGACGGGGTCGTCCGGCTCACCTATCTGCGCGCCGCTTCGGTGACCGCGCCCGTCGGCACGATGCTCTGGTATGCGTCGGCCCACGCCCAGCTGCTCCCGGGCAAGGACGGCAGCGGCACCGGCATCTTGCCGGCGAACAGCTTCGTGCGCAGCGTCGAGCCCGGTTCACCGGCCCATCGCGCGGGCCTGCGCGCCGGCGACCGCATCCTCGCCGTCGACGGTGCCGACGCGGGCCAATGGGAGGTGCTGTCCGAGGTGCTCTCGCAGCGGCGCCTCGAGCCGGTGGAGCTGCAGGTGCAGAGCCTCGGCGAGCCCACGCGGACCATCACGCTGCAGCTCGAGAACCGGACCTGGCGCGACATCTACCAGCAAGACCGCCAGGAGCTGTGGTTCGGCGCCAAGCCGTACGCCAAGATCTACACCTCCGAACCCGAGCCGATCCGGGGGCGCTTCACCTACGCGGTGGGCTCGGCGGTCTCCGAGACCGGCGCGGTGATCTCGATGATGTGGACGACGCTGCTGCAGATGCTCACCTTCGAGCGCGGCGTCGACGAGCTCTCGAGCGTGTTCGGCTTGTTCAAGGTCGCGGGCACCGCCGCCGAGCAGGGCCCCGGGGAATTCCTGGTACTCGTCGCCCTGCTCAGCGTGAACCTCGGCTTCGTCAACCTGCTGCCGATCCCGATCCTCGACGGGGGCCACCTGCTCTTCTTCACGGTCGAGGCCATCCGGCGGCGGCCCCTGGGCCAACGCGCCCGCGAGATCGCGAGCGCCATCGGGCTGGTCATCATCCTGTTGCTGTTGCTGGTCGCAGCCCGCAACGACATCATGCGCTATTGGATGTGAGGACGATGGGCGACTGGTTGCTGGCGGTCGACGCCTCCACGCCGCGGTGCGTGGTGGTGCTGGGCCGCGTCGGCGAGGGGCCGGCCGCGGCGTTGCACGCCGATGAGCAGGACGACGACGGCCGCCGAGCCTCCGCCGAGCTGCACCTGCGCATCGCTCGGCTGCTGGGGGCCGCGGCGATCGGGCCCGCCGATCTGGCATGGCTGGGCTGCGGTCGCGGGCCGGGGACGTTCACCGGCACCCGCGTGGCGATCGCGATGTGCAAGGGATTGGCCGAGGCGACGGGCAGGCCGCTGGCCGCGATCTCGACGCTCGCGGCCGTGGCGGGATCGGTCGAGGGACACGCCGAGGTGCTGGCGGTCTTGGACGCGCGGCGCGGTGAGGTGTACGCCGGTGCCTTCGCGTGCGACGGCGGTTGGCTTCGGCCGGTCGACGTCGAGCGCTGCTGCGCGATCGAGGTCGCGCTGGCCGCCGCGCCGCACCACCACGTCGTAGGACCCGGCGTCTCGCCGAACGCCGCGCGCGTCCCGGTCGAGTTCGCAGCCACGCCCCTGCCCGGACCCACGGCGCGCGGGCTGTGGCGCGCCGCGGTGTCCGCCCACGCCCAGGGCGGCCCCGGCGACGCCGCCGCGGTCGAGGCGACCTATCTGCGCGACAGCTATGCGGAACTCGGGATGAACGTCGCGAAGCGACCGGTCTTCCGCAGCCCATTGGTGTGACCGACCACGGAGGCGAGCGATGACCGTGCGCAGCGAAACGACCGACGCCGTCACCACCATCACGATCGACCGTTCCGGAGCCCGAAACGCGATCGATCGCGCCACCGCGGAGGCGCTCGCCGCTGCCATGCGCGCGTTCGAGTCCGACGACAGCGCCCACGTCGCGGTGTTGTGGGGGGCAGGCGGCTGCTTCTGCGCGGGCGCGGATCTCAAGGCGATCGCCGAAGGCTCGCCCAACCGGCTCGAGCCCACCGGCGACGGTCCGCTGGGCCCGACGCGGATGCTCCTCGACAAGCCGGTCATCGCGGCGATCGAGGGGCACGCCGTCGCCGGCGGCCTCGAGCTGGCGCTGTGGTGCGATCTGCGGGTGGCGGCGAGCGATGCGACGCTCGGCGTCTTCTGCCGCCGCTTCGGCGTGCCGCTGGTCGACGGCGGCACGGTTCGACTGCCGCAGATCATCGGGCTCGGCCGCGCGCTCGATATGATCCTCACCGGGCGTCCGGTCGGCGCCGACGAGGCGTTCGCGATCGGACTCGTCGATCGCGTCGTGCCGCCGGGCGAGGCGCTCGGGGCAGCCCAGGTGCTCGCCGCCCAGATCGCCGCGCTGCCGCAGGCGTGTCTGCGCAGCGATCGGCGCGCCGTGTACGGCGGTCTGGGCCGGGGCACCGGCGACGCCCTGCGCGTCGAGTTCGATCACGGCAGCGCGGTGCTGTCCGCCGACGACTTCACCGCCGGGCCGACGCGCTTCGCCGGAGGTGCCGGCCGCCACGGCGCCGGCGACTGAGCGACTCGACCCGTCCGGCGAGGCCGCCTGGGGAGCCGCGGCGCCTGCGATCAACCCCACGGCAGCGCAGCGCGGACCAGCCAGGGACCAAAGCGCGGATCATCGGCGTCGAGCAGGGCATCCAGCGTGTGCCCGCGACCGATCGGCGGCCACGGTGGAGGAGGTTGCTGCCATCCACCGTCGGCATCGCGCATGTGCCCGCGATCCGACGCGAACTCGCGGCGGTAGTCCGCAGCCTCGATGACGCGGAAGCTCGGCACGAGCGCAGCGCGGACGCCACCGCGGAAGGTCTGGTCGAGATACGCCGGCGCCGGCATCGGGAAGCCCAGCGTGGTGTCGAGATCCCAGATGCGGGCGACGGATGGATCACGCGAGACGACGATGACGTGATAGTCCCAGATGACCGGTTCGCCCGCGACCTCGGCGGCGCGTTGGTGCCACAGCGCGACGGTGTGACCGCGGTTCGCGATGACGACCACCGCGGCGTTCATGCCGACGCGTGGGTCGGCGCAAAGGTGCCACGCGCTCTCCTCGCACCAAAACGGCGCATCGCAGCTGGGCCGCGCGCTCATGCCGGGCGCCACGGCGCGAGGAAACGACGCACCACGGCCGCAGTCGCCTCGGGGTGCTCGAGATGCAGGTGATGCCCACCAGGCAAGCGCACCACCTCGGCGCCGCCGATGGCGGCGACGCGGCCATCGAGGATCGGACCGTCGGCGAAGCGGCTGTCCTCGCCGCGGACGAGCAGCGTCGGACAGCGGATCGCTCGCAAGAGCGCCAGCACCTGGGCCTCGACCATGCGCAGGCGCGACTGCCAGCGCACCTGCGGATCGCTGCGCCACGTGACCCCGCCCTCGGTCTCGACCAGGCCGCGGCGACAGAGGATCCGCGCCGCGTCGAGCGAGATGTTCGAGATCGACGACGCCAGCCGCCCAGCGGCGAACTCGGCGTCGCGGTAGACCGGCGGACGCCGACCGAGCTTGGCGCGCTGCTCGTCCAGCGCGCGGCCGAGTCGCTCCGCGGCGAGATCGGGGTCCTCGGTCAGCGGCGCTATCCCCTCGATCAGCACCAGGGCCTCGCAGAGCGCGGGCTGGGCGCCCGCCAGCGCAGACGCGACCGCGGCGCCGAGCGAGTGGCCCATCAAGATGCAGCGGCCGATGCCCAGGGCTTCGCGCGCGGCGGCGATGGTCGCGACGGTGTCGACGAACGCGTAGCTGTTGCCCGCCTCGCGGTGCGCGGAGCAGCCGTGGCCTGGAAGATCGACAGCGATGACGCGGAAGCCATCGAGGCCGACCCCGAGCGGCTCGAAGCTCGCAGCGTTGTCGAGCCATCCGTGCAGACACACGATGGTCGGCGCGGGGGCATCGAGTCCGGTGACGCGCGCGGCGAGCCGCAGGCCTGCGGCGTCGATCGTGATCTCGTCCCAGGTGGCGCCCATCGCGAGCGCAGCGTAGCAGCCCGCGGACGTGATCCCGCGGCGAGCTGCGCGTTGAACGGCGCACATTTCTCAGGCGTGACCTGCGGCGGCCAGCGCGGCGAGCGATGGGCGCGGCAGCGACACCACGAACCGCGCCCCCCCCAACGGGCTGGTCTCGACGCGCATCTCGCCACCGTGATCGAGCACGATCTTCTTGACGATCGCCAGGCCGAGCCCGGTGCCCTCGGCGCGGGTGGTGTGATACGGCTCGAACACGCGATCGCGCTGGTCTACGGGCACGCCGGGGCCGTTGTCGTCGACGCAGATCTCGATCCACGGCTCGACGACCGCGACACCGACCTCGACGCGCACTGGACCCCGAGCCGCCTCGCGCGCCGACAGCACCGCGTTCTCGACCAGGTTGACCAACACCTGCTTGAGCAGCTGCCGGTCGGCAACCACGACGAGCCCCGGGTCTACCGCGCCGATGACGAGGATGTCGTCCTCGCGTTCGGTCAGGTGGCCGTAGGCGCGCTCGAACTCCTCGAGCACGCGATGCAGCTCGGTCCGCGCGGCGCGGACCTCGGGCACCTTGGCGAACTGCGAGAAGCTCGTCACCATCCGTCGCAGGCCCTCGACCTCGTCCTCGACGATCTCGACCGCCGAGCGCAGCATGCGGCTGAACTCGGGCGACAGGCCAGGATCCTTCTCGCGAAGCTGCTGCACGGCGAGCTGGATCGGCGTCAGCGGGTTTTTGATCTCGTGGGCGATGCGCCGCGCCATCTCCTGCCAGGCGCCGATGCGCTGCAGATACGCGAGGCGGTTCTGGGCGTGGGCGAGATCGTCGAGCATGCGGTTGAAGGCCGCGGCGAGCTGGGCGATCTCGTCGCGGCCGCGCAGCCCCGCGCGTGCCCGCAGATCACCCTGCGCGACGCGGGCCATGACCGACGACAACTGGCTGACCTTGCGCGTGGTGGTGCGCGCGACCCAGACCCCGACGCTGAGCGCGAGGGCGAGGACCGCCGCGCTGGCGATGCCGAACACACGGGTCACCGCGGCCTGGATCTCGCTCTTGTCACGCTGTTGGCGGGCGAGCTCACGGCGACGCGCGCCGACCTCCTGGAAGCGATCGTCGATCGCGGGATCGATCACGTAGACGGCGCGGAGCTGGCCGGCGCTGCGGCCGTCGGGTAGCGCGAGGTCGATGACCGCCTCGTACCACTCGAAGCGATCCTCGGGGAACGCCTCGGCACGGGAGGCCTCGGCCTGCAACCCCGATGGGCGGACCCACGCCAGGCCGACGAGATCGGGCTCGCGCGCGAGCGCGGCCCGCAGGCGCGCGCCGTCGTCCGGCACTGCGGCGCCAGCGGTGCTGCGCACCGCGTCGACGAGCGCGAGCTCCAGGGCCGACGCCCTGGTGCGCGCCTCGTACTCGGAGATCTTGGCGGCGACGAGCTGGTCGTGCAAAGTGCCGATTTCGTCGGTGGCGAGCACCGCCTGGTCGAGCGCGCCAGCCCAGCGACCGTCGAAGTAGGACACCGCGAGCCCGACGAGGTAGGCGGACGAGCCGACACACAGCGTGCCGAGCAGCACCAGCGCCGCGACCACCCGGAGCTCGAGTCGGCCCCACCACGGGATCGGACTGCGCCGCCTCGTCTGCGCGCCACCCGTCGTCGCGCCACCCGTCGTCCCGCCACCCGTCATCGCGCCACCCGTCATCGCGCCACCAGATAGAACGGGTTGGTGCGCAGCTGGACAGTCTCCTCGGCCTCGGCGCGCTCGCCCGCGAGCACGTCGACCAGCCGGCCGAACCACTCGAGGTCGCGGCCCGCCGCCGCCGTGGAGCTGGCGAAGTCGGCGGGGGGCTCGAGGGGGTTGCGCTGGGCGAAGACGGTGACGAAGTAGTAGGGACCGCCCTCCCCGCGCTCGAGCGCGCTGGCGGAGCCGACCTCGACGCGATCGAGTCTGACGGCCGCGGCGACTGCGGCGTCGCGTTCGGTGAACGTGCGCTTGGTCCAGGCACCGTTCTCGCGCGCCGACACCACGTAGCGCTGCTTCCACGGATCGCGGCGGATCCGGACCAGCAGCTCACGGGTGCCGACCAGCCGTCGGGTCCCGTGCTGCCACAGCTTGATGGTGAAGTGCAAGCTGGTGTCGAACCCCGAGTCGATCGACTCGAGCGCGTCCTTGTCGTAGCGACGGAACAGCGTCGGCAGACTCAGCGTCATCACCACCGAGGTGCCGACCTCCTCGAACACCGCGCGTCGCAACGGCAAGGTGTCGGGCCGCGCCATGGCGACCAGTGGCAGCGCGACGATCGCAGCGAGGCACCGCCGACGCTTCACAGCGGGGTCCTTCTCAGCACGTTCCCGACCGAGATGTCGAACGTCCCGGCCGCGGTGTCGATGCGCAGGCCGAGGTTGGCGCCGAAGCCCAGCGGCGCCACGCGCTGGCCAGCGAGCCGGCGCATGCGCCTCTCGTTGGCGTCACCGACGAGTGTGAACAGCCCCGCGCCGAAGAACAGATCGCCGCCGTACACCCCGCGGGTGCGGGCGCGGCGGAACAGGGGGATGGTGTAGTCGAGGTCGAGGCGGCCAAAGAGCACGCCGAAGGTGCGGTTGTCGATCCCGGTGCCGAGGACGTCGATCGGGTTTCTGGTGGAGTAGCGGATGCCGAGCTCGCGGCCGGGGGTCCAGGCGCTGAGGTCACCGGCGTAGAAACGCTCGAACACGGGCGCACGCCCGGCGATCTGGCCGCCGGTGAAGCTGGGGGTCAGCCAGTGCCGCCACGGCATGCGGAAGCTGTAGCCGCCAGCGATGACCAGCTTGACGTACTCGTACTGGGAGCCGGTCGCGGGCGACGACAGCTGCAGATCGAAGGCGATGCGCGCGCCCTTGCCGGCGAGCACCACGTCGTCGCGCGCATCCCAGACCAGGCCGAAGTGGACCGACGTCAGTCGACGGGCACCGCGGCGCAGGCCCACGTCGACCGGGACGACGTCGCCGTCCGGCCGCACCCACATCGGCGCCTCGGGCACGATGGCGTCGACGCGCTCGAAGCGATAGTCCACGCCCAGCGTGAGCGTCGGCAGCACGGGAAAGGTGAGTCCGACGGTCCCGCCGACCCGGCCGATGTCGACGGCACGGAACAGCGACGGATCGGGATCGTTCTCGTGGCCCGCCACGCGGTACGGCTCGGCCGACGAGATCACGAACGCCGAGCCGCGCACGCCCAGGGGCGCGGTGCCCAGCCGCGGCACCTCGGCCGTGAGCTGGTAGGCCTGCTGGCGCCGGCTCTGGGCGATGGTCGGCAGCGTGCCCCACACCAGCGCGCCGCCGATGTGCACCGCGCGACCGAGGAAATTGCGCTCGACGACCGAGAGGCCGCCATGGAACGGCGTCATGCGCGACGAGCCGAGGTACACCTCCTGCAGCGACGCCGAGCTGCGCTCTTGCAGCAACAGCACCAACACCACCTCGTCGTCGCGGCCGGCCACCGGCTCGAGACCGAGCGTGACCGCCTTGAAGTAGCCGGTCGCGCGCAGGCGGTCGCGGGCTCGGGCGATGCGCGGATCGGCGGGCCACAGCACCCGCGCGCCGGCGACGAGGCCCTCGCGCCGCAAGATGCCGCCTATCTGCCGCGCCGAGACCTGCTCGCGGCCACGGACCTCCACCTCGGCGATCTGCAGCGCGCGCGTCGTCTCCTCGCCCATCGACGTCGCCGCGCCGTCACCGTCCGCGGAGGCCGCGCTGCGCTCGACCGGGGTCGCGGGCACGGCCCCAGGCGGCGCCCAGTGGGCGAGCACGATCGACGCGAGGAGCAATCCGGTCACCGACGAGATCCGCCTGCGAGTGTACTGCGCCTTGGATCGACGCACGCGCAGGCAGAACTCGCCACGCCGGGCGAAGCCCGCACGTGCCCGCACATGCAGCAGGCACGTGCCCGCACGATGCGCGCGGTCGGTCGGCGCGAGCCGGCGATACCCCGCAGGCGACGACACGCTACACTGGGGCCGATGCCGCGTACGCGCATCCTCTACGTCGAGGACAATGCGGCGAACCTCGCCTTGGTACGCAAGGTGCTGGAGCACGCCAGCCAGTACGAGGTGATCGGCGCCATCACCGGTGAGGAAGGCCTCGACGCTGCACGCGCCCACGCGCCGGCGCTCATCTTGCTCGACCTCGACCTGCCGGGGATCGACGGATTCGAGCTCGCGCGGCTACTGCAGGCCGACCCAGCCCTCGCCGCGATTCCGCGGGTGGCGATCAGCGCCAGCGTCATGAAGCAAGAGCGCGATCAGGCGATCGCGGTGGGCTGCGTGCGCTTCATCGAGAAACCGTTCGACATCGCCGAGCTGCGCGCGGTCGTCGAGCAGGTGCTGGCTGGACGCGCGCTGCCGTGAGTCACCGGGGCGCTCGGCCACCGACGGCGAAGTCTTCGAGCGCGGCGAGGTCTTCGGGGGTGTTCACGCCGGCGGCCTCGAAGGCGGCGAGCGCGACCGCGACGACATCGCCCATCGCGGCGAGCGGCGCGACGATGTCGGTCAGGTAGATCTCACCCTGCGCGTTGTCGCGGCGCACCGTCGGCAGCACCGCACGCAGACGATCGAGATCGACGCAGTACGTGCCCGCGTTGCACTCGCGGATCGCCCGCTCGGTGGCGGAGGCGTCGCGCTGCTCCCGGATCCCGACCACGGCCCCTGTCCCGTCGCGCAGGATCCGGCCGTAGCCTTGGTTGTCCGCGGGCTCGAACACGCCCACGGCCAGGCCCGCACGCGACCCGTTGCAGGCGGCGACCAGGGCCCGCAGCGACGCGTCACGGATGAGCGGGACGTCACCGGACAGCACCAGGACCGGCCCCGAGATCCCCTCGAGCAGCGGCAGCGCGCACAGCACTGCGTGACCGGTGCCGAGCTGTTCGGTCTGCTCGGCGAAGCGCAGCGGCGGCCCATCGGGCTCACTTGGCCCACCGAGGACGTCCCGCACCTGCTCGGCGCCGTGTCCCAAGACGACGACGATGGGCTCGGCGCCGGCCGAGCAAGCGGCCCGCAGCACGTGCGTCACCAGGGGCGCGCCATGGAACAGGTGCAGGACCTTGGGCCGGTCGGAACGCATCCGCGTCCCCTTGCCCGCGGCGAGAAGCACGGCGCTGCAGCGGGTCACGGCGGCGATGCTACCGACGGCGGCGGGCCCCGCCAACCGTCGCGGGGGCGGCCCAGGTGTGCCGTCACACCGGCCTCGACGTGTGCCAAACGCGCTGCGCGCCGCGTGACCGTCCTCGAGGCCACCGTGCACACGCGCGCGATTCCACCGCCAAACCGCCGCGAAATCCGCGTAAGCTTCGGCTACCGTGGCCTGGGCACCGGGGACGCACTCCCCCGCCTCACCTGCGGAATCGACCCGATGGCCACGGCGCAGGCAGCCTCCGAACCGCAGCTCGGATTCCCGACCAAGGGCTCACTGCGGCGTTTCCCGTTCCCGCGGCTCATCCGCGAGATCGCCCGCGCCCACCTGACCGGCAGCCTCTATTTGCTGTCGGGCCAGACCAAGAAGGTGGTCTTCTTCGAAGCCGGTCAGCCGGTCTTCGTGCGCAGCAACGTGCTGTCCGAGTGCCTGGGCCAGGTGCTCGCGCAAGAGGGCCTCATCACCCAAGAGCAGTGCGAGCAGACGCTCGAGGCGATCCGCCGCACCGGCAAGAAGCAGGGCGAGCTGCTGGTGGAGATGGGCATCTTGTCGCAGGGCAACCTGCGCTACGGCCTGCAAGCCCAGCTGCGCGCCAAGCTGTTCGACATCTTCGGCTGGGACGACGGCCGCTACCAGTTCAAGCCCGACGCGATCGAAGAGACGCCCGGCGTCCGCCTCGACACCACCGCCGAGGGCGTCATCCTCGCGGCGATCCAGGATCGCTACCCCGAAGAGCGCGCCCGCGCGGCCTTGCGCGATGGCGGTGGCCAGTTCCCGACCCTCCGTGGCAACGCCAGCGAGTTCGCGACCGAGCTCGGACGCGAGCTGTCGCTCGAAGAATCGTTCTTCGTCGCCGGCCTCGACGGCAGCCGCACGCTCGACGCGGTGCTGCAGCACGGCGGCGATCCGGCGGTGCCCTGCCCCGCCGCGCTGTTGTATGGGCTGGTGCAGGCCGGCGGGATCGTGCTGGTCGACGGGGCCCAGCCCGCCCGCAGCGCGCCCGTGCGGCCGGCGTTTCGCGGCGGCGAGGGCGAGGACGACGCGTTCACGCCGGCCTACGAGGCGCAGGACGTCGTCACCGAGTACGAGGACACACCGCTGCCCGGCGAGCTGCCCAAGATCCGCGCGCTGCTCGGCGATCACGAGGCGGAGTTCGCCGGCGTCGAGGACGAGGACGGCGGCACCGGCACACACCACTCGGTGTCCGTCGTCCGCCCCAAGCCCGAGGTGCCCGAGTCCCTCGTCGCCGCCGAGCCGGCGAGCGTCGAGGAGACCTTCGAGGACGCCATCGATTTCGGCGAGGACGAGAGCTTCGACGGCGTGATGCCCACCGACGATTCGAGCCCGCGGCTCGCGTCGACGCCCGAGTCGATCCGCGTGCCCGAGCCCATCCCGGAGCTGCTCTCGGACTCGGCATCGGGGCCCTCGCCGCTCGTGGCGACACCGGAGCCCCTCGCGCCGATGACGACGCCGGCGCCCGGATTCGCGCCCCTGGCCGCACAGGCGGCGCCGCTGCGTCCGATCCAACCGGCGCCGATGGAGCCGCCGCGCCCGGCGACCCGCCCCTCCACGGTGGATCGCGACCCGGGTGAGTACTCGTCCCCCGGCAGCCTCACCTTCGATCTCCAGCCCGACGACATCGAGACCTTCGGCGACAGCAACCACTCGGGACGAGTGAGCGCGAGCGGCGTGCGCCTCGATCCCGACGCGACCGTGCTCGACGTGGGCCAAGGCGGCTTGATGCCGCCCGTCTCCACCGACGGCATCGGCCACGACCTCCTCGCGGACGACGAGCTCGACAGCATCCACATCGGCCAGGCGGATCTCGACGGCCTCGAACTGGATCCGGCCAACTTCGGCGGCGTCGATCTCCAGCCCGACGAGGTCGACCTCGCCGTCGATGATGACCTCGACGAAGTGGCCGCGGTCGATGACGCCGTGCCGGTCCACGACCTGCTCCCCGAGGATCTCGGCATCGATCCCAACGCCATCGACGACGACCTGGCCCTCGATCCGAACGAACCCCTCGATGCGCCCTCGGTCACAGGTGACCTCATGGGCTTCGACGATCTCGACGGCATCGATCTCGGCGACGGCGGCGGAGATCCGCTCTCAGGCCCCGCGCGTCACGTCGGCAGCGAGGCGACGTTCGAGGCGCCCGCGGATCCCGAGATGCTGGGCGCGGTACGCTTCAGCCAGGCCGAGACGGCGCTGGGACAAGGCGAGTTCGTCGCCGCGGTCGCGCTGCTGGAGGAGGCCTACGAGAGCGGCTTCGACGTCGCCGAGCTGCACGCGATGCTCGCGTATGCCCGCTTCGAGGCGGCCAACCACGATCCCGAGACCGGCGATCACGCGCTCGAGCTCCTCGACTACGCGCAGACGATGGACCCCAGCCTCGACATGGTCCACGCCTACCGCGGCGCCATCTACCGCGCCCTGGGCCAGCCCCAGCGCGCGCGCGAGGCCCTCGACCGCGCGCTCGAGCTCAATCCGTACTGCGAGCTCGCGATGCAGATCATGGACACGCTGTAGAGCGGTCCGCGGTGGAATCCCGACCACGGGATTGCACCGTCCCCGAGCGGGTTCGTGGCTGCTACGCCGCGCGGACCAGGCGTGGGCGCACCGCCTGCTTGAGCTTGCTGCGGGTCGCCTGCTCGACGTCGAGGATCTCGGAGGATCGCTTGGTCAGCGCCCGCGCGATGTTGCGGAGGTCGCGGCCCAGCCGGCGCATGCCGTCGGGCTCGAGCGAGGCGGCGTGGTCGGTGCCCTTCCACGTGCGGTCCAGCGTGAAGTGGCGCTCGATCCAGGCCGCGCCCAGGGTCATCGCCGCGATGTCGGCCGCGATGCCGAGGTGGTGCCCGGAGAACCCGATCGCCGAGACCTCGGCGCCGTACGTCTCGCACAGCCGCGTGATCTCGCGCAGGCAGAGGTCGTCTACCGCGACGGGATAACCCGAGGTGCAGGCGTACAGCACGGTGTCACCGAGGCGGTCATGCGCCGCGAGCAGGTCGAGCAGCGCCCGCTCCTCGCCGTGGGTCGTCATGCCGAGGCTCACGTGGATCGAGCCGGCGTAGTGCTCGCACAGCCAGGTCATCATGGCGATGTTGGTGTTGCAGGCGCTGGGGATCTTGATCCACTTCGGCTGCAGCTCGGTGAGCTCACGCGCCGACGTCAGATCCCACGCGCTGCACGAGTAGTCGATCCCCAGCGACTCGCACAGCTCCTTGAGCTCGGCGTGGCGGTCGATGGACAGCTCGAGGATCTCGCGGTGCTCGCCGTAGGTCCGACCGTAGCTGTGGGTCGGGTCGGGGTGTGGCGCGTCGTACTGGTCGGGGCTGAGCAGCTCCTTGGGGTTGCGCTTCTGGAACTTCACGCCGTCGACGCGGCAGAACTCTGCCGCCGTCCGCACCAACTCTCTGGCGAGTTCGAAGTCGCCCTTGTGGTTGCAGCCGATCTCGGCGATGAGCTTGGGAACGTTGTCCGGTCCGATGACCATGCACAGGCCGTACGGTGCCCACTCGGCCGTGCAAGGGCGGTGGCCCAAGCCGGTCCGCGCCGCCGCCACGGGCGGGGCGCGCGGACGGTCTGCGCGGGCGGATCAACCGCCTTGGGCAGCCGCGGGCGTTGCGGGCGTCACGGCCGTCGCGGTCGGCGGGCTCGCGCCGTTGGCCGGCTGGGCTTCGGGCTGGGCTTCGGGCTGGGCTTCGGGCTGGGCTCCGCGCGGGGCTCCGGGCTGGCCGTTGGCGGCGGTGAGCTTCGGCGTCACGCCCATCTCGGTGAGCAGGTGGTCGCCCTCGTCCACCGCGTCGAGCATCCACAGGATGAACCGGACGTCGACGTGGATCGAGCGGGTGATGCCGGGGATGAACATCCAGTTCGAGGCGATCGCCTCGTAGTTGCCATCGAACGCCAGCCCGACCAGCTCGCCCTTGGCGTTGAGGGTCGCCGAGCCCGAGTTGCCGCCGGTGATGTCGAGATCGGCGAGGAAGTCGAGCGGCACGTCGCCGAGCTCGGGCACGCTGTACGGGCCCTTGTCGCCCTTGGCCGCCGCCATGATGCCCGGCGGCAGCGCGAACGGCTCGACGCCCGTGTTCTTGGCGATCATCTGCGACAACGTGGTGAACGGTTCGAACATCGTCGCCTCGGGCGTGGGCTTGTAGCCGCGGACGGTGCCGAAGGTGATCCGCAACGTGCTGTTGGCGTCGGGCGCGAGCGGGGTCGCCACGAACTCGCGCAGCGCGGCGACGAACTTGGGTCGCAGCGCCCCCATCGCGCCCGCGCGGGTCTCCTCGCGGGTCTGCACGGCCGCGAACGCTGGCGTGATGGCGACCGCGGCCTTCACGAAGGGATCGCCGATCTTGCGCATCGCCTCGAGGTCCTTGGCCGCGAGGAGCTTCTCGCGCACGCGCGGAACCGTCAGCTTGGTCTTGGCGTAGAGCTTGGTCAGCCCGGCGTCGATCGCCGCGGCGTCCCAGGTCTCGCCCTTGGGCTTGCCGAGCAGGGCCACCAGCGCTGCGGTCGGCCGCTGCTCGGGCGGGACCTTCAGGGCGCGATCGATGGCGAGGCGCAACAGCGCCCGATCGAGTTCCGGATCGAACGTGTTCATCGCGCCGTCGATCATCGCGGCGAGGGAGGGCGGCCCAGCGTCGGCCCCAGGATCCTGCTGGGTCAGCATCGCCACCGCGAGGGCCACGCTGAGCAGCTGGCTGCCCTCCGCGAGCTCGCGGAGCGCCGCGTCCTGGTCGCGAACGACCCGGTACTCGGCATCGAGGGCGGCGAGCTGCTCGAACACGCCACCGTACTTGGCGGTGCGCGCCGCGTCGGCAGCGATCCACGCCTGCAGCTCGGCCTCGACCTTCGCCTTCTGAAAGGCGAGCCCACCTTTGGTCAGGCCCGCGAGCATCCCTTGGAAGTTGGTGTGGTAGTTGGCGAGCCGGCGCAGGCGGCTGGCCGACTTGATCGCGAGTTCCGGGCGCTGCTTGCCCATGGACTCGAGCACCGCGATCGTCTCGGCGTAGCGGGCGATGTCGCGGGGGTATCGCCACGTGATGGCGTCGCGGACCTCCTCGGCGGTGCTCAGGCGGTTGGTGCGACCGGGGTAGCCGGCGACCATCACGAAGTCGCCGGCCTCCAGAGGCTCGGACGCGAGCCTCAGGTGGTGCGGCGGCACGTAGGGCACGTTGTCGGGCGACGGATCAGCAGGCTGGCCGTCCTTGCCGACGTACGCGCGCAGGAACGAGAAGTCGCCAGTGTGCCGCGGCCAACGCCAGTTGTCGACCTCGCCACCGAACACACCGACGCCCGCGTGCGGGGCGTAGACGAGGCGTACGTCGCGGATCTCGAGGGCATCGATGAGGTAGTACTCGGCGCCCTCGAAGAACGAACGCACCGAGCAGGCGTGGCCGGGGCGCGCGGCTTGGCAGGTCTTCTCGAGGTCTTTGGTGCGACGCTGGGTCTCGGTGTAGCGCGCCTTGGGATCGGCGATCTGGTCGAGCCCCGTCGTCATGTCTGCGGTCACGTCACGGATCGACTGTGTCACGAAGATCCGCTGGCCTGGGCCCGCGGGGCGCTCGTCGGCCAAGCTCGGCGCCATGTAGCCGTCGACGAGCAGGTTGTCCTCGGCGGTGGAGTTGTTCTGCAGCGCCCCGATCACGCAGTGGTGGTTGGTGACGACGAGCCCCTTGGGCGACACGAACGACGCCGAGCAGCCGCCGAGGCTGACCACCGCGCCCAGGGGGAACGAGGTCGGATCGCCGAGCGCCGCGGGGTCGTAGCCCAGGCCGAGCGACTCGAGCGTCTCGGCGTGCCCGACCATCTGCGTCGGCATCCACATGCCGCCGGGGTTCTCGTACTCGGGCGCCGTCGCCGCTTCGCTCACCGGCGGTGGCTGGGTCGTCGTCGGCTTGCACGACGACCCGAGGGCGATGAGGGAGGCGACGACGAGGGCTCGAACACGCACGGACATCGGCGGCATGCGTAACAGATCCATCCCACACCGGGTTGGGTTTCGCCCCCTGCGCGTGATCCGGCGCCGAGCGGTGTCGCACGCGAACCGGCCGCAGCCGTCGACGCGCGCCGCGACTGCGCGACGTCGGCAGACCACCGCGAGCCCAGCAAACGCCGATCGCTCGGCCCCAGCCCTCGCCAAGCGCCCCGCGGGTTGGCTACGCTGCCCACCGTTGCCCCGCCCGCGCCGCACCCTGCTCGTGGCCAATCCCACCGCCAGGAGCGGCAAGGCCAAGCGCTACATCGACGACGCGATGGCGGTGCTCGACGACGCCGGCCTGTTCCCGGAGTTCGTCGCCACCTTGCCCGCGGGCGCCACCGTCGCCAAGCTGGCGGCCCGCATCGAGCGCGAGGACGCGGCGCGGGTGGTCTACATGGGCGGCGACGGCACGTTCGCCGAGGCGGCCAAGTCGATCATCTTGGCGCGCGAGCGGACCGGCGTCGACGTGCCGCTCGGCATGCTGCCGATGGGCACCGCGAACGATCAGGGCCGCAGCTTCGGCATCACCTCGGGCGTTCGGGCGCTCCGCCGCAACGTCGACATCATCGCGGCGGGCGTCGAACAGTGGCTCGACGTCGGCCGCATCGAGGCGTTGGACGCCGGCGGCGAGCCCATCGCCAAGGACCTGTGGTTCGACAGCTGCGGCATGGGGCTGTCCGCGCGCGTGCTCGCGAAGCGCAACCGCGAGCGCGAGTGGGTCGAGAAGGTGCCGGTGTTACGCAGCTTCTACCGCGACAAGTTGGTGTACACGAGCGCCACCGTGCGCACGCTCGTGCTCGGTGCGTTCGGCGGCGCCAACTTCGACGCCGAGGTGGCGATCGACGGCGCGTCCGCGTCGTTCGACTCGGTCACCGACATCTTGGTGCAGGGCACGATCATCTACGCAGGCGACTGGATCTTCGATCCGTCCGCCAAGCCCGACGACGGCCGGTTCGAGGTGGTGGTGCTCCGCGGCCACGCCGACTGGGCCGCCGCCGCGCTCGGCGGCCACAAGCGCAACCCGGTCACCGGCGACGACCTCGCGGTCTTGGGCCTGCCGCGGCGCGAGGTGCCCCGCGGCCGCGTCATCGAGATCCGGCTGACGGCCCGGCGGCGTGCCGGCATGAACGCCCCGATCCACGCGCAGATCGACGGCGAAGAGTTCGTCACCGCCGGCCACTACCGCATCGAGAACCTGTTCCACCACCTCCGCATCATCGTGCCCGAGGACTCGCACTGGGTGTGAGCGGGGACCGGACTCCAGCCGCGCGGTTGCCCGTCGCACCCGTGTGTGGCAGCGTCGAGCGCGGACGTACCGATGTGATGCGCGCCAGGCTCCCACGCCGCTGCACCGCTGCTCTCGTCGCCGTCGAACTGGCGCTCGCGCTCGTGGGCGGCTGCGGCCGTGTCGGCGAGGCGATCCAAGACGTGGTCCAGGCCGAGGTCGAGGCCCGCGTTCGCACCGGCGACACGCAGATGCCCGGCACGCTCGCTCCGCCGGCGCTGACCGACCAGGATCGGCTCGCCGACAAGCTCGCGCTGTACCACGAGTGCCTGCGCCGCTCGCGGGTGCGCATCATCGAGAGCCACGCCCGCTGGATCGAGGGCGTCGATCCGAAGACCGGCGGCGCCCGGCGGGGCGGCCCGCGGCCGCTGGTGTACCCGGTCGAGACCGAGCTGCAGCCCTGCCACCGCGCCGTCGACGAGGGCCCGCTGCAGACGCCGCTGCTGCCGGTGATCGAGGCGGCGGCCGCTGAGTATCTGGCGGCCTCGGCGACCTTCGCGGTGATCGCGGCCCAACTCGATCAGTACTACGGCGCCGAGGCGTTCAAGCAGGACGGATGGGCCCTGGGCAAGGCGTTGGCGCCGGGGCTCGTGGCAGCGTGGGAGCGGTGGCAGCTTTCGCTCGGGGTGCTCGACGGCGAGCTCGAGCGGGTGCGCGACGGTCTCGACGAGTTGCGCCTCGCCCAGGCGGGGGCGACCGGCGGTCCGTCCATGCGCTGGCACTGCCATCGCACGATGCTCGCGGCCAAGGGGCTCGAGCGCTGCGCACGGCGCGAGTCGCTGACCGCGGAGACCTGCGACGGCGCCCTGGCCACGTTCGATGCGCGCCTGGCAGAGCTTTTGGCCTGGGCCGAGGCCCACCCCAGCGAGGCCGAGCAGGCGTTCTGGTGGCCGAGCTTCGAGGCCGCCCTCGCGGACTTCGCCGAGGACGCCCACGCCATCGATGCGAGGCTGGCGTCGAAGAAGTTCGACGGCGACCTCGCGGGGCTGCGCGACCACCACGACGAGGTCCGCGCTGCGTTCGACAATCTCCGCTTCGATCTCGGCGCCTGAGCGATCGCGATCGGGAGGGGAAGGTTCCGCCGGGCTCTCGCCCGGTGGAAGGGGGAGCGGGCCGCTCCCCCGAAGCGGCCTCAGGCGGCCTCCGCCAGCGCGGCACCCTCGGGGGCGAGATCGGCGAGCGAGCGGCGGAGCTTGGTCTTCACCCGCTGCTCGAGCTGGCGCACGCGCTCGCGCGAGAGGCCCAGGGTCTTGCCGATCTCCGACAGCGTCTGGCGCTCGCCGCCGATGAGGCGGTGGTGCACGATCACCTGCTCGCGCTCGTCGAGCCGGGTGAGCGCATCGGCGACGCGCTCGTGGACGATGGACTGGATCTCGCCGCAGAGGATCGCGCTCTCCTGGTCGCCACCGCCATCGGCGAGCGTGTCCATGATCGTGGAGGTGCCCTCGCGATAGGCCTTGGCGTCGAGCGAGAGGTCGCGCGCGTCGATGCGCTGCTCCATCTGGCGGATGCGCTCCTCGCTGGTCGAGAACGTCGCGGCGAGGTGCGCCGTGAGATCCTCGCCGCTGCCGAGCCGCGCGGCGAGCTTGGCCTTCTCGCGGTGGAGGCGGAAGAACAGCTTGCTCTGCATGGGCCCGGTGCCGACACCGACGAGGCTCCAGTGCTTGAGGATGTACGACAGGACGTGGGCGCGGACCCAGTACGAGGCGTAGGTCATGAACCGCAGCCCCCGCTCGGGCTCGAAGCGGCGCACCGCCTGCAACAGGCCGATATTGCCCTCGGCGACGAGTTCGTTCACGCGGAAGCCGTAGCCACGGTAGCCGTGGGCGATCTTCACCACATAGCGCAGGTTGCAGCACACCAGCAGGTCGCCGGAGGGCTTGTCGCCACCTTGGTACGAAGTCGACAGCGAGAGCTCACGCTCGCGGTCGAGGACCGGGTACCGCTCGATGGCAGAGGTGTAGCGAGAGAAACCTTGGTCGGTCGAAAGCGCGTCAAACATTGGTCGGCATCTCCATCGTCGGCCCCGACCAGTCCTCATGGACTGGCCGCACCCCGATGGGAGCCCAGCAGCGGAACACGAATCGCGGAAAACCCCCCGGCCGCCCTCGATCCGTCTGCGAGGTATATGGCTGGGTGGATCTGCAAGCGCAAGGTCTGTCTTCGGGGCCCCCTGTATTTCGGTGGTAGTGTGGCGCACATGCGACCCACGCGGGTCGCGATCCCAGGATCACCGATGCGCGCGATCACGCTGCATACCCACGGCGATGCCTCGGTCCTCGGCCTGCAGACACTCCCCGATCCCAGCGCCGGATGGGGCGAGGTCGTGGTCGAGATCGGGGCCTGCGCCCTCAATCGCCTCGATCTGTGGGTCCGCGACGGGCTGCCCAACCTGCGGCTTTGCTACCCCCACGTGCTGGGCAGCGACATCGCCGGCCGCGTCAGCGCGGTCGGCGACGGGGTGGACCCGAGCTGGCGCGATCGTGAGGTCGTGGTCAACCCGGGGCTGTCGTGCGGCGCCTGTCCGGCGTGTCTCGATGGGTGGGACAATCTGTGTCCGCGCTACCGCATCTTCGGCGAGCACGTGGCGGGGGGCTACTGTGAGCGCCTCGCGGTGCCGGTGACGAACCTGGTCGCCAAGCCCGAGGGCCTGTCCATGGTCGAGGCTGCCGCCATGCCGCTGACCTTCCTCACCGCCTGGCAGATGCTGGTCACGCGTGGCCGCGTCGCGCCCGGCGACGTCGTGCTCGTGCACGCGGTCGGCAGCGGCGTCGGCGTGGCCGCGCTGCAGATCGCCAAGCTCCACGGCGCCCGCGTCGTCGCCCTCGGCCGCACCGAGGACAAGCTCGCCGCCGCCCGGGGCCTTGGCGCCGACGCCACGGTGTGCAGCGCCGATGCCGACTGGCCGTTGCAGGTGCGGGCGGTCTGCGGTGTCGGCAAGCGCGGCGTGGACCTGGTCGTCGAGCACACCGGCCGCGACACCTGGGCCGCGAGCCTCGAGATCGTGCGCCGCGGTGGCACCATCGTCACCTGTGGCGCCTCGTCGGGGTGGGACGCCACCACGGATCTGCGCCACGTGTTCTTCCGCCAGATCCAAATCCTCGGCAGCACGATGGGCAGCAAGGCGTCGTTGCACCGCATCATGGCCCTGGTCGGTCAGGGGTTGCTGCGCCCGGTCGTCGATCGGCGCTTCGCCCTCGAGGACGCGGCCGCGGCCCACCGCCACCTCGAGTCGCGCACGCAGTTCGGCAAGGTCGTGCTCGAGATCGGTCGATGAGCACCGACCGCGCGCCGGCCACGATCCCCGAGGCGAGTGCGCCCATCGCCGCGGCCGTGCTCGCGATCGTGCTCGCCGCGATGGTCGTGTGGCCCGGGGCGGACTTCGCCCTCGACGACGCCTGGATCCACCTCTCGTACGCCAAGAGCCTGCGGGCCGGCGATGGCTGGAGCTACAACCCGGGCGATCACGAGGCCGGGTGCTCGAGCCCGCTGTGGGTGGCGCTGCTCGCCGTGTGGCCCACCGCCGCCAACCCTGTGCCCGGCGTGCTCGCCCTCGGCGTGCTGTTCCACGCGGTCTCGGCCTGGGCCAGCGCCGCCTTGGCCCTCGCCATCGGCCGCCGGCGTGCGACCGTGACCGCGCCGCTCCCCCTGCGATCGATCGCCTGGCTCGCCGGGATCCTCGTGGCCGCCTCGCCGCTACAGTTGCACGGGGTGGGCAGCGGCATGGAGGTGCCGCTGGCGAGCGCGCTGCTGTTGGGCCTCGCGTGGGCGACCGTTCGGGGCCGGCCTTTCGCCGCGGCGACTCTCGGCGCCCTCGGGGTGTGGGCGCGGCCCGAGCTCGGCGCCTTTGCGATCGCCCTGGTCGCCGCGACGTGGCTGCTGCGTGCCTGCACCGACCCCGACCAGCGGCGCGCCGCCCTGTGCGGGGCTGCAGGTGCGCTCGGTGCCGCGGCGGCGTGGTCGGCATGGCTGCTCGCCACCGTCGGCGCCGCGGTGCCCAACGCGTTCTTCATCAAGGGTCGCGGCGGTGGTGTCGAGGGCCTGGTCTACTTCGCCCAGGAGGTCGCGCCGTGGCAGCCGTGGCTGGTCGGGCTCGGCGGTGTGGTGTTACTCGGCGCCGCGCTGCGACGGCACCTCCGCGAGGGTGACGGCTCGGCGACCGCGGTGGTCCTCGCCACCTGCGCCACCGTGATCGCCGTCGCCGCCACGCGGCCGCTGCATCCGGGCGTGCAGTTCTTCGAGGCCCGCTACTTCGCGCCGCTGCTGGTGCCGCTGCCCGTGGTGGTCGCGCTCGGGCTCGGGGCCCTGGGGCGCACCTTTGCCATCGTCGCCCTCGCCCCCGTCGCCGTGGTGACCGGCCTGCAGGCCCGGGACACCGCGGTGCGGGTCCGTGACGCCGCCGAGGACATCCGCGTGCTCCACCGCCAGCCGGCGCAGTACATCGCCGCCGAGCTGCCGCGGGACGCCGTCGTCGCGGTGGAGGGCGCCGGCGCCACCCGGTTCTTCGCGCCGCGCACCATGACGATCGTCGATCTCGTCGGGCTCAACGATCACGTCGCCGCGCGCCTGCACCGCGACCGCGCAGCCAAGATCTGCCACTGGATCGCCCGCGCGCCGACCCACGCCGTGATCCCGGCGACCTGGCTGCCGCTGCTGGGCGACATCTTCGAGCTCGCGCCCGTGGCCAGCTTCGACGATCTGGTCTACACGCAAGTCGAGCCGCACCATCCGATGCGCGTGGTCGTCGTGGCCATCGGTGCGCCGCGCCCCGATCGCCGCTGCCCGCTGGGGTCCTGAAATCGGGCGCCGGGGCCCGGTGGTGCGTGGTAGCGTCCGCCGCCGTGCTCGAATTCACCCTCAACCAAGGGTTCGACTGCTCCACCGAGCGCTACTGGGCGCTCTACTTCGACCCCGAGTGGACCCGGACCATGCTCCTGGACGGGCTGGGCTTCGCCACCTGCGACATCGACCCGATCGTCGAAGAGGCCGGCAAGAAGCGCCGGTCCATGCGCGTGACCCCCGAGTTGGACCTGCCCGCGGCCGTCGCCAAGGTCCTGGGACCGCGGCTGGGCTACACCGAGAACGGGCGCCTCGACGTCGCCACCGGCGAGTGGTCCTACGAGATCGTGCTGTCGGTGATGTCGGACCGCATTCGCATGGGCGGGCGGTTCACCGTGGAGCCCGACGGCCCCGACCGCTGCCTGCGCCGCTCGATCCTGCGCTGCGAGGTCCGCATCTTCGGCATCGGCGGCCTCGTCGAGCGGGCGGCCGAGAAGAACATGCGCGACGGCTGGGAGCGCGCGGCGGGGTGGATGCGGCAGTGGATGGCCGCCCATCTCGCGCCATCGCCCGCCAGGTGAGCCATTGGGGTCCCGTGTGCGGCGACGGAGACCAAACCATGGCTTGCGCCCTCACTCCCTCGGTCTATGATTTCCAGACGATGCCCGCGGTAGATGTCGGCGTGACCGATCGCATGTCGAAGAACCCATGGTCGTTGGTGCGCCAGACGATGGGTGACCGCCGGGCGCGGTGGCAGAAGGTCGCGCAGCTGGTGCGCGTGCTGCAGAGCTACGGCGACACCGCCAAGGTCGAGGCCCGGCTCGAGCGTCTGCGCCGACTCGGCTACATCGACGAGGTCCCCGCCCGCACCCAGCGCATCGTCGGCGCCCTCGACATGATGCGGTTCTTCATCGTGCCGTGCGCCGCCGACTATTACGCGACCAAGGGCCTCGACTTCCGCTTCCACACCCTGCTTCGATTCCTCGACGATCCGGCCTCGCTCATCGACCCCACCGGGTTCAACAGCACGCCGGGCGCGATCATCGGCCACGTGATGCAGGTCGTGCACGCCAACCCGCAGTACGACTTCCAGCTGCTCGAGTCGTTCGAGGACGGCCTCGAGCAGATGGAGCATCAGGTGGTGGAGTTGCTCGCTGGCGTTCACCCGCGCAGCCGGTCGATCCTCTCGATCGTCGAGGATCCGTCGTATCACGCGCGCCTGCTCGAGCACATCCGCGAGTTCCGGCGCGACCCCAACGTCGCGCCGCTGCTGCGCGACAACGTGGCGAACACGCCGGAGTTCGCCGCCATCGAGCGGACGTTCGGCACCGTCGCCGGGGCCATGCGCTACTTCGCGAAGATGCCGCGCACCACCATGGGCGCGGTGCGGCACCTGCTGCGGGTGCGGACGTTCCCCCACGACGTCGCCACTGCCTGAGCGCCCCGCGCCCGGGACTCAGCGCCGGCGGCGACGGCCGAGCGCGGCGAGGACGACCAGCCCCAACGACGCACCCGGAGCGGTGTCGTCGCTGGCGATCGTGCAGCCCTTGCCGCTGGCACCCGGCGATCCCTCGACCGGCGGCGGCGCGCCATCGTCGTCGGGCATCTGCGGCGCGGGTGCGTCCCCGGACGGACCGTCGCCGCTGTGCGCCGGCTCACCGGCGTCGTCACCCGTCGGCGCGTCGGTCCCCGCGGGCTCCTCGTTGCCGCGCATCCGCTCCTCGCGGGCCTTGGCGTAGGACTCCGGCAGTGCCGGCATGACGAAGCCCGCCGGCTTGGCGCGGGCACCCGCGAGCTTCTGCCACTTGCTCGGGATCTGGCCGCCGGCCGCGGGCGTGTCGACGCCGATGAGGTAGAGCGCGCGGCGGTTGCGGACCTCGTCGACGCTGTCCGCGGTCTCGACCCGCAGCCCCCGCTCGCCCATGCCCGCGTAGTGGATCTCGGCCCAGAAGCCCTTGTCGTAGAAGTACTTGGCGATCTGCTTGGCGCGGTTGCGCGACAGCTCGTCGTTCATCGGTCCGGGGCCGACGGTGTCGGTGTAGCCGACGATGTACAGCCGCGGCGTGATGTTGGCCTGCACGGCCTCGTTGACCTTCTCGAGGCCCTCGAGTTCGTGGAACGCCACCGCGACCGCTTCGTCGAGTTTGGCGGTCTCGTCGGTCTTCACGTCCCACTTGGCCGAGTCGAAGTTGATCTCGGTGTGCGGGATCTCGACCGACCACGGTACCAGCTTGAATTCGGTGAAGCGGCCGTGCTCGTCTTCGCCGCGGACGTACACCATGAACACCTCGGCGGCGCTGGTCCATCGGACCGTGAAGGTGCCGCCGGCGGCGACCGGCGCGTCGGCGACCACGGCCTGGGCGATGGTGTTGCCGTCGCTGTCGTAGACCTTGTACTCGTAGTTCGTGAGGGCGAACGTGGTCTCGTAGGTCGCCGTCTTGCGCTTGACGATGTCCTCGCGGCTGCTCTTGACCCGCAGCTTGCCGACCTTGCCCTGGGCGGCGGGCTTGACCATCTCGAAGCTGAAGTCGGCCCGCATCTCGCCGCCGTCGATCGTGAGATCGTACTTGGCGCTGGCGCCCTTCTGCTTCCAGTCGACTTTGTGCTTGCCGCCGGCCTTCAGCGCCGGGACGGCCTTGCGGATGGTCTGACCGTCACCGGTGATCACGACCTCGAACGCCGCGATGTCGTCGTTCGCGACGATCGTGAGCGAGGCCGAGCCCGACGCCTCGGTCTGACCGGGGTACTCGAACGAGAACGGGTCGCCGAGCGAGAGCGACAGCGAGAACAGCGCGCCGAGATGCAGGACCATGGTTCGCCTCCGGTTTCCGACCGCGCGGGGAGACAACACCACGCCGCGGGGGTTTCCGCGGGCCGTTGTAACACGCCCCCGCGGCCGCGGTCGGCTGCCCCGGCCCGGCCAAGCCGGGGCGATCGCCGACGTGCGAGCGCGAACTTCTCGTCAGGGAGTTCGCGCCCCATGCGCGAGGGCGACCGCCAACGCGTCCACCGGGATCGGACCGACCAGCGGCGCCGAGCCGATCGCGAGGAGCTGGGAGACGCGCGCTGGCGTGCGCATACCGACGAGCACCGTGGTCGCGCCGGCAGCCAGCGCCACGCCGACCGCACGGCACGGCAGCGGGAGCTCGCGCCACGGCGGAGGCAGCCACGGATCCATGGCCACCGCGATGCGCCGCTGCGGTGAGACCGCACCGAGGCCGGCCTCGATGTGCACGAACACAGCGTGCAGCGCGGTGCCATAGGCCTGCCACCAGCGGGCGAACGTGTCGCGATCGCCCGCTTGGAGGTGCGCCAGCAGGGCCTTGCTGGTCTGGCCGACGTGCGGCGCGATGACGTCGTGGCGCAGGCGCTGCCACTGCTCGGCCTCGGTTCGGTGCGCGCCCGGCTGCGAGAGCAGCTGCCCCCAGCGGAACAGATCGCGGGCGTCGCCGGCGTCGGTGCGGAGGCGAAGGCCGAGATCGACCGCCCACGCGGCCTCGAGCTTGCGCACCTGGGCGAGGGCGGCCGCGAGCGCCGGTGGATCCCCGTGGGGCTCGACCAGCCGCGGCGACGCAGGGGCCGGCACGTCGCCGCGCACCGAGCGATGGGCGAGCACGGCGAGGCCGCCCGCCGCGGCCACCTCGACGCTCGTGGGGCCAGCACCTTCGCGATGGAGCGCGGCGCCGAGCTGCAGCGGACCCAGCGGCATCGCGAGCGCGACCGGCCGGTGCCGCGCGCGGCAGTGCGCATCGATGCCCGCGAGCACCGCCGCCGCCGAGACGGCGCCCGCGGTGCCGGACTCCGCCGCAAAGCCGTCGCACGACAGGCCCCACGCGCCGACCGTGCCCCGGTCCACCTCGTCCTGCAGCCAGTCGACGAGCGCGGCGGTCGGCGGCGCATCGAGCTGCAAGATGGCGACATCGAGGTGCTGCAGGGCGAGTCGGGCGCGGGTCTGTTCGAGGCGGGCTGTGGCCAGCGCGGGCGATGGCGCGTCGCGGCAATCGATGCCCGCGAGCACGATGACCCCGCCGCGCGGGACGATCTCGGCGGCGACCGCCTCGGCGAGGACGCGACCGACCAGGCGCTCGCCGATCCCGTCGCCGTCGCCGTCGCCGTCGCCGTCGCCGTCGCGACCGTCGGTGGCGATCACGTTCACGCCGCTGCGCAGCGCGAGGTGGAGCGCGCGGGCGTGGAGGACGTCGTCGGCGCGCACGCCATGGGCGGCGAACGCCAAAGGGCTGCAGTGCAGGCCCGTGATGCCGAGGGTGCGAGACGCGGCGCCGAAGCGGGCGGCCGTGGTCGCGGTGCCGTCGGCCGTGGCCCGTCCGCTCAGGCGCGAGTTCGCGCCCTCAGGCACGCCCCGGTGCCTCGTGGCGGACCTCGACCACGGTGTGGATTCCACCGCGGACCAGGAAGTCGCCCTCGACCACGAGGCGACGCGGCGCGAGGGCGGCGATCAGATCATCGGCGATCTGGTTGGTGACGGCCTCGTGGAACGCCCCGGTGTCGCGGAACGACCACAAGTAGAGCTTGAGGCTCTTGAGTTCGACGCACTTCTCGTCGGGCACGTATCGGATTCGGATCGTCGCGAAGTCCGGCTGGCCGGTCTTGGGGCACAAACACGTGAACTCGGGACAATCGAAGCGCACCTCGAAGTCGCGCGCAGGGCTGGGGTTGGCGAAGGTCTCGAGGCTGCGTTGGGGTGACGTGGACACCGCAGCGGACGCTGCCACGGGCGTCGGCCGTGGACAAGCGCGGCCAGGCGGCGGATCCGCCGTCGCCGGGTCACGGCTCGGGCGTGTCGGTGGTGCTGCTCTCCGTGCCCGTGTCGGTGCCCGTGTCGGTGCCCGTGTCGGTGCCCGTGTCGGTGCCCGTGCCCGTGCCCGTGCCCGTGCCCGTGTCGGTGCCCGTGTCGGTGCCCGTGTCGGTGCCCGTGCCCGTGTCGGTGCCCGTGCCCGTGTCGGTGCCCGTGCCCGTGCCCGTGCCCTCGGAGCCGGGGCCGTCGGTGTCCGTCCCGGCGCCGTCGTCGTCCGTGTCTTCCGGGGCCGGGCCCGTCGTCCCCGCACCGGTGGGATCGCTGGTGACCGAGATTCCGCCGCCCTCGCCGCCGGAATTCGAACCGTGGGTGGGCTGCTGCCCCGTGCTGACATCGGTGCCCTCGATGCCGATGCAGCCTCCGGCGGCCATCGAGGCCACGCACACGCCCGCACGCATCCAACCCATCGAGTCCCAATGCAACCAAACCATCGTCCGAGGATAGCGCGGACCGGCGGCACGTGCCATCGCGCGCGCAACACCTCTGCGTCAGCGCAATCCGGTGCGTTGACCGCGGGCGGGCCGGAGGCGAGGCCGGCGGTGACCGTGTCCCTGGCCGCACCGCCGCGGCCCGTGGATTCGGGACGAGGTGTACTAGGATCGCCGCTGGTGCCCGCCTCGCCGACATCCGCCCCCGCCGAGACGACGCCGGGCCGCGATCCCGAGCTCGTCGGTGGACGCGCGGCGGCACGGACTGCACGCAGCCCCGACTTCCGTCTGCGCGGCGACGTGGTCGGTCGCTACGTCGTGCTCGACAAGATCGGCGCCGGCGGCATGGGCATCGTCTACGCCGCGTACGACCCCGAGCTCGACCGCAAGATCGCCCTGAAGCTGCTGCGGCCGGGCGCGAGCGGCCGGGCCGAGATCGCCCGCGCCCGTCTGCTGCGCGAGGCCCAGGCCCTCGCCCGACTCAACCATCCGGGCGTGATCGCGGTGCACGACGTGGGCACCTTCGAAGAGCAGGTGTTCATCGCCATGGAGTTCGTCGACGGCGTCGACGCGGCGCAGTGGGTGGCGAGTGCGCGCAAGAGCTGGCGCGAGGTGCTGCCGATCTGGCGGCAGGCCGGCGAAGGCATCGCGGCGGCCCACGCCGCCGGCGTGGTCCACCGAGACCTCAAGCCCGAGAACGTGCTCATCGGCAACGATGGACGGGTACGCGTGCTCGACTTCGGGCTCGCACGGACCGAGGTCTCGGATCCCACCTCGGATCCCGCCATGGATCGCAGCAGCGACGGCGAGGGCAGCGAGCGGCCGTCGTCGCGGATGGCCGAGTCCACGACGCGGCTCACCCAGGCCGGCGCGGTGATGGGGACGCCGGCCTACATGGCGCCGGAGCAGCACACCGGCGGTCCGATCGACGCGCGCACCGATCAGTTCTCGTTCTGCGTGGCGCTGTATGAGGCGCTGTACGGTGAGCGTCCCTTCGCCGGCGAGCGGGCGCCCGAGATCGCGTTCAACGTGGTGCGCGGCCGTGTGCGCGAGCCCTCGCGCGAGGGCCCCACGGTCCCGGCGTGGTTGCGCAAGGTGATCGTGCGCGGCCTCGCCACCGCACCGGACGAGCGTTGGCCCGACATGCGCGCGCTGCTGGCCGCCCTCGCGGCCGATCCCGCCGCGCGGCAGCAACGGATCGCACTGGCGGCCCTGGGCTTCAGCGCGCTCGGGGCCGCGGGCCTGCTGCTGTCGACGCTGCGTCCCGACGAAGAGGTCTGCCGCGGCGCAGAGCGCAAGCTCGAGGCGATCTGGGACGACGGCGTGCGCGACCGGGTGCGCGTCGCGTTCTCGCAGAGCTCGCGCCCCTACGCCGACGACGCCTTCGCCTCCACCTCGCAGATGCTCGACGGGCATACCGCCGACTTCGTGCGACTGCACCGCGACGCGTGCGAGGCCACCGCGATCCGCAAGGAGCAGTCGCAGGAGATGCTCGATCGTCAGGTCGCATGCCTCGAGCGTCGGCTCAAGGACGTGCGCGCGTTGACCCGACTGCTCGTCGGTGCCGACGACGACGCGGTCACGCAGGCGGTCACCGCCGCCGCGGCGCTGCCGTCGTTCGAGCCGTGCGCCGATCGCCAGGCCTTGATGTCCCCGGGCGCGCCGCCCACAGGCGCGCTCGCCGAGGAGCTCGCGGCCGTGCACGATCAGCTCGCGGCGGTGCGCCAGCAGATCCGGCTCGCGCGCTACGTCGACGCGCTGGGTGGTGCGACCGCGGCGGTCGCGAGCGCCCGCGAGATCGGCCACGGCGCGACCATCGGCGAGGCCCTGGTGCTGCTCGGCAGCGCCCAGGCGCAGATGGGCGATCGCACCGCCGCCGAGCGCACGTTCCGCGAGGCGTCGTGGAGCGCAGACGAGGCCGGCGACGACATCACGCGGGCCGACGCCAGCGGGCATCTGGTGTGGGTGCTGGCCTCGGCGCCCGACCGCGCCGACGAGGTCGACGGGCTCGCGGAGGCGGCGTCCCGCACGTTGCGACGGGCCGGTGGTGACGCGCTCATCGAGGCCACGCTGCAGAACAACGTCGGCGTCGCCGCCCGACGCCGTGGTGCCACGTCGGCGGCCATCGCCGCCCACGAGCGCGCGCTCGACCTGCGGCGCCAGCACCTGGGCGCCGACGACCCGGCGATCGCCGACAGCCTGCTCAACCTCGGCAGCTCGCTCGCGGACGCCGATCGATTCGACGAGGCCGAGCGCGCCCTCGGCGAGGCCGAGCGGATCGTCCGCGCGCGCTACGGTGATCGCCACCCGCGGGTGGCCAGCGCGCTGCACAGCCACGGCATCGTCTCGTATCGGCGCGGCGATTTCGGCGCCGCCGCCTTGCTGCTCGCCGCCGCCACCCGTATCCGCGAGGACGCCCTGCCCGCCGGTCACCCCGACCTCGCCAACTCGCGCCACGATCTGGGCGAGGTCCTGCTCGCCGCCGGGCGCCACGACGCCGCCCTCGAGCAGTTCACGGCCGCGGTCGCGCTGCGCGAGGCGGCCGCGGCCTCGCACCCCGCCGCACTCGCCAACTCGCTGCGAGGACGGGGGCTCGCCGAGCTCGCGCTGGGCCGCGTCGATGACGCGCGGCGGAGCTTGCAGCGTGCGGTCGAGCTGCGGGCGGCGGGCGCCGATCTCCTGGCGCGCGCCGAGACCGAGTTCGCCTACGCCGGCGCGCTCGTCCACACCGAACGCAGCGCGGCGCTGGGGCTCGCACGGGCCGCACGCGAGGCCTACGCCGCGGCCGGCGACACGGTCGAGTCGGCGCGGATCGACGCCTGGCTCGCGGAGCACGCGGGCCCCCGCTGAGCTCCGCATCGATCGGGCCGGCCCGGCCCGGCCCGCGTGGCAGCTCGACTCGGGCGCCCCCCTGGCGGACGCCCAGGCGCCGTGCTAGAAGCCTGGCCCCAACGCGGCGGGCATAGCTCAGTTGGTTAGAGCGCTGGATTGTGATTCCAGAGGTCGCGGGTTCGACCCCCGTTGCTCGCCCCGCACACGACGAGACGCCTGGCCGGCCAGGCCCACCGGCCAGGCCGACCGCGACCGCGGGCACCCCTTGGTGGTTCACCCCGCGGTCCGTCCGCGGGCGGTCCCTCCGCGGGCGGTCCCTCCGCGGGCGGTCCGTCCGCGGGCGGTCCGTCCGCGGGCGGTCCGTCGGTAGTGATCCACCAGCGCCGACGCGATCCCCATGGCCACCTCGCGGCGACGATCCTCGTCGACGAGCACGCGGCGGTCGTCGACGTGATCGAGGAACCCGGCCTCGAACAGCACGGCCGGCATGCGCACGCCGAGCAGCACGTCGAAGCTCGCCTGGCGGACGCCCCTGTCGGCGCGTCCGGGGAACCGGATCGCCTGCTCGCGCTGGATCGACTGCGCCAGGGCGATCGCCGCTGCGCGATGGGCCGAGGCGCGGAGCTGCTCGACCATGAGTTGGGCCTGGGATGCGGCGCCACCGGGCTGGGGGCTGCCCCGCTCGGCCGAGTTCTCGCGGCGCGCGGTGAGGGCCGCCTCGAGGCTGCTCGCCTCGGCGTCGAGCACGAAGGTCTCGAAGCCGGTCTGGTCGTGGCGGGGCGAGGCGTTGGCGTGGAGGCTGACGAAAACGTCCGCGCCGCGGGTGTTGGCGGCGGCGACCCGATCGGCGAGCGCGACGGTGGCGTCGTCGGTGCGGGTCAGTACGACCTCCGCGTGGGGCAGCAGGCGGCCGATCTCGCGCTCGACGTCACGCGCGAGGGCCAAGGCCACGTCCTTCTCGTGCACCGCGCCGTCCTCGGTGTGGCAGCCGCCGTTGGTGCCGCCGTGGCCGGCATCGAGCACGACCCGATAGGGCTGCTCCAGAACCGGCTTGGGACCGGGTGCCGAGGCCGCAAAGAGCATGCCGATCACCAGGAGTGCACCGATCATGTCCTACATGTAGGATACCTGGCACCGGCCGCCAAGAAACCGGCCGCGCCCCCGGCTTGGGCGCGCTGCGTGCTACACCCAGTGCTCCTCGGAATCCGGTGGAACCCCGTCCGCTCGCAGCCACGCTCTGCACCTGCGCCCTCATCGGGGGCCTGCTGCAGATCCTCGCCAGTGTGGTCCTCGGCGTGGCCCGCCTCGACGCGCTGACCATCGCGTCCCAAGAGGGCCCTATCATCTATGTCATCGCCGCGGCCGCGGCGATGCTCGGGGTGGTGGTGCTGTGGGTGCTCCGCCGGCGGCCGCTGGTCGCCGCGTTGTCGTTCGTCGTCTGGCAGGCGGGCATCTTGTGGCCGCTGTCGAGGCGGATGAGCACCTACGGGTTGGCGCTGCACGGCGAGCTCATCCTCCACCACTTCGTCGCCATGGTCTCGGGGCTGGCCTGCGCGACGGTGGCGTGGGGTCTCGTCCACACGCCGCGGGCGCGGCGACGTGGGTGGGGGGTCGCGCTGCCGGTGGTGCTCGCGGTGCTGGCAGGCTTCGTCGGCCACGTCGCCGCGCTCCGCGGCGCCACCGGTCTGGCGAAGGCCGCCCACGCACTGAACTCGACCGCGGCGCTCGTCGCCCTCGCGGTCTTCCTCGTGCTCGAGCTGTACCGGGCACCGCGCTCCACGTCGCGCTGGGCGGCGCTCGCCCTCATCACGCCGCTGTTCGTCCGCGTCGCCACCGTTGGGCCGCTCGCCCTCGCCTATGCCCCGGTGCCGATCGGCTGGCGCGGGCCCTTCGTCGCCCTGCTGGTCGCGTCCGCGATCGCCCTGACGGTGCTGCTCCGGCCGCGGCCGCCGCGGGGCATCGCCATCATCATGACCACGCTGTCTGCGCTCACCACCGCGACGGTGTACCTGGTCTACCGCAGTAAGTTCGGCGACGTCGAGGACGGGCTCGGCGGACTCGTGCAGTCGCTGCTGGGCTTCGCGCCGCCGTACCCCGAGTACCTCTCGAACCCGACGATCGTCGCGGTGATGATCGGCATCTTCTTGGCGATGCAGACCGCCGGCGGGGCGATGACGTCCGAGGACGCGCGCGACCGCGGCATCGGTCTCTCGCTCGTGCTCGTCGCCGGTGTCGGGTGGTCGAATCCACAGCTCGTGCTGATGTCGACCGCCGGTGCCCTGCTCTTCCTCAGCGACCTCGACCCGCTGCCGGTCGCGACGCCGCCGCCACGGCAGCCCATCGCCGAGATCCTGGCCGAGCTCGCCGAGCAGCTGTCGCTACGACGCGCCGAGGTCGGCGCGGCCAGAGGTGGCGCGACGCTGCACGCCCTGCGCGGCGAGATCGAGGGCGTGGCCGTCGATGTCCGCGCCCACCTCGGCGGCGAGCGCCCGCGGATCTCGGCGAAGGTCGGGCTCGTGGCGCGGGCGCGGCCCGAGGTCGGTCTGCAGCCAGGCACCCACGGCGACGTGCCTGAACACCCGATCGCCCGCACCCACCGGGTGTTCGGGGCCGCGCGCAAACTCGAGCACCACGGCGACGCGTTGCTCGACGCGTGCCTGCCGTTCCCGACGATCCGCCTCGGGCTGTGGCCCGCGGGCGCCGAGCTCGATTTGGGCTCCGATCTGTCGGGGCTCGATTCGGACGTCCTCGAGCGCCTGCTCGTGACGCTCGCCGCGGCGTTCTCCGACTGAACCCCGTCACGAACCCGAGCGTCGCGGGCCGCGATCAACTGCGCGAGAACATCCGGCGCAGCGCCTCGAAGAAGCCGGGCTGTCCCGCGAGCTCCTCGAGTTCGCCGTCGTCGAGCCACACGCCGCCACAGGCGAAGCACTTGTCGATGCGGACGCCGCGGAACGTGATCTCCTCGAGCTTCACGCCGCACTTGGGACAGTGCATGTAGTGGAGCTTGCGCAGGGCCGCGCGCTCGTCCGCGTCGAGCTCGGCGAAGCGACGCTGGTGCGCCTCGCGTCGCGCCTGCACCTCGTCCCAGCTCAGTTGGTCTTCGTCATCGCTCGCCATCGTGTTCGCTCGCTTCAACCGCTGTCGGTGGCGTCTTGCGTGCCGGTGGCCGGGTTGGCGTCGACGTACGCGCGGGCTTGGGAGTGGGACGGATCCTGCTCGAGCAGGCGCCCGTAGAGCTTCACCGCCTTGGCCGTGCGACCGAGCTTGGCGGCGGCCCGTCCCGCGCCCTGCAGCGCGGACATCATCTGGGGCGAGCGCGCCAGGGCCCGTTCGTAGTGGGCGAGCGCGGGCCCGTAGGCGCCGAGCTCACTGTGGGCGTCGCCCATGCACAGCAGCGCGTCGAGATCAGTGGGGCGCCGCTCGAGGGCCTTGCGCAACAGCGCGACCGCCGCGTCGGCATGGCCGGCTTCGGCGCGGTTGCAGCCCCTGTCGATCAGGCGCTCGATCGACTCAGCCGGCGTTGCGGTCGGCCCCGGCGCGGCAGGCTCCGGCACGGCAGAATCGTTCGCGTCGGCGATCACGACCGCATCGCCGGTGCTGCCGTGATCGTCGGCACCGCCATCGTCGGCACCCCGGTCAGCGTCGGCACCGGGGCTGGGCTCGGCGGCCGTCGGCGGCACCGCCAGGGATCGGGCCAGCGCGCGGGCCACCGGCTGCCCCGGCGCCACCGCGAGCACGCCGTCGATCACCGCCTTTGCCTCGTCGCGGGCACCTTCGCGGGTGTGGCCCAGCGCGAGGACCAGCTGCGCGAGCACGGATGGATTGCGGAGCGCGACGAGCTCCGCGCGCGTCTCCTGGGGCAGGCGCGCCGCCGCATCGCGCAGCAGCGGACCCACGGCGACCAGCAGGCGCATCTCGTCATCGAGCTCCGCGGAGAGCGCGACATCACGGCCCTGCACGGTGTGCAGCAGCGCGTCGGCGCGGCGAAACGCGCGCGCGGCCGCGACGTCGGTGCTCGCGTCGGGGGGCGCGGCACCCTCGAGCAACGAGCCCGCCCGCGCCGCGTCTTCCTGGGCCCAAAACCGCGCGTCGCTGCGCATCGCCGGCTCGACCGCGCCCCACAGCGCGTGGATCACCGCCCGCGTCGCGAGCACCTCGGCGGCCGCGAGCGCGAGCCGTGCGGTGTCACCACCGCCCTCCATGGCGACGTGCAGCGCCGCCTCGGCGCGGGCGAGCGCCTGCGGATCGGCGCCGACCAATGCGGCCGCGGCCTCCTCGAGCACCGCCGAGCGATCAGGCGCGGGCGCAGCGACGACCGGCGGCGCCGCGGCCGTGCCGAACACGCGATCCCGGATCTGCGGGATGCCGAACACCACCGCGCCGCCGGCGATGACGCCGACCACCGCCCACAGCCACGGCCGACCCTGCGCCCGAGGTTCGGCACGCCGCCCCCGTTGCCCGAGTTCCGCGGCCACCACGTCGACGCTCGCCGCAACCCGCACGTGCTCACGGGCGGCCTCGCGCCCCGCGACGACCGGCGCCGAGTCGGGGCGGCGCGTGCCGTGGACCACGGGCGCCGAGTCGGCTCGGCGCGTGGTCTCGACGGCGGGCGCCGCGATCGGACGCACATGGTGGGTCACGACGTCGAGCATCGACATCGGCCGCGAGCTCCGATCCTCGGCGACTGCGCCCGGCACCCCGCGGCTGCCGCCACTGGCCTGGGACGCCGCTGCCGGCGACGGTCGGGTCGGCGCGCGCGGCACGGCGACGGGTGCCGGCGTCGGCAGCGGTGCGGTGCTGGCCTGCGCATGGCGTTCGGACTGCGCTTCGCTGCGCCGTGGCGTGGCGGCGGCCGGCGCCGTGGCGCGGACACCCGAAGCCCCCGCGGCATCCTCGAGGGCGCGACCGAGCATCGACGAGTGTTCGCCGCTCGCCGACGCGGGCACCCCTGCGAGCGCGTCGTCGTCGGCCGCTTCGGCCGCGTGGGTGCCGAAGGCTGGCGGTGGCCCGAGCACATCGAGGGCCGAGTTCTCGCTTTGACCGCGCTCCTCGGCCTCGAGCACACCGGGGAGCCCGACGAAAACGGCGAACGCCTCGGCGAACTCCGGCATATCCCCGAGGCGCACGAAGTGGCGACCCGAGCGCGACACCTGATCGTCGGGGTGCAGCCGCCCCTCGAGGATCCACGCGTGCAAGGTGGCGAGGTCGGGGGCGGTGAACAGGAGATCGTCGAGGGTGCGGACCTGCCACGGTGGGTCGGAGACACCCTGGGGCGGCGCCACGCGGAAGATCTCGGAACATACGGAGCAACGCACGGTCGCGCCCTCCGGACCGACCTGGCGGTCGTCCAACGCGAACTCGGTCTGGCAACTCGCGCAGCGGACGATCAACGGCTCTGCTCGCCGCGAAGGTACCATGGCGGCCACCACCGGCGCCAAGTCGACGCAGCGCACCGAGCCCACCGTGGAGGCCCCACCGTGGAGGCCCCACCGTGGAGGCCCCACCGTGGACGGCCCACCGTGGACGGCCCACCGTGGAGGCCCCACCGTGGACGGCCCACCGTGGACGGCCCACCGTGGACGGCCCACCGTGGACGGCCCACCGTGGACGGCCCACCGTGACGGCCCACCGTGGACGGCCCACCGTGGACGGCCCGCCGTGGACGGCCCACCGTGGACGGCCCACCGTGGACGGCCCACCGTGGACGGCCCGCGGCGCGTCAGGACCCGCCGAGAAGGCCCGCAGCACCGCCCGCGATGCTCACGATGACCGCCATCGCAAGCAACAGGCCGAACAGCTTCATCGGCATGGCGGGGGCGTGGACGGCCTCGAGGCCCGCCTCGGCCGCACAGTTCGGGCACGCGTGCGGCTCGGCTTGCGCCGCAAAGGCGGTATGGCACGCGCTGCAGCGGTACTCCACGGTGATGAGGGCTAGCGCCGATGCGCGCATTCGTCAAGCGCGGTGGGCAGCCCACGTCGACCCCACGCCCGCGTGGCGCCCCGACGATCGCGCACCGCGGCGGTCGAGCCCACCTCCGCGCGCCACCCCACGCACACGATCGGTCGGACTTGCCGAGCAGGATCACGGGGCGACCCGCGCAGTGGTGCTGTTCCCGCTGGTCGGCGCCGACGGGAAGCTCACCGCCGTGGTCCACATGATCGACGCGCCCGGGGGTCGGCTTCGCCTCGCGATGGCCGTGGTGCCCCTACTCATCGCGGCCTTCGGCATCGGGGCGTGGCGGCTGTCGCGGCAGCTCACCTCGCGCATCGGCACCCTCGAGGACGGCGTCGGCCGCATCGCCCGCGGCGAGCTCGGCCACCGGATCGCCGTGCCCGTGCGCGCCCACGACGAGACCGCCGAGCTCGCCACCGCCGTGAACGACATGGCCGTGCGCCTCGAGCGGTCGGTGGCCGGTCAGGGCACGCTGCTCGCCAACGTCTCGCACGAGCTCCGTACGCCGATCTCGCGGGTCGAGGTCCTGCTCGAGATCCTCCACGAGAGGCTCGAGCGCATCGGCGACGACCCCGACGCCCTTCGCACCGCGACCTTGGGGCGCCTGCGCACCGGCGTCGCCGAGATGAGCGAGGACATCGCCTCGCCGAGATGGAGGCGCTCGTCGCCGATCTGCAGATCTCCGCCGCCCACGGCGGCACTCTGGTCGCCCAGTCGCGGCCCGACGGGCGCCCGGGCGCGTCGATGCGCGTGCGTCTGCCGCTGGCGGCGAGCTGATACACTGCGCCCACATGCTCGCCCATCAGGCCGCGTTCCTCGACCTGCTGCTGCGCTACGAGGTGGTCCGTTTCGGCGATTTCACGCTGAAGTCCGGTCGTCGCTCTCCGTACTTCGTCAACGCCGGCCAGCTCCGCACGGGCGCCGCGATCCACGGCCTCGGCGAGGCCTACGCCGCCCACGTGCGCCACGCCGGTCTGCGCTGTGATCTCGTGTTCGGCCCGTCGTACAAGGGCGTGCCGCTGGCGGTGTCGACCGCGATGGCTCTGGCGGAAGGCGGCACCGACACCGGCTACGCCTTCGACCGCAAGGAGGCCAAGGATCACGGCGAAGGCGGCCTGTTCGTCGGCACCACGCCGGCCGCCGGGATGCAGGTCGTCGTCGTCGACGACGTGATCACTTCGGGCCAGTCGATCCGCGAGGCGGTCGAGCTGCTCCGCCGGTCCGCCGACGTGGTCGTCAGCGGGGTCGTCGTCGCCGTCGATCGCGAGGAGCGCGGTCGTGGCGATCGCACGACGCTCACCGAGCTGCAGGACGAGCTGGGCGTCGCGGTGCACCCGCTGCTGTCGATCCGCGAGGTCGTCGCGCACCTGCACGGTCGTACGATCGACGGTGCGGTGCTGGTGGACGATGCCCGCGCAGCGGCGATCCGCGAGCACCTCGCCGCCCACGGGGTGGCCGAGTGATGCGAGGGCGCGGCTCCTATTTCGCCGGATTCAGCCACCGGCTGCGCTCGCTCGCGGCGGTGATCGCCGTCGGGCTCTTGGCCTGCGACGAGGACAACGGCCCGCTCGATCGGCCGACGCTCGCCGCCCTCGCCCGCGAGCGCGGCGACGCGTTCGGTGGCGCGCACACGGGCACCTGGCTCCTGACCCTCGACCGCACCGAGTGCACCTGCACGGGCGAGGCTGCCGTGCTCGCGTGCCTGAGCAATCCCCCGACGACGCTGCGGCTCGTGGAGGGGGACGGTGTCGTCGCGGTCGGCCTCGCGTTCGCCGACGTCATGAGCGGCGGCGTCGAGTTCACCGGACCCATCGATGAGGATGGCTCGTTCAGCGCCGCGCTCGTCAGCTCCATCGTCGCGGTGCAGGGGCAGCTGCGACTGCTCGCGCGCATCGATGCGGTCACGGACCTCGAGCCTGCAGGCGGTGGGCAGGCCACGATGGACGGCCGGCTGCGCGTGCGGATGGCGGGGGGCGTTGGCGAGATCGCGGTGGATTGTGGGAGCGAGTTCGAGATCGAGGGGCTGCGGCTGTTCTAGCGCGGGACAACCCTCGCCGCCGTGATGGTCCAGTCGCTCCTGGGCATCTCCACCCTCGTCGAGAACACCACGTGGCGGCCGTCGGCGGTGAAGTGTGGTTCTCGATCCGACAGCGCGTTGCGGGTCAGCAGACGCATCCCGCCGGCCTCGATGTCGATGACCGCGATCTCGCCGTCGCCTGGCGCGTCGGGATCAACCTCGGTACCGTGGACCGTGCCCACCGCATGCTTGCCATCACGTGACACGGCGAGGTCGCCGAGGTTGCCATCGGCGATCAGCGTCTTCGACGAGAAGCCGGCGGGGTCGAGCTGGTATACGGTGGGTCGACCCTCGGCCTCGAGCGGGGTCTGATCGGGGGCGAGCGGCGGCTCGGCGAGGAGTGCCGCCGGAGGCGCCGGAAGATCGACGCGCACCAGCAGGCCGCCGTAGCCGAGCACGAGCAAGGACGAGCGCCCCGGCACCGCCGCGAGATCGCTCATCCCGTGCACACCGCCCGCCACCGAGGCCGGCACCACCACCACGCGCATGGGGTCGCGCACGCTGAACACCGCGATCCAGCTCGAGTTGTCGACCTCGTAGCTGGCCAGCGCGGCGAGGTGATCGTCGTCGATCCAGACGAGGTGCGAGAGCGAGGTCGACTCGAGCATGCCGAGTTGGAGCTCGGGCTCACCGGCGATCGACACCGACACGACGCCGAGGCCGTCGACGAAGCCGACACGCGCGAGCCGACCGCCGCGCCATGGCACCGCCGGGCCGTCGAGGCCGGGCCGCGCATGGGGCACGCTGGCGAGTTTGGTCCACGCGCACGCCCCGGGCTTCGTGTCGTCGAGGCCCCACAGGGTCTCGCCACCGGCCAACGTGCTGAGCAGCGCGGTCGAACCGTCGACCGACCAGGTCAGGTCGCGCCAGTCACCGACCTCGACAGCGCCACCGGCGAACGCAGCGCAGGGCACCCGGTCGGATGCCGCGGCCGTCGGGGCGCCGACGAGCAGCTGCTGCATGCTGCCGAGATCGAGATCGACCCGGATCGCGTCGCGGGTGACGAGCTCCAGCGTCCGACCCACGCTGAGCACGCTACCGTCGGCCAGCGGGCGCGCGGTCAGGCTCTCGAGCGTCACGCCGATCTGCGTGGGCGCTGGGTCGACACGCTCGCCCTCGGTGAGCGCCTTCCCGATGTCGTTCACGACCTTCTCGGCGAGGCGCTCGGCGTCGGGCACGAGCGCGAGCTTGCGCCGGCCCTCCTCGAGGGTGTCGCGGAGGTGGAGCTGATCGACGCCGAGTGACTCGGGCTCGAGCAGCGCCGCGAGCTGCTCTTGCTCGAAGAGCGCCTGCAGCATCGACATCGAGCCGTCGCGCAGCACCTTGCTGGGCTCGGGATTGATGGTGAGCACGTGGGGAAACGCGAAGTCGCCGGCCGATACCGCGGCCCATTGGGCATCGTCGGGGATCTCGGGCGCGCCGCCTTCGAATTCGAGACCGGAGAAATCCACGTCGGCGGGGGACTCGAACACCACGTAGCCCCAGCCGAACCTGTCGGCGAGCGCCATCACGGCGGGTACGCCATCGACGTCGAGATCGGGGACCTCCTCCTTGGCCTTGTCGACCCACGCCTGCAGCGTGCCCTCACCGGTCTCGAAGCCGGCGTCCCTGAGCGCGAACGACGAACCCGTCGTGCTCCCCCGGGTCACGACGAGGACCTTGCCCGCCTCCTCGGGGTTGCCCGTGCCGCCCTTGCGCAAGAAGGCCCACGTGGCCGCACCGAGCGCGCCGGCGACAAGCACACCGAGGACGACGATCTTCCCTCGACCGCTGCGTCGCAGCGTCTCGAGGTCCGTGCTCGAGCCGAACTCCGTCATGCCCTGGACATTGACACAAGTTCTCATCGCGGCAGGCGCCCACTCGCCCACGCCCCAAAACGGCCGCGGCCCGACCGGATCGCGGCCGCTTCGGGGCGGTGCGCGCCGCGGCGGCCGGCGCACGGTGGCCGGGCGATCGCGTGAGTCCGCCGGCGCATGGCTCGCTTCGGCTAGCCCGAGACGCCGAGCACCGAGCGCACACCGCTCACGAGGATGCCGAGCCCGTCACCGGCCAGCGGCACCGAGCCGCGGGCGCGCCTTTGCGTGGAGTCGGGATGGTTCTGCGGATAGAGGTACGCCTCGGGATGCGGCATCACCCCGAACACCCGGCCGGTCACGTCGCACAGCGCCGCGGCGCCGCCGGGCGATCCGTTGGGATTGTCGGGCCACGCCTCGGTCGGCTCGCCGCCGGCGTCGACGTAGCGCAGCGGGACCAGGCCAGCGTCGATCACGCGGCGCTGCAGCGGAGCGTCGGCGAAGACGATCTTGCCCTCGCCGTGTCGCGCCGGCGCCTCGAGGATCGCGCCGCTGCTGCCGCGGGTGAACGCGCACGGGCTGTCCTGTGCGATCTGCAGCCGCACCCACGCGTCGCGGTAGCCGAGCCTGTCGTTGTCGACGAGCGACACCTGCTGCGGCGCGAGGCCGTCGCCCGCAGCGCGATCGAGGGCCGGCAGCAGCCCGAGCTTGGCGATCGTCTGGAATCCGTTGCACACGCCGAGCACATGGCCGCCATCGTCGACGAAGCGCGCGAGCGCGGCGGCCATCCGGAAGCGCATGCGGTTCGCGAGTACGCGCCCCGACGCGATGTGATCGCCGAACGAGAAGCCACCGACGAAGGCGAGGATGTGCACGCCGGCGAGGGCGGCGGCGCCGGCTTCGAGCAACGCCGCGGTGTGGACGATCTCGGCCCGGGCCCCGGCCATGCGAAAGCCCGCCGCGGTCTCGCCCTCGCAGTTGAGCCCGTAACCCGACATCACCAACACGCGGACATCCGCGGCGCCGGGCACAGCGGCCAGGGGAAAGCTCCACGCGCTGGGCGACGAGGAGATCTGCGCGGCTGCGGACATCTCCGTCAGCCGCCGCTGCCACCCTCGGAGCTCGACCCCTCGCCGCCGCTCTCCTCGGCGCCACCCGCCGGACACACCGTGGGGATCGGATCGGCGGGCAGGGCGTCGAGGCCGGTGACGCGGACCGCCGCGAAGGTCGAGCCCAGGAGATCGAGCATCAGCGGCGCGGTCACCATGCCGGTGACGGTGCCGCAGAAGATGTCCTCGCCTTGGATCGCGGCGCTGAGGTTCAAGGTCGCCACGATGTCACCACCGGTGATCGGATTGGCCGCGCCGGTGACCATCACCGGCTCTGCGATCGGCAGCTCGAAGCTGCCGGCCGCGGTGACGTCGACCGGACCGAGCTCGAGGAGGTCACCGACGGGCTGGCGCGGTGTCGTGGTCTCGCCCTGATCCAGGCTCAGCGGCTGCAGGTTCAAGCTCACCGTGCCGCCCTGGCCCACGGGCGTGAAGACCACCGTGGTGTAGAACTGCAGCGGCGTCGCCGGCTCGATGACCGCCGCGAGGGAGAGCAGGAACTCGCCGTTGATGTCGGCGAGCGCTCCCCCCTGGTCGAGCTTGATGTTCGCGGCGTCGTCCCGCTCTTCTTTGCTGTCGTCGAGGAAGGCGTCGTACTTGCCCTGCGCATCCGGGCTGGGGCACCCGGCCAGCGGGCCCAGCAGGCCAAGACACGTGCCGATGGCGAGCAGCCGCGGAGCGCCGCGCTCGACGAGGACACGTCGGACACGGGCGATCGCCGAAGCGGGGACGGGGTTCGTGGACAAAGGCTGCATGGACGACCTCGGCCACGCCGCGAAACCGCGCGGAGAGCCGCTGGGATGATGCCCCAACTTCCGGCCCCGGCCAAGTCGGCTTGTTGTAGAGTCTCCGCGGCCGCGAGGCCGAGGCGTACGGAACCCCGGGGAACGACGACGATGGCGACGGCAACAGCGATGGCGAAGACGAGCGTGTGGACAACCATCGGTATCGCCGCAGCGATGTGGTCAGCCACCGCCCAAGCGTCCGGCATCGCCGCGGCGCGCTTCGGGGGCGAGCACGGCCACCCGACCACCGACAACCCCACGGCCCTCTACTACAACCCGGCGGGCATCGCCCTGTCGAAGGGCACGCACATCTTCGTCGACGGGACGATCGTCCTGCGCTTCGCCAGCTACACCCGCCCCGCCAGCGAGGTGAACTCGAGCACCTCGACCACGCTCGCGCCGGGTGCGAACGACGGCAAAGCGACGCTGTTCAACGCCATCGCCGCGCCGTTTCTTGGCGTCAGCAGCGACTTCGGCACCGACTGGATCTATGGCGGCCTGGCGCTGTACTTCCCGTTCGGCGGCGCCGCGGTCTGGGACCAGAACCCCAACTACAAGAACAACGACCGGTTCCCGGGCGCCGTCGACGGCGTCCAGCGCTGGTACTCCATCGACGGCTCGATCCGCTCGATGTACGTGACCGGCGGCCTCGCGTTCAACATCCGCCAGATCGGCCTGTCGCTCGGCGTCACCGGCAGCGTCATCCGCAACACGGTCGAGACCATCCGTGCCCGCAACGCGGACGGCACCGACGATCTGGTGACGGGCTCAGGCGACACCATCGCCCTCAAGGAGGGCCGCAGCTACATCAACGCCGGCGGCTGGCAGGGTGGCTTCGGGATCGGTGCGATCTACGACGTCCTCAAGCTCGGCAAGTATTTCATCGGCCTGTCGTACACGAGCCAGCCCAACGTGGTCGGCGGCATGAAGCTCGAGGGCACGCTCGACAACACGCTGGCCCTGGCCGCGCCCTCGCGCAGCCAGATCGAGCTGACCCAGACGTTGCCCGACATCGTGCGCCTCGGCTTCCGCGTCCGGCCGACCGACAAGTACGAGCTCCGCGTCTTCGCCGATTACACGCGGTGGTCGGTGTTCGACAAGCAGTGCGTACTGGACCGCACGATGCCCGATCGCAACTGCGACTTCGCCAACGCGGACACCGCGTTGTCCAATCCCACCGCGTTCGGCGGCGACGCCCACCCGTCGGTGGCCCAGCACCTCCCCCGGTTCTGGAAGGACGCCGGCGGCGTCCGCGTCGGCGGCAGCTACTGGTTCGTGCCCGAGGTCGAGGCCTACCTCGGCGCCGGCTACGACAGCACCGCGGTGCCGCTCGAGACGCTCGACCCCGCGCTGATGGACATGCACAAGATGAGTGTTTCGGCGGGCGTCCGCTGGCAGATCATCCGCAACCTCGCGCTGTCGTTCACCGCCACCGAGCTGGTCTTCTTCCGCACCAGCACCAAGGGCAAGAGCGCGCTGAACCGCTTCCAGGCGCCCACGAAGCAGGCCTCGGGCAACGGCGTCTATACCCAGTTCTTGCAGCTTTTCAACGTGTACCTCGACGTCTCGTTCGGTGGCGGCGGCAAGAAGGCCAAGGCGAAGGCCAAGGCGAAGAGCAAGGGCAAGCCGGGCGCGGTCGAGGCCAACGCTTCGGTCGGCGCGTAGCTCGACCGGCGCGCCCGCGCGCCGTCTCCCACCGCGACGCCCCCACCTTCGGGGGCATTTCGCGTTCACAGGCCGATGAGGCCGCGCTCGAACGCGGACCGCAGCGCCGTGGTCGGCACCTCGCCGAGCCGCTGCGATCCTCGACGCACCGCGATGCCACCGGCACCACCGTCCTCCGCCGCGACCGTGCCGACGCGCCGCGCCGACTCACCGAGCGCCGCGCCGATCGCCGTGGCGTCCTCGGCCCGCGCCGAGAACAGGATCCGACCGGTCGACTCCGAGTAGAGCGCCGCGAACGTGGACAACCCACACACGGCGCCCACGTCGATGTCGATCGCATACTCGGTGGCCAGGGCGAGCTGGCCGAGCGCGAGCCCGAGTCCACCGCGGGCCAGGGCCGCGGCGCCGCACACCAGGTCCGCATCGCGCAGCTCGGCGAACGCCCGATAGCGCGGCCACGTCACGGCGGGATCGGTCTGCGGTACCGAGCCAGCTTCTGCCCCAGACCCAGACCCGCCGAGCGCCCGCAGCATGCTGGCGCCGCCGAGTTCGTCGCGCGTCTCGCCGAGCAGCCAGAGCTCGGTGCCGGCGGGCGCCAGCAGATCGAGCGCGGCCGCGGCGTCATCCATCTGCCCCATGACACTCACCAGCAAGGTGGGTGGGATCGAGATCTTGACGCCGCCGATGACCGCGTCGTTCTTCATCGAGTCCTTGCCGCTGATGAGCGGCACACCGTAGGCCACGCACGCGTCGAAGAGCCCCTCGCAGCAGGCGACGAGCTGCGCCAGCTTGTGCCGTCCGTCCGGGGTGCGATCGCTGTGCACGGGGTCGGGCCAGCAGAAGTTGTCGAGCGCGGCGATGCGATCGATGCGCGCTCCGGCGCACAGCACCCGCCGCACGCCCTCGTCGACGCAGGCCATCGCCATCGCCCGGGCGTCGCCGAAGGCGTAGTGCGGGGCGATGCCCTCGCCGAGCACTACGGCCTCGTCGCGCCCGTGCCGTGCCCGCATGACGGTGGCGCCCGCCGGCACGTCACGGCGCACTCCGACGACGGGCTTGATGACCGACAGCCCCTTGACCTCGTGATCATAGCGGCGCAGGCGATCGATCGCGCTCGCGTGTTCGGGCGCGCCGAGCAGCGTGACGAGGTGCGCGACCGCATCCGTGTCGGTCACCACAGGCGGCGGGTCGGCCGGGGCCGCCGGCGTGAGCTCGGCGTGGAGCGTCGGCAGCGGCACACCGTCGTGGAGGAACGCGAGCCGCAGTTCGGCGACCGTCTGCTCGCCCCAGCGTACCTCGAGCAATCCGGTGGTCGTGAACTCACCGAGCGCCGTGGCCTCGACCTCGTAGCTGGCTGCGAGCGCGAGTACGTCGGCGAGGCGATCGGGCGCCACGGCGACCGTCATCCGCTCCTGCGCCTCGCTGATGAGGATTTCCCATGGCTGCAGGCCAGGGTACTTCACCGGCGCGAGGGCGAGGTCGATGCGCGCGCCGCCGGTCGCCGTCGCCATCTCGCCGACGCTCGACGACAGACCGCCGGCGCCGTTGTCGGTCATCGATGTCAGCCAGCCCCGGTCGCGGGCGACCGTCAGCATGTCGAACATCATCTTCTGCGTGATCGGATCGCCGATCTGCACCGCCTGGCTCGGCGCCGTCTCGTCGAGGCGCACGCTCGAGAAGGTCGCCCCGTGGATGCCGTCCTTGCCGATCCGCCCGCCGACCATGACGATGACGTCGCCCGGTGACGCGCGCTTGACATGGGTCGGCTCCCCGGCGGTGACCGCCGGCATCACCGCGACCGTACCGCAGAACACGAGCGGCTTGCCGAGATAGCGCGCATCGAACAGCTCGAAGCCGCGGCTGTACGGGATGCCGGACTGGTTGCCGCCGTCGATGACGCCGCGGTGCACACCGTCACGGATGCGCCGCGGATGCATGAGCCCCGTCGGCATCGGCGCGTCGTGCCGCGGATCGCCGAAGCAGTAGCCCCACACGTTGGTCAGCAGATCGGCGCCGAGGCCGGTGCCGAAGCTGTCGCGATTGACCCCGACGATCCCAGTCATGGCGCCGCCGTAGGGGTCGAGCGCCGACGGTGAGTTGTGGGTCTCGACCTTGTAGACGAGGTGGTCGACGTCGGTGAAGCGGACGACGCCAGCGTTGTCGTGGAACACCGAGACCAGCCACGGCGCATCCTCGGTGTCGAGGCCGGCAGCGATGCGGGCGGCGGCGATGGCCTCGGTGGCACCGCGCACATAGGTGCGGAACAGGCCCCGCTCGATGCGCCGGACGCCGCCTCCACCCCCACGATGCACCTCGATGGGCGCGGCGAAGATCTTGTGCTTGCAGTGCTCGCTCCACGTCTGGGCGATGCACTCGAGCTCGGCGTCGGTGGGGTCGCGATCCAGGCTGCGGAAGTGGTCCGCGATCGCCCGCATCTCGAGCAGCGACAGCGCGAGCACGCCCTGCTGCGAGATCCGCTCGAGCTCCGCGTCCGACGCTTCGCGCAGCGGCACGCGGGCGATGGCGGCGGTGGCGGTGGCCCCCGCCTGGGGAATCTCGAGGTCGAGCACGCGCGGCAGGCCATCGACGCGGACCCGCTGGATCAGCGGGTTGTACAGCAGGCGCGCCGCGACCCGCTCGACGTCATCGGCGCCGAGCCCCTCGATCGCGAACAGGGTGGAGCTGTAGGCGGCCCCCACCAGCGCGCGCCCGAGGCAATCCTGCGCCGCGCGCTTGACCGTGGTCGCGACCGCATCGGTGACGCCGGGCCGAAACCCCACGGTGACCAGGCGCGTGTCCGCGGGCCACGGATCGGCGAGCATGCCCAGCGCGCCTTTTTCCGCGATCGGATCGACCAGCGCATCGAGCACCCGGGCGGCCTCGGCGGCGTCGAGCCCGAGATCGAGGTGGAAGACCTTGCGCGTATGGACCTGCCGCGGCACCAGCCCCAACCACGTCGACATCCGCGCCGCGGTCTCGAGGCCCAGGGCATCGTGGCTGGCCGCGCGGGCGCCGATCTCGAGGCGCCACGCAGCGCCCGTCCCCATCGCCGACGCGCCCTCAGCACCCGGCGCGGCCCCAGTCCCGATCCGATTCGATTGCGCCACGCCGGGACGTCATCCCCGCGGCCACGGCGAGTGTCAAGCCTGCGCGCGGATGCAGCCGCTCGGCGCGGGCCCCGGGTGTTGACACCGAGGGGACGCCGCTGCACCATCTGGGCGTACGAGTCCGTTGTGTTCGGCTTCGGCCCCGCCAAATGGCGTGCGCCGCGACCGAACGCCGAACGCCACCTGTCCGTGGCGGCGTTTGTCCAGCAGGCGAGGCGCGAGCCGGGTCTTCGCGCCGACGGGTCGTCGCACGGCGCGACGCTCGGCAACGGCCCCACGAGTCGAGATCAATCGCATGGGGCATCCCGAGCAGCAGCCGGAGGCTGCGGTACCCACAGACCGAGCGGATGATGCGTGGGGTCAGTCCCTCCGCGAGCTCATCCACGACGTCATCAACTCCCTGCCCGATCACGCGACGCTCGGCGAGCTGATCGGCGCGATCCGAGCCAACCCTGCCCTGGCGCCGGTGCTCGATCTGTTCACCGTGCAGGAGCTCATCGACACCGCACGCAAGCGGCCACCACCACCGGCCCCACCGGCACCGCCCACCGCGAAGGCCGCGGCCAAGTCCGCACCCCGCGAGATCCAGTACGACGCCGAGGGCAACCCCGTGATGGACCTCGGCGACCCGGGCGCCCTCGTGATCCGGCGGCGCGCCGACGTCCCTGACGGTGACATCCGGGTGTTGCGTTGCCTCGCCGAGCGCGGGCCGCTGCGCGAGTCCGATCTGACGAATCTCGCGACCCTGACGACGGAGCAGCTCCGCATCATCCTGCGGACGCTCAAGACCAAGGGCTTCGTGCACGTCGAGGGTGCCGCGCTCAAGCGTCGGCTCAAGATCACGCGGCAGGGCGGCATGTTCCTGCGCAAGCAGGCCTGAGCGTCCCTGCCGTGGCCGACCACGCCACGCCCGCGAACTGCTGGGCACGACGAAGGGGTGGACATGACGAAGGGGTGGACGGAGGCCGCACATCGCGACCGCCCGTACACCCCCCTCGTGCGTCGCCGCTCGGATCAACCGGCGGGCGGAATGATCTGCGAGATCGCGCCCGTCAGGCACCGGATCGCCGGGCTGAAGTCGTCGTCGCAGATCGACTCGATGCAGCAGCGCGGCGCGCTCTCGTCGACCCCCACCGTGTTCGGATCGTCGGGGATGTTGAGGCTCTCGCAGACCTCTTGGATGCGCGTCGGGAAGATCGCGCTGCCGTTGTCGTTGAGACAGCCTGGCGCGATGTTGCCGAACTCCCAGATCTTCTCCTCGACGTCGACGTTGTCCTCGACCTCGGCGGGGGTGAGATCCGCCTCGGTCCACACCCGATCCTGGAGCGCGTAGACACCACCGGCGGTGGGCTCGAACGGCGGGTTGGGGTTGTGCGCCGTGACCTCGGGGACGCCGAGGATGCCGAGCATGACCACGTCCTTGTTCTGCTCCTCGACGAGGTACTTGAGGTACGTGATGTAGCGGTCCGTCGGGTGCAGCACGCCGTTGTCGGTCGAAGCGCAGTCGGTGTACGCACCGGTGGCGTCGGGACCACTGCAGCTGACGCCCGCGTTCCAGCACACGGCTGACGACACCTGGGGCTGGTCACCGCTGGGGTTCACCTCCCAGTACTGGTTGTTGTCCGGGTTCGTGAAGTACGTGAAGCCACCAGGCGCCTTGACCGAGCACTCGGCCTCGTCAGTGACCAACGCGACCGCGAGCAGGGCGCCGTCGCGCAGGAACGGCTTGTTGAACTGGCCCCACTCTGCGCTCTTCTCACACTCGGGGCTGTTGGGATCGTTCCAGCAGGCGTCGGGGTTGATCGCCTGCAGCATCGACTCGAGCTGGGCCTCGTAGCCGCAGCCATCGATGCCCTGGGGACCGAGGCACGACAGGGCCTGCGCCACGTTGTCGAGCGGCACGTTCGAGCCAGCGAAGTCGAAGTGGATGAACTGATCCGCGGGCGCGAGGTCGGCGGGGCAGTTGGCGGTGCAGGCTTCTTCGAGTACGAGCGGGTTGTTGCCCAGACCCGTGAAGCGGTTGATGCGGGCGTTGCAACCGTCGTACACCGGCGCACCGCGGCGCGGCTCGTAGTCGGGCTTCTGGAACTGCGTGCACAGCGGGTGGCCGAAGTCCGACGTCGTCACCATGACGTTGACGCTGGGATAGACCGGCTGACCGGCAGCGTCGGTGAGCGCCTGCAGCTGCTGGATGAGCAGCGGGAAGTTCTGCGCGAGGTTGAGCTGCTCCTCGCCCATCGTGCCCGAGTTGTCGATCACGAACAGCAGGTCGATCGCGAAGCAGTCGCCATCGGTCTGGCAGCCACTGGAGCCGCCGGTCTCCTCGACCGGAAGATCGAGCTTGGGGCCGCCGTCATCCGTGCTGGTGTCGCCCGTCGCCGACGTCGTCAGCGTCATGTTCGTGGTGGTGACCGCGTCCGTGGACGTGGACCCGTCGGCCGACGCCGTGGCGACGGCGTCACCATCGTCACCGCCGCAGGACGTCGCACTGATGGATGCGGCCACGAGGGCCGCGAGACAGGAAATTCTCTTCATGGACAAGGTCTCCGCACGCGTTCGGATCGGTTCGTAGGGGATCGCCAGTTTGGCAGACGCCCTCGGGGGGAACAACCACGCGGGCGTGACGGGGTTGTCCTGGAATCGTGACCTTGCGCGTCGCCGGCACCGCCGGCGCCGAGCGCTCGTCTCGGGAGCCGCGCCCGGCCTTCGCTCACCCCGCGGGGACGAGCGACTGACCGATGATGCCGGTCAAGCAGTCGATGGCCGGGCTGAAGTCGGCGTCGCAGATCGAGGTGATGCAGCAGCGGATGTTCTCGTTGCCGGCGTCGTCGACGTAGTCGAGCGCGTGGCAGACGTCCATGACGCGGGTGTTCGGCGTGCCCTGGCCCGTCGAGATCCCGTTGATGTCCGGGACGCCGGTGCAGCCGGGTCCGATGCCGAAGTCGAACTGCTTGTCGGCGGCAGTGACACCGTCGGCCGCCTCGAGTGGCAGGATGTCGCCCGTCGGGTAGGCCCCGTCGATCCAGTCGCGGTAGACGAGATCGAGCTCGCCACCGGCGATCGGGTTGAACGGGGGGGTCATCGCGTACTCGGTCACCAGCGGCACGCCGAGGATGCCGAGCATGATGACCTCCTTGTTCTTGTTCTCGCGGAGATCGTCGACCAGATACTGCGTGTAGCGGGTGATCGGCTGCAGCTTGTCGTCGTTGGTCGACGTGCAGTTGCTGTAGACGCCGTTCACGTCGGGTCCAGCGCAGGTGACGCCCGCGTTCCAGCAGATCGCGCTCGTGGCCCGGAGGTTCCCCGTGCCCGGGTCGACCTCCTGATAGGCCTCGTCCTCCATGATGGAGTAGTCCTTGACCGAGCACTCGACCTCGTCGGTGACCACGGCGATGGCCAGCAGGGCGCCATCGCGCAGGAACGGTCGCTGACCGGTGTTCCAGTCGGCGTTGGGGTTGAGGGCCTGCAGCATGGTCTCGAGGGGTGCCTCGTAGCCGCAGCCGTTGATGCCCTGGGGACCCACGCAGGCCAGCGCCTGGGCGATCGCCGAGTCCGGGAGGCCGTCGCCGTTGATGTCGACCTCGGGGACATCGGGCACATTCGTCACGCCGGGGCTGAAGGCGATGAACGGATCGGTGGGCACGATGTCCGTCGGGCAGACCGTCGTGCACGCTTCGGGAACCACGTCGGGGTTGGAGCCCAAACCGGTGAAGTCGTCGATCCGGGCGTTGCAGCCGTCGATGGTGGGCGCGCCGCGCGAGGGCGCGTAGCCCGGGGGCTGGAACTGCGTGCACAGCGGATTCCCGAAATCCGTCGTGGTCACCATGATCTGGACGTCGGGGTTGATCGGCATCCCCGCCGAGTCCGTGAGGTTCTCGAGGCGATCGACCAGGCGCGGAAAGTTGCGCGCGAGGTTGAGCTGCTCGGCCGCCATCGTGCCGGAGTTGTCGATGACGAACAGCAGGTCGATCTGATCGGTGCAGCCGAGATCGACGCTGCCACAGCCGCTCGCAGTGGAGTTGTTGCCGACGTCGAGCTTGTCCCCGGTGTCGGCCGAAGCCTCGGTCGGGTCGGTGTCCGTGATGGATCCGGTCCCGACGCTGGCCGTGGACTGCGTGAGCGAGCCCGCGGACTCCTCCGCGACCGGGTCGCGGTCCTTGTCGTCGCCGCAAGACGCCATCAGGCCGAAGGCAACGAAGCCGCCGCACCAATTCACCACGTGTACCTTGCGTGTCATGTGCATCACTCCCGTTTGAGGTGGCCCCCCGCCATCTCATGCATTGGGCCGAAGCCGTGAGCACCACGGTACCAGAGTCGACGACGCGAGGGCCGGGAATCGGCGCACCGACGGTGCACATGAAGTCGGGCCGGGGTGGGGCCGCGTGGGATGTCGTGAGGTGGGCGCGGGCGTCCGCGCCCCCAACGGTGAGCCGAAGACGGTGCGTTGTGGCGTCGTCGGGCGTCGAGCTCAGAGCACGAAGTTCACCAGGCGTAGCGGCACGACGATCACGCGCTTGGGTGTCGCGCCGGCGAGCTTGCGCGCGATGTCGTCGATGCCCTGGGCCAGGGCCACGAGTTCGTCCTTGGTCGCCGCCTTGGGCGCGGGGATCTCTGCGCGCCATTTGCCGTTGATCTGCACGACGAGCTGGAACGTGTCCTCGACTCGCCACGCCGGGTCAGCGGCAGGCCAAGGCTCGTAGGCCAGCGTCCGGGGATGACCCAGCTCGGCCCAGAGTTCCTCGGCCACGTGGGGCGCAAAGGGCGCCAGTAGCAGGCAGAACTGCGCGGCGGCGTCCCTGGGCAGCGACGACTCGGCGCCGCCGCCTTCGGGTGCGACGACATCGCGCACGAACACCATGAGCGCGCTGATCGCCGTGTTGAACGCGAAGCGATCGATGCGCAAGGTGACCTCTTCGATGGTGCGGTGCAGCAGCCGACGTTGGCGGGCCGTACCCTCGCCCTCGACCAGTGGCCGCGGCCGGTCGGGCCCCGGGTCGCCCTCGGCGGCCGGGACGTGGAACAGCTTCCACACCCGCTGCAGGAATCTGTGGACGCCGGCGAGACCCTCGGTCTGCCACGGCGCGCTGTGCTCGAGCGGGCCCATGAACATCTCGTACATGCGCACCGAGTCGGCACCGTAGGTCGCGACCACCTCGTCGGGGTTGATCACGTTGCCGCGGCTCTTCGACATCTTGTCCCACTGGATCTCGACGCGCTCGCCGGTCTCCGAGACGAACCACTGGGTCTCCCCTGCCCGCTCGGGATCCGGCCGCTCTTCGACTTGGGGGGGCAAGAACACCAGCTTCTTGCCGTCGTCGCCCTTGCGGCGATCGAGCGGCAAGAACGTCGCGCCCAGGATCATGCCTTGGTTGACGAGGCGCCGGAACGGCTCGGACTCGCCGACATGACCGAGATCGAACAGCACCTTGTGCCAGAACCGCGAGTAGAGCAGATGCGTCGCGGCGTGCTCGACCCCGCCGACGTAGAGATCGACCGGCATCCAGTAACGCTCGGCCTCGTTCGACCACGGCAGGCTGCCGTTGCCCGGATCGCAAAAGCGCAGGTAGTACCAGCAGCTGCCGGCCCACTGCGGCATCGTGTTGGTCTCGCGGGTGGAGCCGTCGGGCAGGCGCTTCCACTCGGTCGCGCGCGAAAGCGGCGGCTCGCCGTCCTCCGAAGGGTCGTAGTCGGCGACCTCGGGCAGCTCGACCGGCAGCTGCCCGCTGGCGAAAACGATGCCGTCGCTGCGGTGGGCCAGCGGGAACGGCTCGCCCCAATAGCGCTGCCGCGAGAACAGCCAGTCGCGCAGCTTGTAGGTGACGCGCGCCCGGCCACGGCCGACGACGACGAGGTGATCCGTCATCACCCGCTTGGCCTCGGCGGTGGGCAGCCCGTCGATGAGCGGCGAACCCACGGCGATGCCCTCGCCGATGAACGCCGCCTTGGTGATGTCGGCGGCCTCGGTCTGGCTCGGGGTCTCGGTGGGGGTCGGTGCGACGACCCGACGGATCGGCAGCCCCATCGTCGTCGCGAAGGCGTGGTCGCGCTCGTCATGACCAGGGACCGCCATGATCGCACCGGTGCCGTAGCCCATCAGCACGTAGTCGGCGATCCAGATCGGGACCGACTCGCCGGTGAGCGGGTGGATGGCGAAGGCGCCCGTGGACGCGCCGGTCTTCTTGCCGACCTGGGCCTCGACCTGGCGCTCGCGCTCGCTGCGACGCGCCGTGCGGTCGACGTACGCAGTGACGTCGGCGCGGCACGCCGCCGTGGTGATCGTCCCCACCAGTGGATGCTCGGGCGCGATGACCATGTACGTGGCGCCGTACAGCGTGTCGGGCCGCGTGGTGAACACGGTGAGCGTGGCGCCATGGCCCTCGATCGCGAAGTCGATCTCGGCGCCCTCGGAGCGGCCGACCCAGTTGCGCTGGATCTCGAGCACGTGCGCCGGCCAGTCCAGCCCCTCGAGGTCCGCGAGCAGGCGCTCGGCGTATTCCGTGATGCGCAGCACCCACTGCCGCATCGGCCGGCGGATGACCTCGTAGCCATCGTCGACCTTCTCGGCGACCTCTTCGTTTGCCAGTACCACCCGCAGCGCGGGACACCAGTTCACCGGGGCCTCGTCGAGGTAGGCGAGGCGGCGGGCGTCGCGGTGGCGGGCGACGGCCTGCTCGCCTTCCGCGGCGACCTCAGCTGGGATCGGGAGCTCGGCGATCGGGCGCGCACGCCGGGCGTCGCGGTCGTACCAGCTGCCCCACAGCTGCAAGAAGATCCACTGCGTCCACTTGTAGTAGCCGGGATCGGTGGTGCTGAACTCGCGGTGCCAGTCGTACGAGAAGCCGAGGCGCTCGAGCTGGCGGCGGAAGTTCGCGATAGCAGTGGCGATGACCTGCGAGGGGTGCACGCCGGTCTTCATCGCGTGACGCTCGGCCGGCAGTCCGAAGGCGTCCCAGCCCATCGGATGCAGCACGTTGAAGCCGCGCATCCGCTTGTAGCGGGCGATGATGTCGGTCGCGGTGTAGCCCTCGACGTGGCCGACGTGCAGGCCATCGCCCGACGGATACGGGAACATGTCGAGCACGTAGTACTTGGGCCTCTCGCGATCCACCTCCGCACGGAAGGTGTCGTTTTGCTCCCAGTAGGCCTGCCAACGCCGTTCGATCGCTTGGTGGTCGTAGACCATTGGCCGGACGCTAGCAGGCCGCGCAACCGGTGACCACACGCGGCTGCCGGATCAGCCGGGGCAGGCCGAGCCCTTGCCCACGAGCATCTTCTGCGCGGCGACGTCGAGGTCGATGCTGGTGACGCGCACGCTGCTGAGCATGGTCGACTCGGCGAAGCACTCGCGCGTCTCGGCCTCGGGCGAGCGATCGGCGACGACCTCGACGCTGTACTCGGCGGCGAGCTCGATGCGGACGCCGAGGGTGACGTCGGGATCGGTGATCGGGCAGCTCACCCGATCGCCGATGACCGGCGGCGGGTTGGCGGGCTTGGTGCACGGCGCCGGGGCAGGCCGCTCGCAGCCGATCTGCACCGCTTCGAGCTGCACCGCCACCACGCCGACGCTGTCGCAGATGCTGTTGGAGACGGTCGCGAGCAGGATCGCGTGGGGGGTGTCGTCGCCGCCGCTGCTCGAGCCTTCGTCGCCTGTCTCCTCACCACCGGCGATTGGATCGGACTCCTCGCTGCAGCCGAACAGGGCCAGCGCGAGGAGCAGCGCGGGCGGGCCCGAGCGGCGGGGTCGGGCCGGGGCGGCGGTGCGGGAGTCGCGGGGGAGAGTCGCAGGCAGACGGATCACGCCGTCGCAGCATACACCGCGCGGGTCGTGCCCAGCGGCGAACGATGGGCTACCCTTGGCCGCATGGGGTGTTTCTCGGCGGCAGCCGTGCTAGTGCGCGTCGTCGTGGCCGCGGCGACGGTGGCCGAGGGCCCGGGGCCCGTCGGTGACGCGGCGACCGCACCTGCGAGCGCGGGGGATGACGGCGCGATGGATCGCGCACGCGCGCTGTACCAGCAGGGTGAGGCGCGGTTCAGCACCGCCGACTTCATCGGCGCCGTCGAGCTGTGGACCGAGGCCTTCTCCATCGTCCCCGACACCTCCGACGCAGGGCGCATCAAGGCCCTGCTGATCTACAACATCGCCACCGCCCGCGAGCGCGCGTTCGAGGTCACCGGCGACGTCTCCTACCTGCGCCAGGCGCGGATCCTCATGGAGGGCTACGCGAAGAGCCTCTCGACGCTGTTCGGCGACACCGACGAGGCCGAGGCCGAGCGCCAGAAGCTCACCCTGCGCCTGAACACGATCGTCGCGCAGATCGACGCCGCCGACCGAAGGGCCGCCCGAGGCTCGCCGCGGAACTCGTCGGACGAGCGCCCCGACGACGCGCCCGAGGCCGACGACGGTCGCCGGCGCAAGGCGCTCATCGGCGCCGGCGCGGCGTCGTTGGTCGTGGGCGTCGCCGGCCTGGGCCTCATGGGCGGCGGCCTGGCGATGGGCAGCAACGCCAACGACATCGGCGGGCTCGCCGACGACGACATCGACGGCCGCCGATCCAAGTTCGATCGCGGCCGCACCGGCAACACGCTCGCGATCGCGGGTGGTGTGGTGGGTGGCGTGTTCGCGGTCACCGGCGCGGTGCTGCTCGCCATCGGCGCGAAGCGGCGGTCGCGGACGTCTACCGCGGTCGCCCCGTGGGTCGGCGCGGGCCTGGCCGGCCTCGGCATGCGCGGGCGGTTCTGAACTCCGCGCGTCGGTTCACCCGGCCGGAAACGCGGCGACGATCACGTCGTCGATCGCCCAGCGGGGGCTGTCGTCGAAGTCGTCCATGATGCAGTGGGCGCAGTCGGTGCCGAACTCGAACACGAGCTGCGCGCCCTCGGCCCCGAGGTGGGCGGTGAGATCGACGGTGACCTCCCCGGATTGCCCGGCCCCCGTGAACGCGAGCGGAGTCTCGGCCGCCTCGTACATCGGGTTGGGCGGCGTGGGCACGCCGCCGATCATCCCCGTGCACTCGTTGGCCAGCGGCGAGTACCCTGGCACCGGCGTCAGCGTCTCTTCGGCCCGGGCTCGGCGCAGTCGAACCACCCCGCCATCAGCTTGGGCAGACGCCTGGGCGCACGGACCCTCGCCGACGAAGGCGTGGGAGAAGCGGAGCTGCAGCGTGAACCCCTCGGGCACCGACGCGGGCAGATCGAGCGGCGGGCTGACCAGGCGCGTCACCCCGCTGTAATTGTAGTTGAATGTGGCCGGCGGGCCGCGGTACGGGATGGCGCCAGTGTCCCAGTCCTCGCCGCTCCATCGCCACCCGGTCACGTCGGTCGAGGTGCCGACCGGGTCCCACATGGTGCCGGAGTAGTGGCTGAGATCGTAGGGCTCCGACGTCCAGGTCCGGTCGTCGAAGCGGGTCGCGAAGACCGGCACCTGACAGTCGGCCGTGCAGCCGTCGAAGTCGTCGAAGTCGTCGTCCTCGCACGCCTCGGCCTCCGGGTTCCAGTCGCCGTCGCCGCACACCGGCGACGTGCAGTCGGCGTCGCACCGTGCGGTGTCGCGGGGTTGGCCGCTCGCGGGATCGCCATCGTCGCACTCTTCGGTGCCCATCGGCGGGTTGAAGGCGTCGTTCGGTGCGAAGACGTTGAACAGGCCGTCACCGCAGTGCGGCGCCGAGCAATCAGAGTCGCAGTCGGCGTCGCTCAGGCCCGGCACCTGCGGCTCGCAGGTGGCCCCCGGCTTGCCGCCGCAAAGCGGCTCGCCCGAGCTCGGGTCGGGTCCCGTCGACCCGGTCGGATCCACACCGGTGGTCGGGGACGCTCCGCCGCAGATCCCGGCGATGCAGCGGTCGGCGAGACCGCAGTCGAGGTCGTCGCGGCACGGCAGGCCCGAGGCCGCGCTCCCTTCGAAGCACGCGCCCAACGGTCCCGTCACGATCGCGATCGCGATCGTCCGCCGAGCCCCGGAGCGCCCCATGAGCGCACGCGCGATCCGATCCCAGAGCACGTTCGAAGTCACCCGTCCGAATGCTAGCGCGAACGATCGCGCGCGGCGAGGTCTGGGTCGACTTGGGGGCGGCAGGCCGGCGTGCTAACGTGGCAGATGCGCATGCTGTCGAGCGTCGATCGTCGTGGTGGATGGTGGGGTGTGGGGATGTTCGCCTGCATCGGCGCGATTACGCCGCTGCTCGCCGGTGGCTGTGGGGACGACGCACCGACGGACGGCGGCTCCTCCTCCGGGACGGGAGCGTCGTCGTCCGGGGTGACCGCGCCCACCGGGACGGACGCGTCGGCGACCGACCCCGACACCTCCGCCGAGGGCGAGACCATCGCCGGGACCGCCACCTCGACCGCGGGTGGCTCCACCGGGCCCGACTCGATGTGCCGCGAGGGCAGCGGCGCGCCCGGTGAGCTGTGCTTCGCCCCGCCCGTCGAGATCTTCGGCGGCCGCCCGGTGGCCGCGCTCGCAGCCGCCGATCTCGACGACAACGGCGCCGACGACCTCGTCGTGGGCCACAACGCCGGTCTCGCCGTGCTCATGGGCGACGGCGAGGGCGGTTTCCAGCCGGCGGTCGAGATCGACCGCGGCGGCGTCGTCTCCCTCGCGCTCGCCGACCTCGACGGCGACGGACTCGTCGACGTCGTCGCTGCCCACGGCGGCGCCGCGCCGATCTCCTTCGTGTTCGGCACCCCGGGCGGTTTCGCGGAGCCCGAAGACCTCCCCCAAGACGACGGATCCCCTGCCGCGCCCAGCAGCGTCGTGGTCGCCGACTTCGACGGCGACGGCCGGCCGGACATCGTCGCCGTCGACGAGGCCTACGGACGGCTGTCGTTGTGGCTGCAGACGCCGACGGGCGAGTTCTCGACCCCGCTCACCCTCGAGGTCGGTGGCAGCCCGGGGCAGCTCGGCGTGGGCGAGCTCGGTGGCAGCGATGCGCCCGACGTGGCGATCCCGAACATCGGCGCCACCTCGGTGGCCGTGCTGCTCTTCGCCGACGGCTCCTTCGACATCGCGGCCAGCGTGATCGTCGGTGACGGTCCGCGGGCGGTGGCGATCGCCGACCTCGACGGCGATGGCCGCGACGATCTCGCAGCGGCGGACGGCACCGGTGACTCGTGCTCGATCGCCTTTGGCGGCGCCGCCTCGCTGGGCGGCGCCACCTCGCTCGCGGCCGGTCCCGGCCCACGCGCGGTGGTCGTCGGCGACATGGACAACGACGGCCTCGGTGATGTCGCCGTGACGCTCGAGAGCGCGAACGCCCTCGCGGTCTTCCTCCACGACGAGCCCGGCACCTTCTTGCCCGCACAGTGGGTCGCCACCGGCCCGAGCCCTGGCGCTGCCGCCCTCGCCGACTTCAACGGCGATGGCCTCGGCGACATCGCCGTCGGCACCGCCTCGGCCCAAGGCGGTGTCTCGTTGCTGCTCAGCGATCCCTGACCCGCCCGCCTCACTCCGCGAGCCTCCCACCCGCGACGGCCGTGTCATGCAGGGGTTGGGCTCACACGGTGCGACCGAAATCGTCGGACCCCACCCACCATAGGCCTCGCCGTGCTACGGTGCACTCGCTTATGTTGGACTACGGTTGTCACGGTAGGGTCGGGGCGTCGGCGTGGATGGTCGCGATGCTCGCGTGCGCCCTCGTGGGCGGCTGCAGCAGCTCGGAGGCGACGGCGGATCGGCCCAGCGGTGGCGACAGCGGCTCCACGGCTGCTCCGGAGCCAGGCGTCGAAGAGGGCGGCACGACGGGGAACGACGGCCTCACCGACGGCGGGGACGATGGCGACGGCACCGCGGGCGGCGTCGATACCGATCCCGAGTGCGCCCCTGATTGCGGCGAGGGGGGCACGTGCGTGTCGCACGACGCCGGCGCGCCGTATTGCGAGTGCGCGGACGGCTACGCCTTCGATGGCGCCACGTGCATCGCGTGCGGGCCGGCGCCGTCCGCCGTGGATCTGCCAGTGTCACAGGTCGATATCCGCATCACCATCGGAGGCGAACCTGCGCACTCGATCCCGACGGAGTACGGCGACGTGACGCTCGAGGCCCGCGGCACGGGTGATGTCGTGTTCCTCGGTGACACGCGCGCGGAGATCCTGTCGACGAACGTGCTCGCGGGCGTCTACGACGTCTACTTCACGTGGCGCCGCGGATCGGTGGTGGTGCCGAGCAATCGCCACGCCCGCATCGGCGAAGTCGACGCCCGCACCGATGCCGGCGCGACCATCGACATCCCGGTGGTCGACCTCGGCGGCGCGTTGCAGTTCGACGGCGTCGCCGCGCCGCCGCTCGACGCGGAAAGCGGCCGCGTGTGGCTGCGCAACTCAGACACGGACGACGAGCTCCTGTTGGGCTTCACCAAGGACGGCGCCTACGTGGGGCGGGTGATCGCCGGGCGCTACACACTCGAGTACGAGGCGATCGCGGGCTCCGCAGTGGCACCCTCCGCGGGCGGCGGAGCGTTCGGGTCGATCGATGTGAAATCCAGCGACGAGGCCGTCGACATCGATATCCCCACGGTCCGCCTCGCCGGTACCTTCTCGTTCGACGGAGTCCCGGCACCGGACGTCCCCGCGGAGAACGGCGTCGTGCGGCTCGAGCACGGCGACGGACAGGTGTCCCTGGGGCAGACCCGGTTCGGCGACTTCGAGGTCCGTGTGCTGCCCGGCGCGTACGACGTCGTGTACGAGGCCATCGGCGGCACCGCCGTGGCCCCCGTGAACCGGCACGCGGTCATCACGACCATCGCCGCGGACAAGGGCGGTGACGAGTCCTTCGGCATCGACATCAAGACCGCGCTCGTCGCCGGGAGCGTGTCGTTCAACGGTGTGCTGGCACCGGCCGACCCCTCGGACGATGGCTACGTCGTGCTCCGGCACGGCGCCGACGAGGTCATCCTCGGGCTGACCTCGGCCGGCGCCTACGCCAGGCGGGTGGTCGTGGGGGCCTACGACATCCACTATGTGCAGGACAGCAGCCGCGCCAGCGCGCCGCGCAACACCAACGCCCGCGTCGGCGAGTTCGTGGCCACCGCGGGCGCAAGCGGCGACATCGACATCCCGAGCGTCGCGATGAGCGGCGCGTTCACCCTCGACGGCCAGACGCCGCCAGACTCGGAGTACCAAGACGGTCGCGTCTACCTCCGCGATCCCGCAACCGGGGACTCGGTGCTCCTCGGCAACACCCGCGCCGGTGCCTACGGCGTCCCGGTGGTCCCGGGCGAGTACGAGGTGGTCTACGCCTCCGCGACCGCGAGCGAGCTGCTGCCTGTGAACACCGGCGCCGTCATCGGCAGCGTCAGCGTCCTCCCCGACGGCCCCGCGGTGTTCGCCATCGACGTTCCCGCGCTCGTGCTCACGGGCGAGGTCACGATCGACGGCGCCCGGGGGCCGATGACCAGCGGCGACGTGGGCGAGCTCTTCCTCGTCGACGCGGGCACGCGCGACCAGGTCTACCTCGGCAACACGTTCGTGGGCGACTACCGGCGCACGCTCATCCCCGGCGCGTACCTGGTGCGGTATCGCGTGGTCGCATCGAGCGGCGCGGTGCCGGCCAACACCGACGCCGTCCTCGGGTGTTGGGAGCTCGGTCCAAAGCAGTAGCGGTCCACCGTGACCGTGACCGTGACCGTGACCGTCACGGCGCGGTCGGTCGCAGCCACCGCACGGTGGCCAGCGACAGATCCTCTTGGAAGGTGATGATCAGCAGTGCCGCCAGCATCATCAGCAAGAAGGGGAACGTCATCCGGTACAGCTGCACGACCGGCCGTCCGAAGGCCAGCGACGAGATGAACAGGTTCATCCCGACCGGCGGCGTGAGATAGCCGAGCTCGAGGTTGGCGAGAAAGATGATGCCGAGGTGGACCGGATGGATCCCGTACTCCGCGGAGATCGGGATGATGAGCGGCACCACCACGATGATCGCGGAGAAGATGTCCATCAGGCAGCCGACGATCAGCAAGAAGATCGTGAGCGCGATGAGAAACGTGAAGCGACTCTCGATGTAGCCCCGGATCGCGTCGAGGATGACCATCGGGACGCGCTCTTGGATGAGGAAGTTGGTCAGCCCCATCGCGACACCGAGGATCAGCATGATGGCGCCGACCATGACCAGCGACTCGCGGATCACCTTGGGCAGATCGGGCCGGGAGTCCTTCTTCCACAGGGTGATGTCGCGGTAGACGAAGACCTCGATCACCAGCAGGTAGATGGCGCAGATCGCCGAGGCCTCGCCGATGGTGACCAGGCCGACCGTCAGACCCGGCACACCGTAGATGCCGACCAGCACCACCACCGGCACCAGCAGCTCCCACTTCGCGGCCCAGATCGCCCTGACCGCCTCCCGCGCGTCGAACGGCGTGTTCGCGACCTTGTGGGCCCGGCCGACCCACAGGGAGTAGGCGCCGAGTACCACCAAGAACAGCAGACCGGGGCCGATGCCGGCGACGAAGAGGTCGTCGATGCTGGTGCCCGCCACGATGCCATACAGGATGATCGGCAGCGACGGCGGGAACAGCAGCCCGATCGAGCCGCTGGAGGTGATGAGGCCGAGGCTGAAGCTCTCGGGGTAGCGCTCTTGGATCAGGATCGGGTGCAGCAGGCCACCCAGCGCGATGATGGTGACGCCCGACGCACCGGTGAAGGTCGTGAAGAACGCGCACGAGGCGATGACGACGATGCCGAGCCCGCCGGGCAACCACCCGAGCAGCGCCCGACTGACGCGCACCAGGCGAGAGGCGGCACGCGACTCGGCCATGAGAAAGCCGGCCAGCGTGAACAGCGGGATCGTCACCAGGTGGGGATTGGTCGCGAGCTTGTAGTGCTCCTCGGAGAGCACCACCAAGCTGGTGCCCGACGCGGCGAAGTTGTGGATGCCCATGCCCCCCAGCACCGAGAACAGCGGCGCACCGAGCAGGGCGAGGACGATGAGGCCGATGACGACGAGCGCGCTCATGCGGCACCTTGGGTGTGGGCACCGGGCCCCGTGGGGGTCTCGCCCGCGAGCGCGCCGAGGCAGCGCACGCCGAAGTGGAACGCGAGCAAGCCGAAGCCCACCGGGAACATCAGCTGGAAGACCCACTCGTCGGCCCACGGCACCAAGGCGTGGGGATGCTCGCGGCTGATCGAGACCAGGCCGGCGCCCGCGCGGGCGAACACCGCCGACACCGAGGCCGCCAGCAGGTTGGTCGCGACCGCGAGCCAGCGCAGGCCGCGGGGCCCGACCAGCTTGCTCAGCGCGTCGATGTTGATGTGCTTGCCGCGCTGCGTCGCCATCATGGCGCCGAAGAACGCCACCAGGATGACCAGCTGGCGCAGCACGACGTCGATCCACGGCAGCTTCACCGCGTCGATGAACACGATCATGCGCGCAGCGAACGAGCCCTCGGGCGGTGGCCCACCGACCGGGCCGTCGTCCGCCTCCTTGGCGACCGCGTCGATGCGACCCAGCTTGGCGAACTGCTCGTCTTCGGGCTCGTCCTCGGGCGCCGCGGCGGGAGCCCCGTTGTCGGTCTTGTTCTCGCCATCATCGCCATCGCCACCGTCACCCTCGCCCCAGTCGCCGCCGAATCCGTCAGCCGCCGCGGGCGCAGCCGCGGGCTCGGCAGAATCGCCGCCATCGCCCTCGCCCCAGTCGCCGCCGAATCCGTCGGCCGCCGCAGGCGCAGCCGCGGGCTCGGCTTCGTCGCCACCGTCGCCCGCACCCTCGCCCCAGTCGCCGCCGAACCCGTCGGCCGCCGCAGGCTGCTCCGGGGTGGCCTGCCCCGCGGCCTCGGCCACCACCGCCGGCTCCGCCTCGACGGGCGGCCCACTGTGCGCCCAGTGCTTCTGCAGCGGCACCAGGATGTTGCGGTAGACGACGCCGTAGCCCGCCAACGCGAGCATCACCAGCACCAGCGTCACAGCCACCGCGGCCTCGGCCCGAACGAGCCTGTCCTCGACCGCGCGCAGGAACTTCATCCGACGTTACATACCCCAACGCCGCGCGGCCGTCAGCCGGCCGTGGCCGTTTCGCAGTCGATCGGCGCGGCGCCGGCTGGACGCATCACTTCGGCGCGGACTCGAGGTGCCCGAGCATCGCCTTGACCAGGGCGCCGTCCAGGACCCCGTCCTTGATCAGCTTCTCGCGGGCCTGGACCGCGATCGAGGCCCACTTCACGAAATCGCCGGGCTCGACGACGGTGAGACCGGCGTCCTTGAGGCTCTTGATCGCCTTCTTGTTGTCCTTGCGGATGCGGCTGACGAGCGCCTGATATTTCTCGGCCGTCACCGCCGTGAGCACCTCTTGGTGCGCGACCGGCAGGCTGTTCCACGCCTTCTGGGTCAGCACCGAGCCGCCGATGCCGACCGACAGCTTGAGGTTGGTGACGAACGCCGCCTTGCTGTACCACTGCAGCGCGATCGCACCGTACGGCGAGTTGGTGAACGCGTCGATGAGTCCGGTCTGCAGGCTCGGTAGCACGTCGGGCACGCCGAGCTCGACCGCGTTGACGCCAGCGACCGACATCACCGCCTTCGACACGGGGTCGGTGTCCCACACCCACATCTTGGTCGACTTGATGTCGTCGGGGGTCTTCACCGCCGTGTTCGAGAACAGGTAGATGAAGCCGACGTCTCCCCAGGCGCCGAGCTTGAAGCCACCCTTCTCGAGCATGGCCTCGAAGGTGGCGCTCATCTTGCCGCGGACGTAGTCGAGCTGGTTCTCGTCCTTGAACAGCAGCGGCAGCTGCAGCATGAGCAGCTGCGGATCGATCTCGCCGAGACCGACGCTCGTGAGCGCGCCGCCGTCGAGCTGACCGTGGCGCATCTTGAGCACCGTGGCCTTCTCGTCGCCCATCGTGCCGCCGAAGAACACGACGATCTCGAGCTCCTTGTTGGTGCGGGCGTAGACCTCGCGCGCGGTGTCCTCGAACGCCTTGGCCCAGCTCGATCCTTCGGGGGCGAGCGTGGCGAGGCGGAGCTGCCGCGCCTTGCCGCGAGCGATGTACGGCGCCCCGAAGAGACTGGCCGCCGAGGCGGCGGCGGTCGTTCGGATGAAGCGGCGACGGGTGGCGACGGATCGAATGCGCGGCATCGGAGGACTCCAGACAGGGTGAGGTTCCATGGATACCCCATGGGCGCTAGCGCAATGAAGGGGCGATCGTCGGCGACGATCGGAGATGCTGATCAGGGACGCGACGGAGTCGCGGCTGGGGCTGCGGCTGGCGTCGACCCAGCCGCTGGGGCTGCGCCGTTGGGCGCCTCCACCGGTGGCTCACCTTGCGGCGTCGGCTCGGTCGGCGGCGCCGTCATCGGCCCCGCGGTCAGGATCAGACGATCCGCGCTGGCCTTCCAGAACCGCGCCCGGCTCCGCGCGACCTCGTTGTTGAGGCGCAGATCGGGCTCGGCGGTGACGTCGGCCTCGAGCACCCGCTGCATCAGCCGATCGAACAGCGGCCGGTCCTGCACCTGGGGACAGTAGAAGCGCGCGTAGAGAAACGGCACCAGCAAGTTGCGGTCTCCCCACTTGGCCATCGCCTGGTCGAAGACCACCTTGGCCTCCTCGGGCTTGCCACCGAACACCACCGGGCGCGAGACCAGATAGACGGCCTGCATCACCAGGGGCGAGCCGGCGTTGTAATCCGGATCGAGCTCGATGATGCGCGCGAGCATCGTCTCGACCGCACCGAGCCCGCGCAGGGCGGCGGTGTCGTCCTTCGACAGGTTGATCGTGGACAACCACCCGTAGGTCGCCCAGAACAGACCGGCGGTGTCGGCCTTCTCCAGCGACGCGAGTTCCTTGCCGAGCGTGTCGATGTCGCCGGCCTCGGCGGCCTTGCGCAACGCCGGACGATCGAGCAGCGCGAAGCCGTAGTCGCGCCCGCGCAGGTAGTGGATCTTCGCGCGCCGCGTGAGCGCGTCGACCTGTTCGGTGGTGCCGAAGCGGTTGGCCTGTTCGAGATCGGCCTCGAGGATCGCGAAGGCGTACGAGTTGTAGCCGCGCGCGAGCAGCAGCAGCAGCGACTCGTTCTTGGGCGACGACACCAAGAACGTCTCGAGCGTCTTGAGGCTCGCCGGGAACGCGTCGCGGGCGAATTCGAGGTCGCTTTCGCGGTCCATCGCGACCGCGCCGAACTCGAGCATCCCCGAGGTGGCGTTGGCGGTGAGCTTGTTGAGGTTGCAGGCGCCCACGGCGAGGGCGATCGCCACCACGCTGGGGCCGCGCGAGCGGAGATTCGCCAGAAATCGGGACATCGGCGCGCGAGTATCGCAGCGCCGCCACGGGGTGACAACAACGGGCGCTAACCGTAGGCTTGGCCGCCCGAGGCTCGATGGCTCCCCCGATTCCACATGCCCGCCCCCGAAGGCAGATCCGCGCGCGCGATGCCCGAGGGCACGGCCGTCCGCTGCTCGCGATTACCCTCGTGGTCGGCCTCGCCCACGGCGCGGTGGGCTGCGACAACCGCGTCTCGCAGTGCAACCGGCTCATCGATCCGGTCACCCGACACACGGGGGCCCTGGCCGCCTCGATCGGCAAGCTCGGCGAGATCCAGAATGACCCGTCGGTGACCGACGGCGTCATCGCTGCCATCGAGGCCGCCAAGAACGACATCGCGGCGCTCGAGTTCGACGACCCCAAGGTCGCCGAGTTCGCCAAGCAGTACCTGGTTCTGCTCGCCACGGCCGACTCCGTCACGCGGGCGATGGCCGCCGCCGCCAAGGCCAACGATGGCGACGCGCTGGGCCGCGCCTCCACCGAGGCGGACGCCCTCGTCGCCCTCGAGGCGTCGATCGTCGACGGCGTCAACGCGTACTGCCAGGGCTGAGCTGCCGATGCACGTGGACCGCCAGGGCTGACCGATGACGCTGCTCGCGACCTTCGATCCGTCCGCCGATCCGTGGGGCATCGCGATGATCGTGTGTGCGGGCGTCTGCGGCTTCGCGCTGCTGTGGTGGCTCGTCGCCGTGCTGATGCGCCAGCCTGCGCGTGGGGCCGGCCGCGTCCTCGGGCTGGGCCTCGTGGGCTACCTCGGCTGTGCGATCGCGAGCGTGGCGATCCGCGTGGGCACTCCGCCGCCCGCCCCTGCCCCGGCGCCTCAGGGTCCGGCGATCGTGCTCGAGGCCAAGGTGCCGGTGGATCCCGACGCGGATCCCGAGGCCGCGGCGACCGAGCGCGCGGCGGCAGAGCGGGCCGCGGCCGAGCGCGGCGCGGCCGAAGCTGCGGCGGCCGACCATGCCGAGGCGAGCGCCACGCCCACGGCCACCGCGGGCGCCCCCGCCGAGCTGCCGAGCGCCACCCCGGTGCCCGCCGCCGAGCTCGGACCGCCGACGCTCGCCGGCCGCGAGGCCCTGCGCTTCGTCGACGAGGTCGCGCGGGATGCCGACAAGTGCAGCGACGCCAAGCAGATCGCCGCGGCCGCCCGCGAGCTGCCGGGCGCCCTGTCCGACGTCCCCAAGGCGAGCGTGGGCAAGGCCGCGCAGCGGCTCGAGTCATGCCGTCGTAAACTCGCGTGGGCGATCACCTTCCGGATCCGCAAGGAGCGCGTCGCCGCCCGCCGTGCCCTGGGCGAGGCCCTGCAAAAGCGCCTGCGCGAGCAGGGCATGCCGGTGCTGGTGAACCTGCGTGGCGCCGCCTACGAGCGCATCCGCATCGGCGGCGCCACCCTCGACCCCGCCAAGGCCCAGAGCCTGCTCGACGGCGGCCTGCGCAACGAGCTGGTCGCGGCCGGCTTCGCCGAGATCGTGCTGGCCGACATGAAGCAGTCGATCAAGGAGACGCCAGCAGTGCGCACGGACGCGGAGCTCGCGGCGGACGAGCTCGCGCCGATCGGGCTGTCGCGGAAGATCGCGGCGCCGTAGTGCGGGCGACCCCAAACGACGAAGGCCCACGCCGCACCGTGGTGCTGCTCGCGCACCACCCCCGAACGACAAAGGCCCACGCCGCACCGTGGTGCTGCGTGGGCCCCGGGCCACCTCGGCCCCGGTTCAGTGGACCGGGTCGTTCTCGCGGGCGCGGTCGGCCCGCTCCTTCCGATCGCGCTGGCGCATCCAGTCGCGAGCGCCACGCCAGTCGTCGGCCTCGGTGGCCGTGGTGCCGGCGAGGAACGCCCGCAGCGGCGCGTTGGGGTGCTCCTCCGAGAGCGGCGCGATCGCCCAGCGCAGCACGTCGTCGATGGTGTCGGCGAACTTGAACTCGATGGCCTTCAGCACGTTCTTGGGGATGTCGTGCAGGTCCTTCTCGTTCTCGCGCGGGCAGATGATGGTCGTGATCTCGGCGCGGTAGGCCGCGAGGACCTTCTCTTTGAGGCCGCCGATGGGCAGGACCTTGCCGCGCAGGTTGATCTCGCCGGTCATCGCCACGTCCTTGCGCACCGGCACCCGGAGCAGCGCCGAGACCAGGCAGGTCACGATGGTCACGCCCGCGGACGGGCCGTCCTTGGGCACCGCGCCCTCGGGGAAGTGGACGTGGAAATCGACGTTCTCGTGGAAGTCGGGATCGAGCCCGAGCGCGAGGCAGCGCGCGCGCACGTACGTCACCGCGGCGTGGGCCGACTCCTTGATCACGTCGCCGAGCTGACCGGTCAGGGTGACCTTGCCCTTGCCCGAGGTGACCGTGGTCTCGACCGGCAGCAGGTCGCCGCCGAAGGCGGTGTACGCCAGGCCGTTGACCATGCCGATGCTGTCCTGCTCCTCGGCGCGGTTGAAGCGGTACTTGCGGGGCCCGAGCAGCTTCTGGACGTACTTGCCGTCGACCTTGAAGCTCTGCACCTTGCGCGGATCCTTGACGTACTCGCGGGCGATCTTGCGGAGCACGGCGGCGGTCTCGCGCTCGAGCGAACGGACGCCGGCCTCCTTGGTGTAGTGGTTGATGAGTTCCTTGACCGCCGAGTCGCTCATCTGGATGTCGACGCCTTCGAGGCCGTTCTGCTCGGTCTGCTTGGGGATCAGATACTGCTTCGCGATCTTGAGCTTGTCCTCGTCGGTGTACCCGCTGAGCTCGATGATCTCCATGCGGTCGCGCAGCGGGAGCGGGATGCTGTGCAAGGAGTTCGCCGTGCACAGGAACAGGACCTCGGACAGGTCGTAGTCGAGGTCCAAGAAGTGATCGACGAACGCGAAGTTCTGCTCGGGGTCGAGGACCTCGAGCATCGCCGCCGACGGATCGCCGCGGAAGTCCATCGACATCTTGTCGATCTCGTCGAGCAGGAACACCGGGTTGCTCGAGCCGGCCTTGCGCAGGCCGTGGATGATCTTGCCCGGCATCGCGCCGATGTAGGTGCGCCGATGGCCGCGGATCTCGGCCTCGTCGCGCACGCCACCCAGGCTGATGCGTACGAACTTGCGGCCGGTCGCCCGCGCGACGCTCTTGGCCAGCGATGTCTTGCCCACGCCCGGCGGGCCCACCAGACACAGGATCGGCCCGCGGATCTTCTTCACCAGCTTCTGCACCGCGAGGTACTCGATGATGCGCTGCTTGGGCTTCTCGAGGCCGTAGTGGTCCTCGTCGAGGATCTTCTCGGCCTCCTCGACGTCGAGCTTGTCCTCGGTGCGGTCGACCCACGGCAGAGCCAGGACCACGTCGATGTAGTTGCGCACGACGGTCGCCTCGGCGCTCATCGGGCTCATCATCTTGAGCTTCTTGAGCTCCTTGCGAACCTTGGTGTGCGCCTCCTTCGACATCTTCTTGTTCTTGATCTTGTCTTCGAGCTCTTGAATCTCGTTCTTGAACTCGTCGCGCTCACCCAGCTCTTTCTGGATGGCCTGCATCTGCTCGTTTAGGTAGTACTCCTTCTGCGTCTTCTCCATCTGCTTCTTGACGCGCGAGCGGATCTTCTTCTCCACCTGCAGGATCTCAATCTCGGCGTTCATCAGCTCGTACAGCCGCTCCAAACGCTTGACCGGGTCAGTGGTCTCGAGGATCTCCTGGCGGTCGTTCAGCTTGATGGACGACAGATGCACGACGATCGTGTCGGCGAGCCGCGCGGCGTCGTCGATGGTTTGCACCGTCATCAGCATTTCGGGAGGGATACGCTTGTTGAGCTTGACGTAGCTCTCGAACGTCGTCTGCACGGAGCGCATCAGCGCTTCGACTTCGATGGACGACTGAGAGACCTCGTCGACTGGCTCGATTTCGCACAGGAAGAACTCTTCGTTCGGCACGAAGCGATCGATGCGCGCGCGCGACTTGCCCTCGACCAGGACCTTCACCGTGCCATCAGGCAGCCTTCGAGCGTGAAATGACTGGTTCCACCAGAATAAAAGGTGGAGTGCGGAATA